>NZ_JAPTNK010000007.1:0-270817 GCF_026891775.1 Brevibacillus halotolerans
CCACTGTTCTTTTAAAATCTTCATTGTATCTCTTGTTCGTTTTTTTGTGTTCCATCCGGACTCATCTCCTCTTGTTTTCATTGTAAGGACTTAACTAAGAGGTGTCCATGAAACTATACTAACTCCATAATCTTGTGTGCTCTTTTTTGTTTTTTTCAAGATGTAAGATCATAAAACTATAAATGTTAGAGGAGGATATTTTTTATGAGTGAACAACATATTTTTTGGACGAGTGATCCTTTAGACTTTGTAAAACAAGCAAAAAAGAGCAAAGAGGTATTACAAGCAGTAGTTTAGAAAATTGAATCAAAAGATATCCCTTTAAGACTAGAAGGAGAAACAGTTAGGCATACCGTTAACGTTATTGTTTTAGATGTAATTCAAGGTGATTCTCCAGATGAATTTATTGTAATTGTTTCTCGGAAAAAGCAGAAACCATTCTAGCTGAATTTATTACCTCATTCCAAACTATGAAGAAGGGAGGAATGAGGTTTTTTACTACAATAAACAACTGGAGGATTTATTTTGGAATCATTGAATTGGTTGGATCAATTGGAACCCTCGAACGAGGCAGAATGGTTAGTATCGGAACTAAAGTAGGGTGGAAATGTAGATCAAAACTACCTTTTTTTAAACTTAATCTCTAAAAATCTGCGTTATTTCATTTACCAAATCAAAAACGAAACTCTTGTGATGGAATCTATAGGATTGATGCTCTTCACTAGAAAAATCAACGTATAAAAAAGCCCCCCTCTGCTACAGGTTATGATATTTCACCTGTCTATCTGGAGGGGAGCATATATTTTTTTATTTTTTAGGGTTACGTTCTTTACATTTACAGTTTTCATCGTCTTTATGACAACATTGGGTGAATGAATCGTCCCGACATACACCTCGAATAGGGATCCATGGATCAAAATCGTGGTTTTGGAGTACTTCGTATGGTCGCATCATATCATGATCTTCATGTTCAAGGATATGGCAATGCCAAACATAAGTTCCGGTAAACGGCCCAAAACGTGCAATGATACGGGTAACTTCACCAGGGTTTGCACGTACCGTATCTTTCCAACCCATTTCATTCGGATCAGGTTCCTTTGCTTTTCCTACATCAATGATATTCCCATTTTCATCCACGGTAATTGGTGCTCGATTGAGAATCTGAAATTGAATCAGATGCAAATGAATCGGATGGGTATCAGGGGTTACATTATAAAGTTCCCAAATTTCGATTGTTCCATTATATGGTGTTTCTGTAATTAAATCGAACCACCTCATGTTATTGAGTAAGAGCAACGGTCGTCCAAATTGATCGGTACTTTCAACTAAAAAGTTTTTTCGGACAGTTATAGCATCTTTAGGATCAAGTTTCTCCAAGCAACTTAGTCTTTTGGGAACTTTACTGTTATCCTTCTTGGAACCTTTTTGTTTAACGCGAAATTCCATAATTTGCGAAATGTCTGGTGACGGAGGAGTTCCATCAGGAAAAGGTGCTGGTGCATCATTTGTCAGTATGATATTCTCCCCTTTATGTCTGGAGAAATCGACGATTACATCTGCTCGTTCTGCCGGAGCCAGTATAATTTCAGAAATCGGTACAGGTTTTTTCAATAACCCACCATCCGTACCGATTTGGATGAAATCTTGACCTGAACTCAATCGCATACGGTAAAAACGGGAATTGGAACCATTGAGGATTCGAAATCGGTATTTTCGCGGTTGGACTTCAAGATAGGGCCACACTTTTCCATTGACGAGAATCGTATTTCCGAAAAATTCCGGAACAACCGATGGGTTCGGGAGGTCTGGATCGGTTGGAGGAGGTGGCTGTGGTGCAGGTGGTGGTTCTTGGCCGGGCTGGGATGGATAGAAGAGCTGACCGTCAGGATAGAAGGAACGATCCTGGATCACTAAGGGAATTTCATATTTTCCTCGTGGGAGATTCAGTTTTTCCTCTTTCTGGTCTCGAATAAGATAAAACCCTGCTAACCCGGCATACACATTTAATCGAGTGATCCCAAGGGCATGATCATGATACCAGAGAGTAGTCGGACGCTGACAATTCGGATAGTAGTAAACTTCATGCAAGAATTTGCTGCCGACGTTTTCGTAGTTTTTGGTAAACCAGGCTTCTGGATATCCGTCATTTTCCGGGCGAACACGCCCCCCATGCAAGTGGGTCACCGTTCTGACAGAAGGTTGACTAGGATCGGCACCATGAACGGTCGTATCTACTGGCAGAAGGTGTTGATAAGGTAGTTTATTTTCCCACTTCACAAGAATGGGACGATTCCTGCGAACATCAAATGTCGGACCTGGGTACATATCGTTATAGCCCCAAACGGTAGTCGGCGGTAGATCTCGATGTAGTTTTTGTTGGATTTGCCTCATCTTTACCTCATAAAAAGGTATGCCATCACGTTTACCTTTTGGTTCAATAACAGGAGGAATAGGTAATGCATCTACAAATTTCTTTAGAGACACTTCGTTCTCACTCCTTTCAACCAATTTAATATTGTTTTAGCTTGTTTATATTATGAGGGAATATATAAATAGGATTTGGCTAATGGTAGGGGGCCACTAACATTTCGCAAAAATATATGTTAGCCCCGAACATATCCGATTTGGCGTTTTTTATACTCTGAGCTGGTCTGGGATATACCATTTAAGAATGGACAAGAATGGGCAATCGAGTACCAAAGATCGAACATGTCTCTAGATACTTTGATTAGACGAAGAGAACTATACGCAAAAGCAGATATTAAAGACATATAGATTGTTGGAGAAAATCTCGCTAAGATTCAAAAGGATGACTCAGTAAATTTTAAAAGGATTAGTCAAGAATTGATAAGCGAAAAGCTTCCCTTGGAAGAAATTGCATTCTTCCATTAAATCCTACAACTATGAAGGTAGAAATTTATTGAATATTCGCAAGAGTAACGCAAGAAAATATAGGTCATACATGCACTTTTATGACTAAGAAAAGATAGAGTTTAATTTGATAGGGGGAATCATTTGGCTATCGAGATGTTATAGACTTTGAAGGAATAAACGATAGCTTTGTTCACAGAACAATTACAGTAACAAATAGGACAGAAAAAATCCATTTTTAGAAATACGGCCTGAAATAACCGTTATCCAAAATGAATTTTTTTGTCTTTTGCTTGATTTATCTGTGTGCACTTTTATTGAATGCGGAAGGTGCTCCAGGAATAGCATTTCATAACAATATATTATGAACCAAGACTGGCTTGGTATTATATGGGCGATTATGAACGTGGTAACAAGATATGAACATGGGTTTCCAAATGCTTGGTTTTCAGAACAGTATCAAGATGGAAGTGGTGCGAATGGTAGTATACAAGAAGATGAATTGATTAAAAAATACAATATTAGATTGATAGTTGGAATTATACCCAACCAATAAAAAATAATTTTTCAGCAACCCAAAAATAAGAGGAGCTAAAGAATTTCCCCACGAAACGGCTAATCATTGTGTTGTGGTTCTTGTTTATTGGTATGTGCCTTCCGGCTAGCGTCACCTTCCATCGCCAGAATATTAAAAAAGTGGTTTTTAACTCGGTGGCGTTAGCTACAAGATTAGTAGAGCGGATTGCGAAGATCAAACCGCAGAAAAAAGACCATCATCACTTTGAAAGGATAACGGTCTTTTATGCTTTTGCTGTTTCAATTTTTCCGCTTTTGTTTTCGTTCGACGCTGGGTCATATCGACAAGGGCAAAAATGCTCCTGTTAAGTTCGGGATTCCGTTTCCCTTCGCGGATCATTTTATCCCGGTGCTTGCGTGCGCTGCTCTTTGCCATTTAATTCACTCCTTTGTGATGTACGGTTTCGGTAGTGCTGTGTTTACTGTTATCATAATCCGGTTTGAGAGTCAATGCAAACAAAACAGGCTTGCCAAGCCTTGATAATTGTCCATTCCAATCGGCAGGGCATGCATATGATGATAATGACGGGAGGTGACATTCTGCATGCTCAAAAAAACAGCAACCCGTAAAGTCGAGAACCAAGTCTATTCCAACCGTGTCGCCAGATCCGAGTTCGACCGGAAATGGAGAACCATTGTGTCAAAAAGCGGCTACGTGATCTATATTGCAACAGCCAATCGCGCGAAAGTGACCGTCTTGTTAACTAACGGTTCGAGCAAGCTGCTCATTTTCAACAAGGGCGGACGAGTATTGGTTGGCGGCGGCGGAACGAGCCATTACAGCAAGCCGTATATAGCTAAGAATTTGTAGATAGAATGTAAAAGAGAATGGTCCTGCTTAAACCTTTGTGGAGAGCAGGACTTCTTCTAGATGGACCAATCGCTAGTTTTGCTGGCTGACCATTTCGGTCATTATTGGGCATGTATTTATCTGTGGATCGAAATATGCTCTTTCCAATAAGCTATGCTTTTATTATAGCAATTAAATTCAACATCGATTTCAACCCTTATTTTTTACCCTGCGTTCTATAGTTATTCTTTCCTGCAATGGCTGTTGTATTTACATGGCATTTGCCCAAATAAAGTATTTAGATTTGAAACAAAAAGCGTAAAATTATAATGGAAATAATACCTCCCAGTACGGTTCCCAGTAAACTACGTGTTTTTATCGCAATATAAAAAGTCGGTATGGCTGCTAAAAATTCAATGTTATTTGTAAGGGATGCAATCTTTCCATCATGTATAAATATCTCTTGACCAATCAAAGCAGCTATAACAGAAATGGGGACATAATTTAACCATCGCATTCCCCATTCTGGTAATTCGAAACGACTTAGTACCATAAGGGGAACGACCCTTGGAATGAACGTTACAAAAGCTGACCCTAGAATAATCAAAAAAACTTCCCATCTTACTTCCATTTTTCCACCACCATTCCTATTGTTGAAGCAATAATTGTAGCAACAATAACACCCATACTGCTGGACAACAAGAAAGTACTTCCCACAGCAATGACAACTGCTATAATTGCGACAACTATATCAAGTTTGATTTTACTTCGTCCTAACATTGTTAGTATAAGAATTCCAATAAACATGGCTGGCAAGGCAAATTCTAGACCGAATTTTTCAGGATTTGAAATCCATTGCGCCAAAAATGCTCCTGCTAAATTAGCAACAAACCAATTTAGATAAGCTGTTATGTTGAGGCCATGCATCCATTTTTCACTAATTTGGTTTTTTTTCGCAGTCTCACTAATCGCGACACCGAATGTCTCATCGGTGAGGAGAGAACCTACTAGCATGTTCCTAAGTGGAGAAAGATGCCGAAAATAAGGTGCTAGGGCTGCACTAAGTAAAATATGACGAAGATTAACAAATAAAATAGTAATAATAATGGCAGTAAGAGAACTACCTGTTGCCATCATTCCTGCAGCAATAAACTGAGCTGAGCCAGCATAGAGAATTAAACTGATCAGAGCTATCTCAGCTATGCTAAGTCCCGCAGCCTTTTGAATAACACCAGCAGCTATTCCGATACTTAAATAACCCAGTAATGTAGGGATACAATCTTTTACTCCTTTGATAAAGCTATCTTCATACCTCTGAGACGAATTCATTTGGACGTTCGATAGGCTCATTTCATTCCCTCCTTATTTTTGGAAATTAGAAGCTAACACACTAACTACTACGAAAAAATGAAAGAAAATACGGTTCAAGTTATTTGAACCGTTTTCCAGTAACAACATGAAATAGGTTAGGGTCGTTTTTCCAGAGAGCTTCTGTTTTCTCTGGACCAATTTCTTTAACTAATTCTGAAAACATAATGTCATGCCTGATGTATTCCATTGCGATTAATACAAGTGCTGGATCTTCTGTTTTTATCGCCCATGCAGGTGTATTTGGAGAAAAATTTGCAATTAATACTTCTTTATTGTCCCGCGCAACAATCGTTAATCGACCATTCATACGTTCCTCAGCTACTTCTGGAGCCATGTAATTGTGGTGAGTAGTTACACCAAGCTGAATCTCAGGTGCTCCAAAAAGAATAGAAAAAACATGGATTTCTTTTACACGCCTATCTATAGCACTTTTTATACAAGAGACCTGTGGTTCCCAAATCGACAACCATAGTTCTTCTTCTGCTTTATCTATCATGTCAATCATTTCGGCATCAACATATTCATCACTGCTGATGCGTCGAATGACATCTACTTCCTGTTCACTTTCTAAAGCAGATAAATTCTTTTCAAGATAATCCATAGAATTTTCGAAGTTATTACGCAATCGGCGGATTAATTCTTTTGCCGGTAAGGGTGCATAGGTCACAGGGTCAGAAGGTACTACATAAACCGCACCTTTATCTATTAATTTTGCCAATACTTCATAGATCGTTGAACGAGGTACACCTGATCTTTTACTTATTTCATATCCTGTTATGGGGTAATTTTTTAAAAGTCCTATATATGCTTTACATTCATATTGCGAAAAGCCCCATTTCTGAAGTTCTTTGTAAAGTTCTTCCATGATAACTCCTTTAGTAGTTAGTGTAGTACTTACTATAATTCAAAATGAATTTTCTGTCAAAGCTATTTACTAATCCTAGTTTCTTATCTTCAACTAAACTGCCCCATTTGTTTAAAAGAAAATCTTCACCATTTTGATGCTATATTTTCGTATCATCTAAAATTATTTTCATCAAATTATTCGGTATATGCAAAGAAATAAACTCTATCTGTTGCCAGTTTTATTATAAATGAGTTACATAAATACCCCTACCATTATATTAATTAATGGCAGGGGTATTTGTATCCTTGTTTCTATAGGCACCTACGATACATCCACAGCAGGGGATACCGTACATGTCCAGTATCCAAACGGTACCAAAATCGAGAAAGCTTTCAACTCATTGGGTCCTTTTTTTGAAAAAATATTGTTAAGGGGCTTCTTCTGATAAATGAATGATCCATAGATGAAATTTCCAAACAAGCCACATAAATAAGATATAACCGAAAAAGGAATAAAAATGCTGCCATTCGCTGCTATGGGCAAACCATCCCAGTTGTTCCGATATCTGTTCAATTCCTGCCGCTATTATGCCGGAAAACAGGATGAGTCCCTTTCTTTGCCATGAGTTCATCGACTGCAAGCAATGCAGAAAGATAGCTGTAACAATCGGCAATATACACAGAGTAAACATAATATTGATTTTAAAAATATCGGAAAACGGCCGCACTGGAAAAGAATACAATTGCTTCTCCACGAAGATGAGATCCAGATAAGTTCCCAACCAAGAAACAAATATCATTGTTGGAACATAAGATTTAAGTTTCTCTCTAAAAGATGGCTGTTTTGGCCATGACCGCAAGTTCGATTTTCTCCAGTGTTTTACAGTATTTATGATAGATCTCCCCATTTACATTTTTTTTTTGATTGATAAAGTAGGTTAAGATTTTCCAATCCTCAAACCAATCCTCGATTTCCGCTTCACCATGCTCTATATTTTTCCAAGCGTACTGTAATTTTGGGCTGAATAATCGATTAGCTCCAGCTTTCAATTGACAATCATCCGTTCGCCTCTTATAGGGAGTTCTAGGCGTAGATGGCACAGATTCGTTTACGTCGTTAAACAGATGGGGCCAGTAATCTTTACGGGAACCCGTATGCGGATGATCCGCCGCCCAGTTTATTACGCCCTGTAGAATTTCAGAAGAGCCAAAAAGCACTGAATATAATCGTTTACCCAATAATATGCGTTCTTGAAGGGAAGCAAAATGATGAAGCGTTTGTCCGATAAGGTCAGGTACCTGCCCGGGAACCTTGTTCATATTGTTACAACATGGGAAAAGAATTTGATTTAAACTTAATAAATCCTGAACTTTGAACTCTTTCGTTTCCAGAACCGTTTTTTGATAATAGGGATTCTGAATCACCCTTTTTTCCAGATAGCTCTGCTCGTTGATGACTAGGGCAATTGCTAGAAGATAGCGGTCTCCATTCTTCCAGAAATGATCCCACATAACCTCCATAAAGACGGATACATGAAAAAAAGAAAGCAGATAGAACAAGCTCGTCTCTCTTTTCAAACTTTCCTCATACAGCAGTAATTGAGGATAGACATCTTGGAAAATCAACCAATTGCCGCGCTCCAGAAACAGAAAATAATCTTTCTGTTCCGCGTCGGAAAGTAATTTGGACAGAAGCTCTCCCTTCAAATCTGTCATATTCCAGCCGCCATTTCGCGACACCATGTGACCCAACAAGGCCCAGTGTATCTCTGGATGTTTTCGATAGTAGTCAAAATACGCCGTAGTCCGCGTTACATTGTTCAAGTTTAGCTGGCGTGTGGATTCTTTAATTTGACGAATCAATATTTGATCTTGTTCGGGTAATTCCGCTTCTTTCATGAGAGGCTTGTTGACTTCTTTCAATCTCTTCTTCAATTCTTTGTTTATTTTAAGAAGAGGCGGAAATTGACTTTGTTTAAACCAGTCAAAATTCTTCTTCAGAATCCGGATTCCCATACTTTTTCCTCTCCCTTGTAAGAACCCTTCGTCTGAAAGTGAATAGAGTGGATATAGGCATTACACTTGGGTTTTAGAAAGGTATGTTTGAAATATGAAAGAAAAAGCTGAATTAGAAATTAAACGCATAATCCATCTATTGCAAAAAGCTCAATCAGCTGACGGCGCCTGGCGTTATTGTTCGGAAAGTGGACCACTAACCGATGCATATATGATAATCCTATTACGGACCTTGATGATTGATGACGAGGAGTTAATTAGAAGTTTGGCTGATCGCATTACTATAAGGCAGGAGAAAAACGGAGCCTGGAAGCTGTTTCATGATGAAGAGGAAGGAAATTTGTCTGCAACCATTGAAGCATACTATGCCTTGCTTTTTTCAGGGTACAGTCAGAAAACGGATGGGCACATGCAATTAGCAAAGAAGTTTATATTAACCAAAGGCGGAATTTCGGAGGCAAGTATGCTAACAAAACTCCTTCTTGCCTTGACAGGGCAGTATCCTTGGTCGGGATACTTTCAAATCCCGGTTGAAATCATCCTGCTGCCGCACTGGCTCCCCATTAATTTCTTCGATTTTGTTGGATATGCTAGAGTACACATCGCACCCATATTGGTCGTTGCAGACCGCAAGTTCGTAATGAAAACAAGAAGAACACCAGACATGTCCGATCTTCGAAAAAACGACCTTCCAACAGCATTGGGCAACCATCCCTATCTGACAAATCAACGATCCCATCAATACCGTGCGTTTCTTAACACAATCTTGGATGGTTTCAAGAATCTTCCTTACCTTCCGTCGCAAATCCATAATATGGCGCTACGTCAGGCTGAACGCTATATACTGGAAAGAATTGAACCGGATGGAACCTTGTACAGCTATTTCACTTCCACGTTTCTTATGATATTCGCTCTACTATCCCTTGGATATTCGGCCAATCATCCAGTGATCACCCGTGCGATTTCAGGGCTGAAAGCAATGACTTGCCTGACCAATGGACATTTACATATTCAGATTGCGACATCAACGGTCTGGAATACCGCTTTATTGGCTCATGCTATGCAAGGAACCGGGGTTTCTGCATCTGAGCCTACAGTTCAAAACACTGGCCGCTATTTACTCTCTCGCCAGCATCATAAATATGGTGATTGGATGATAAAAAATCCTTTTGTTTTACCAGGGGGATGGGGCTTTTCCGATATCAATACCATCAATCCCGACGTCGATGACACAACGGCTGCATTAAGAGCAATAAGCAAATTAAGAGAAACAGACCCGACCTTCCACCATTCATGGGATCGAGGTCTCAATTGGCTGTTATCAATGCAAAATGCCGATGGAGGCTGGCCGGCATTTGAGAAAAATACGGATAAAAGAATAGGAAATTGGCTTCCCTTCGATGCGGCAGACGCAGTTAGTACAGACCCTTCTACGGAAGATTTAACAGGTAGGACTTTGGAGTTTCTCGGCAACAATGCAGGATTTACCATCGGCCATCCCCAGATTCAAAAGGGGGTGAAGTGGCTTCTAAGCAATCAAGAAGCCAATGGCTCTTGGTACGGGCGATGGGGCATTTCTTACATTTACGGCACATGGGCCGCTATTACCGGCCTAATGGCTGTCGGAGTCTCTTCTGAACATCCTGCAATTCAGAAAGCTGTACAGTGGTTATTAAAAATCCAGAATGAAGACGGGGGGTGGGGAGAGTCATGTAAGAGCGATATTGTTAAAACATATGTTTCTTTAGGTGCCAGTACACCTTCTCAAACCGCATGGGGAGTGGATGCCCTCATTTCAGTGTTCCAAAAGCCAATTCCGGCGATTGAACGTGGAATTCAATTTTTAATTGATTCCGAAAAAAATCAGGACTGGACGCACTCCTATCCGACAGGAGGAGGATTACCCGGCGGTTTTTACTTTCACTACCACAGTTACCGGTACATTTGGCCTCTGCTTGCTTTAGGTAATTATAAAAAGAAATATTAAATATCTCTTTATGTTTTTTATTTCACACGGGTATATGGATAAGGTTTACACTCTGGATGAAAATGGACATTTTATGGTTTTGCTGAGGCTAATACCATATTTCGTATAGGGCAGGATTCTGTTGAGCATAAAATAAGTTTGAACGTTATTTCCGCATGTAAAGCGAAAGTATTCAGAAGACCATAGGAGGTAGGTAAAGTTCGAATTAACGTAATAATTATTATGTAAACTAAATTTAAATGAAGTAAAGATAATCTTTAAAAGTAGTCTGGTTACAAGCCCATAAGAAAGGCACCATAGCTACTAAATAGGGAATCCTCATTATTTTCTGGAGCAATAACGCCTTCAAAAATATAGAATATGATCATAAAAAAGCTCTCACAACTCGAACCACTATTTATTTTTAATTGCCTAAGAAGAGTCAATAGCCTGAACCGCTGAAGGAGGTTGAATCGCTATACAGGCTAGGATTCAACCTCCTTCGAAAACGGTCAAGGTAATTCATGACAATCCCAAGCTTAGGAGAGTATTCGTTTTTCGCCTTCAATTTCTTGAATAGGACTAATATTTTGTGTAAACTCAAGAGTACCCATATACTCACCATCTTCACTTCTTATAGCGAAATAGCGAATGTATACATATTTGTCCTGAAACTTAATCCAGAAATCCTCACAATCTTTATTACCAGCTTTAAAATCTTCTAAGAGTTTTTCAACGATATGAACGCTTTTCGGAGGATGGCAGTTTTGAACGGTTCTGCCTATTACTGCTTTCGTGCGAGCAAAAATCCGCTCTTTTCCATGGGAGAAGTAACGTACCACATCATCCTGATCAATGAATGTAATATCCACGGGCAAGTGATTCATGAGCAGCTCTAATTGCTTTAAAGAGAGAATGCCTGTTTCCAAACGAATAAAACCTTCAGATATAGACTGTTGTGCGATAGCTTGTCTTCCAGGCTTCCATACACCGGCAGGACTTGTCAAGCAAAAGCCAATCTCATCACTTTCATGAGCAATTTTAATCCATTCGTCTTCCGTAAGATTTTGTAATGCCATAGGAAATAAGATATTTTCCTCTTTAAAAATCATTTCATTGACTTCGCGGATAACAAAAGAAAGGCCATCTAAGACTGCTTTTTTGTCTCCAGTGTAGTTTGTTAATTTTTGTTTAACATTTTTAATGCTATTGCGAATACCATCATCGACGCCCCACATGACTTTTGTTGGCCCATAAATGCCATACTTCTCTAAGAAAGGGAAAAGTAAATTCTCTTTTCGGCTGTAATGTTTATCGATATCCAGCAATAGATTTAAATCTTCCATAAGCAAATAGACGTTTTCTTTCTTATCTTCTTTTTCAAAATGCTCATAATGCTGCTTCAGTTTGAAGTTCACAAGATGATTTATTTCTTTATTCTCAAGCTTAAAGGTATGAATCGGATGGCCAGGTTGGTCTTCTGGTTTGTCTGATCTATGGATTTCCTCAATGGAACCTTTAAAAATGGCAGCATGAACCGAGCATAAGCGCTGTACCTCTTCAACTGGAATTCCTTCTTCCTCCATGAGAGCTTGTTCTAATTGAGAAATTTCTGCAACCGTAATATTCCCAACAGCTTCTTCAAATTGAGCCTTCACATCTTCTACACTTTTCCCTTGATGAAGATTTTTGATGATTTTTTTTAAAATAGCTTGTCTTTCAATTGAATTCATGCTTTTTTGTTCACGATTATTAATTATTTCACTCATAGGAATTCTCCTTTACTATTTGCTTGTGCTTATCATTTGATAAAAAACCAACGCGATCTATTTACCTAAAACCATCAATTTGCCAGTTTGCTCACTTTTAGCAATGAGTGATAGTGATTCTCAATGAAAGTGTAGCATAGAGAGAATGAAAAGTTTGTGAGTGAAATCACAAACTTTTTGAAGGCTTTACTAGAATTTGTGTAAGGAAGCTGATGGGGGATAGCACTTAGGCTATGAAAAGGTGCAGCTAATCAACTTGAATGATGAACTTCTTATTTTGAAAGATTAGGCGGGAGAGGTTTGCATTATGCGATTTCTTCCTGCAATCTTTCTGGAGTCAGAATAAAGAATCCGTTTTCATCAATATCAATCAGCTTTTTCCTTTTTAACCGATTAATTGTGCGGTTAATTGTTTCCCGAGAAGTGCCAATCATACTCGCGAGTTCACGATTCGTAAATTGAGTCGTTATTTTGTATTTATCCTGAATCTGGATGCCATTTGATTTACATAAGCGAAGCAATAGCATAATAATTTGTTCATAGGTATCATGAAGAATTTTTTCCTCTAATCTATTCTGGAGATCCACAATCTTTTCTTCTAGAGTTTTAAACAATGTAATACATAATCGAGGATACTGAAGTAAAACATTCTCAAAATCAACGATTGGTATAACGACTAATTCTGCAAGCTCTAGTATCTCGGCATTTGCTGGGAAAGTACCTTTTTTGAAGAATCCCGCATGCGGAAACATTTCTCCAGCTTGGAGTACAGAAACAATCTGTTCTCTTCCGGTTTTATCTGTTTTTTGAATTTTCACCTTACCCGAATGGATAAAAAATATACGATCAAGTGAATCACCCTGTAAAAATACAAAAGACCTTGCTTTATACGTTCGAACCTGAGAAATATCCACTATAGTTTGAAGCTCTTCATCCAAAAGTTCGTTAAAAAGGGGGATATTTCGCACATGCTTCTGAAATAAATCTTCTTTCATATAGACAACTCCTTACCCAATCTAGGCATATTCTTTCTATATAATATCAATGGCTACATGTAGCAAAAGACTGGTCTAGAAGGAAGGTTAGAGGGTTTTGCCATTGTATTTGCAAATTGGGACATTACATGCTTCATGAAATCTTATACTCAACCCATAAAATATAGAAGAAATGGGATATGAGCGACTTTTTACTCATGTCCCATTTCTTAGGAAGAGGCTTAGGTTCGTGCTATTGCACGTGGGAACAACACATTATTTTCTAGATGGATATGCTGGAATAAATCGGCTTCAAGTGCCTCAAGGCGTTGGTAGACCAGACGATAAGTACCGCAAGCTCCTTCTGGTGGGGTAAAGTCATTTGTAATGGTCCGAAGCTCTTTGATAATATTGCCGGCGTGGCTATGCTCATTCTCCAATTCTTCCACTACCTTGCAGAGTTTTGTATAATTTTCATCTGTTGCTTGCTGCTCAAATGCTAAAATCAATGGGAAATCCTCAGTCTCCTCTTTTATTAAATGCTGTTCCAATTCTGTTTTTAACTCATGAAATAACGTATGAATTCGAGCTAAATGTGGTTGTTGCGATCCATGAACGCGTAGCACTTTTGTTACATAAGGGCTTAGCTGTGGCAATTCTTCATTTAAGTAACGATGATGTTTATTCACAATATAGTCAATTAATTCGCTATAAGAGGCAGTTGTCCAATCAATTACAGATTCATGTAAAAGCTTTGTATCATGATACAGTGTGTTTAATTTTGTTATCACCTCATCAGCCAATAAATTTCTTTCTTGAATAGCGTCAATAAGGGGTCTATTACCACCGCAGCAAAAATCTATTTTATATAATTTGAAAAGGTCGCTTGCCTTTGGGAATTTTGTTACAATCTCACCAATAATAGAAGACTCGGTAAATGTATGTTCCATATGAATGCCTCCATAAAGTTTAAAATTTTGTATCTGGATTAAGAATATGAATAATTTTAAATTTATGTCGTGATTTCAATCACTTAAAATGTGTTAATTTTGTCATCACTTGTTTTAAACATCCATTCATTTTATAAAGGGAAGATAAAGTACGTATTAAAAAGTAGGTAGTAGGTGAACGTATTTTAGCTGGAGAGCTTTTAGAAAACCAGGGGGTATTTTGGGGTGATGCTTTGCTTGTAGGCGAAGGGCAGAAGTAAGGGATTTCTTACATTACACAAAAGAGACTAAATGGCTGTGTCCCGATCTGTTAACTAACATAAAAACACCTCTTAAAGTTGGCAGTCCATCACACAGGAAAGACAAGCAACTACGGTAAGAGGTGTTTTTCCGGCTATTAAACGTAACTTTTAATGGGTGATGGGAGTACCATCAGGAATGGTATTTTGCAAGGAATCGGGAAGCGTAATTATTTTATTCCAATCAAAGCTGTATTTGTTAAATGCCGCCTCGCTAACAAAGCCGCGTTTCACAGTTCTTCCGTTCTCATGATCTATTAAATATACCGTTGGGTTGTTTTGATATTTGATCAATTGTGTATTTTCGTTAATAACGGGTCCATCAGGGATGCCATCAAGTGATAAGAATGATTGAATGCCATCCCATGAACGGAATAATCTGAAGTACACGGCCTCGCTAACAATTCCTCTTTTCTTTCCATCCATAATAAGAAATACGGTAGGTTCATCGACTACCTTAACACGTAAACCGTTGAATCGATTTGGATCGGAAACCGTTGCATCCAATGATTTTACATTTGTAATCGATTTGGAGTCAACTCCTGTTGCTTTTGTTGCAGCATAAGCTGGAGAAAAATACATGCTGGCTAAAAGTGTGCTGACCATCAGAGCGGCAAGACTTTTTTTCATTTGAACCCTCTCCTTGAATGAAATGTAGAAACATATATTCATTTCTATAAATTGGTATTTAATCCTTTTATTTCTTTAAAATTTATATGTAATAAAAATATTCAGATTCGATTGACATTTCAAGGCGGAATTAGGATAATTTAGTAAAGTATTGGTTAAATAATAAATATATACCATAAAAATTTATCTTTTATGACTACAGGAGGAATGCCTAAAAATCTTTTCGCCATGTGTTACTTACTAAATAGTTATCTATAGTTCGTTGTATAAAGGATAAGTTTTTATACAATGCTTCTTTTTTTTGTGGAGGTAAGGTTTTGTGTCGTGTCGTTAAAATTTTACATATGGGAGGGCAGCATTTATGCACGTAGAAGCAGTTCCGTCCTATCCATTGACCAATGCCCAAAAGCGAATTTGGTTTGTGGAAAATATCTATCCAAATGTAGGAGCAACGAATCTAGCTACTTCGTTTGCTTTTTCTTCAAGCCTACAACATGATTTTTTGATTAAAGCAATTCATCATTTTATTAGTGAAAATGACTCAATTCGCCTCACAACGATCTTCAGCCAATCCGATACAAATAAGTTTCCCATGCAAATGATTTCCGAAGACACCCATCCAAGTATACCCATAATTGATTTTCGTTTTCATGAACAGAGAGAGCAGGCAATTCAAGAATGGCTTAGTCAAACCACGAAACAGCCTTTTTCCTTCTCGCAAGGGCCATTGTATTACTTTGCCATACTACAAAAAACAGATACCGAGACAATTCTCTATATGAAATTCAGTCATCTGATCGCTGATGGTGTAGCCATGCTATATGCCATTAAAGAAATCGTTGCTTGCTATCAGCAGCTAGCCAAAGGGGAAGAGCGGGAGAAGCAAGTAAAGCCTTCCTATATAGAGATGCTCGATAGAGAAAGGGAATATCTAGAGTCTAGGCGCTTTTCATTGGATGAGGCCTATTGGAGTAGTCAGTTCGAAAAAGCTCCAGAATTAGTAAGTCTTAGTGATCAAGATGAGTTGTCTCGCAATATCGCTAGTGGACGACATAGCCTGTTCATACAACATGATCTTCGTAATCAAATTGAATGCTTTTGTGATACATATGGGATCAGCCCTAATGTATTTTTTCTAGGTACCTTCTACTTATACCTCTATCGGATCACGGGTAAGAAAGATGTTACCGTAGGACATATTATTAGCAATCGCTCAAATGCTCGTGATAAACATACATTTGGGATGTTTGCAAGCACGCTCCCGTTTCGCCATCTGATCAATCCTGATTTGGATTTTGTTAGTCATTGTCAAGAGATCGCGAAACAGCAAAGGCAAATGCTTCGGCATCAGAAATATCCCTATCAAACATTGTTGTCCAAGGTGAGAGAGCAGCACCCAGACGTCCAGCAGCTCTTTTCAATAGCAATGGAATTTCAGGTGTTAGAATTCGATATGCAGGATGATTTACGTTATACATCTGACATACAATTCAGTGGATACGAGGCACAGGAGTTAGTTCTACATATTAAAGATCGACGTGAGATGAAAAGCTATCAGCTCGATTTTGATCACCATCTGGAGATATTTACTCAAGAAGAGATTAGGGAATGGAGCGAGCGGTACCGAACAATCATTGAAAGCGCTTTAAGAGACCCGAAGAAGTGCATCAAAGAATTGGACCTGCTTTCAGTAGAAGAAAAAACAAAGATTTTAGTTGATTGGAATCGAACAGAAAAGGAATTTCCGCTAGAGAAAACCTTTGTCGATTTATTTGCAGAACAGGTAAGTAAGATACCAGAGCATCCTGCGGTAGAGTTTGGGGAGAAGGCACTAAGCTATCAGGAATTAGATGAGTTGTCTACTTGTATGGCACATACATTACGAGAAAAAGCTGGGAGAGAAAGCATAATCGCGATCATGGTTCCGCGTAGCATCGAGATGATTGTCAGCCTGCTGGCTGTAAGTAAAGCTGGTGCTGCTTATCTGCCTATTGACCCTGATTACCCACTGGAACGAATTGCGTACATGCTAAAGGATAGTGCCGCATCTATTTTGCTTACAACGGGGGAGCTTGATCTATCGGATATTGGCTTTTTGGGAGAGAGGATCGACGTTTTGCAGTTTGTAGCGGACATAGAGCGCGCTCCAAGAGTAAAAAGTCACTTGGAAACACTATGTTCTCCCCATCCGAATGATTTGGCTTACGTCATCTATACCTCTGGTTCGACTGGCAGGCCAAAGGGTGTCATGATTGAACACAAAAGTCTCAGTAATTTAATCTTTGCAAGACGCGATTTGCATAAATTATCGCCTGAAACCAGGATGGTACAATTCTGTTCCTTTAGCTTTGACGCCTCAGTCTGTGAAATTATTCCGACACTTGCTAGCGGCGGTACAATATGCATGGATACGAAGGAACGCTTATTTCCAGGCAAACAATTGATTGATTGGTTGCATGAGAAAAGAATTACTATAGCATCAGTCCCAACCTCGGTAATGGCTATCCTTCCTGATGCAGAGCTTTCGCATCTTCAAACCTTGGAGGTAGGTGGAGAAGTTTGTCCTGCTACTGTTGCTGTTCGTTGGGGGAAAAACCGTCGTTTTTTTAATTCGTACGGACCTACGGAAGCAACGGTATGTTCAACTAGTGGCGAGTATGTATGTTCAAATAGACAAGAAGAGCTGAACAACCCGGTACCACCGGACATTGGACAGCCTATTTCAAATGCAAAAATATTTATATTAGATGAAAACCAGCAGCCTGTTCCTGTTGGCGTGATTGGTGAGGTGTATATCGGTGGTGCTGGTTTGGCACGTGGATATTTGAATAGAGAGGACTTGACTAGAGAAAGATTCATCTATCTTGAGTTTGAAGAGCTTGGGCAAGGGGCGATTCGACTTTATCGCACTGGAGATTTAGCTCGATTTTTACCGAATGGACGTATTGCATACGTAGGTCGAATTGATGATCAGGTGAAGATACGCGGGCATCGAATTGAAATCAGAGAAATCGAACATGTTTTATGTGAGCATCCAGTAGTCAAACAGTGCGTGACAGTAGTAGAAGATGATGAGAAGTACGGAAAGAAATTAGTCGCATATGTTGTGCCTATTTCTCAAGAAGAAGGAGCTTCTCTTTCTCTAGAAAAAGAATTGCGAGAATTTTTACAGGGAAAGCTTCCTTTCTTTATGATACCAAACGCAATCAGGTTACTCGATAATGTTCCATTGACTCCAAATGGCAAAATTAATCGCAAAAAAATTAATTTTATTGAAACAAATCCGTCCAACAGTAAAGACGAGCAGACGGCAAATCTGGCTCCTATCTCGGAAATAGAAAGAACGTTGACAAAAATTTGGCAACAGGCACTAGGTGTTGAACAGGTGGGTATTCATGATCATTTTTTCCATATTGGCGGAGATTCCTATCGATTACTTCATGTTCATCAAGAAATTAATGAAATATTCAGAAGAGAATTGCCGGTTATTGATATGTTTCGTTACCCCACCATCCATACATTGGCACATAGACTGAGTCAGGAGTTGAGCAGTGTGCCAACGGTGACTGTAAATAGAGAAATAGCTTTAAAACGTAAGGAAGCAATGCAGAAACAAAAACAGATCAGAAAACGTGGGAGGTAAAAAAAGATGCATGAGTTGATAAGCGAGGATATGCAATCCTCAATTGCCATTATCGGTATGTCAGGGAGATTCCCGGGTGCTAGTAACATAGAGGAATTTTGGCAAAACCTTCGTCAAGGGAAAGAATCCATTCATTTTTTTGAGCCGAAAAATGAAAAAAAGATCCCAGCAATGGGTATTTTGGAAAATATGGCCGAATTCGATGCAGCGTTTTTTGAAATGACTCCACGGGAAGCAGAGATCACTGATCCTCAGCAACGCTTATTCCTCGAAACAGCATATGAGGCCTTGGAGCATGCAGGGTATGATCCGGAGAAGTATAGTGGGAGAATTGGGGTTTACGCAGGCAGTGGACAATCCGGATACTTAGCTCATGTCCATAGTCATCCTGCAATTGTAGATTCGCTTGGAAGCTTTCAGATCATGCTTGGTACACAACCTGATTTTCTTTCAACGCGTGTATCATACAAGCTAGATTTAAAGGGTCCTAGTATAGCGGTGCAGACAGCTTGCTCTAGCTCCTTGGTAAGTGTACATATGGCATGCCAAAGCTTACTGACATACGAATGTGACATGGCTTTAGCAGGTGGAGTATCAGTTAAGGCAGATCAAAGTAATGATCTTGAATTACAAGAAGGCAGCATTTTGTCCCCAGACGGGCATTGCCGTGCCTTCGATTCAAATGCTCAAGGAACAGTAATTGGCAATGGGGTTGGAGTTGTTTTGCTTAAACGTTTAGAGGACGCTTTGGCTGACAACGATCATATCCTAGCAGTTGTAAGGGGAACCGCTATTAATAATGACGGTAAGCAAAAGGTGGGCTTTACAGCTCCAAGCATTACTCATCAAGCTGAGGTAATCAAAGAAGCTCTTAGCATTGCAGATATGAATCCTGAAACGATTAGCTACATAGAGGCACATGGAACAGGTACAACACTTGGAGATCCGATTGAAATAGCGGCACTAACAGAGGCGTATCGTGAGCATACATCCAAGACAGGCTATTGTGCGATAGGGTCTGTAAAAACCAATATTGGACATCTTGATAATGCATCAGGAGTGACAGGTTTAATTAAAACAGTGCTGGCTCTTTCCCATAAACAAATCCCTCCAAGTCTGCATTTTGTAGAAGCTAATCGGCAGATCGACTTTGAACAAAGTCCCTTTTATGTAAATACGCAGCTTACAGAGTGGAAGACGGGTGACTATCCTCGCCGTGCCGGAGTTAGCTCGTTTGGCATAGGGGGAACAAATGCACATGTAATCCTAGAAGAGGCACCTGTATCCGCGAAAAGAGAAGCGGTTTCACCTAGCGAGTGGAATGTACTGCCTCTCTCTGCCAAGACACCAGCTGCCCTTATGCAGGCAAAAGAAAATCTAGCTGAATTCTTTGACAAAAATCCGGAGGTAAATCTAGGGGATGTCGCATATACGCTCCAAGCAGGAAGAAAGGAGTTTTCTCATCGAAGCGCTGTGATTGCTCGTGAAGCGACATCTGCGAAAATGCTTTTCCAAAACGAGTTTATTCCCTTTGCTCACTACCAGGGCACCTCAAAGGAACTGATCGTAGAAGGAAAAGTGGTCCAAAGTCCTTCCGTCGTATTCATGTTTTCGGGTCAAGGCTCTCAATATGTGAATATGGGGCGAGAACTATATGAGACCGAGATAATATTTAGAGAAACAATCGATTATTGCGCCCTACAAGTAACAAAACACATTGGCATGGATATACGTGAGCTGATGTATCCAGCTAAAGAGCTGGAAGAACAAGCAAAAGAACAATTACAAGAAACCATCTATGCCCAACCTGCGCTTTTTATCATTGAATACGCTATAGCCAAATTGTTGGAATCATGGGGTGTTCGCCCACATGCCATGATCGGCCACAGTATAGGCGAGTATGTCGCAGCTTGCCTTTCCAGCGTTCTGTCATTGGAAGACGCTCTGTCTTTGGTTTCAACACGAGGTGTCTTGATGCAAAAGATGGAGAAAGGCGCAATGCTAGCAGTTTCACTAGGAGATTTACAGGTTCGTGAATTATTGCAGGAACATGGTGGAGAGCTTTCAATAGCAGCTGTGAATAGTCCGATATCTACTGTTATTGCAGGTACATATACAGATATTGGTAGCCTAGAGAAGGTAATGAAGGAAAAAGGTATTACATCGAAACGATTGATTACCTCTCATGCTTATCATTCGATGATGATGGAGCCTATGCTAGAAGAGTTTTATGAAGCGCTTCAGCAGAAGACCTTCCATGAACCGCTAATACCGTACATTTCTAATCTTACAGGAGAAAAAATTACTGCTTCACAAGCAACAGACCCTCTTTATTGGCAAAAACATCTCAGAGAGACCGTTCACTTCTCTACAGGAGTCCGCACTCTGATGGAAGAGCCAAATTGCATTTTTATGGAGGTAGGACCGGGCCAGTCGCTTGTCTCTCTTGTACGACAGCATAGAGAAACGTACCAGGCTCAACAGGCGATCACTATCACCACCCTTCCATCGGCGAAAAAGGAACACTCAGACGTGGCTAGCTTACGATTAGCAGTTGCGGGCTTGTGGTGCCACGGAGTAGAGATGGATCAGTCTGCTTTAGGGAATCATGAAAACGCTCGTCGCGTTCATCTTCCAACGTACCCTTTTGAAAGAAAGACCTACTTCCTAGAGAAAAAGGACAATCCAATAAGTAACGTCGATGCACTCGATCGAAAGAGAAGGGAAATGGCTGATTGGTTCTATATTCCTGTGTGGAATCAATCGGGCACAGCTTACTCTATCGAAGACGCAGAAAACGTTACTACCAATCAAAGATGGTTGATTTTTCAAGATAAGCAAGGCTTAGGCAAGCAAGTAAGGGGTTATGCTGAAAGGCTTGGGCTTGAGGTAGTGACGGTCGTTCCTGGTCAGACGTTTTCTAAAATTGATGAAAAAGTTTTTACCATCGATATCATGAGTGAAGAATCCTACCAAGAGTTGTTTAAAACATTGGATATGGACAATTTATTGCCAGATAAAATCATTCACATGTGGAGCATTCAGCATACAGACGAGCAAGAATCAGAGCAGGGGGATGAACAGCTAGAGCATTATGGCTTATACAGCATGCTATATATTGCTAAACAATTAGGAATATATGCCTTCCAACAAAAAATGGAAATCATTGCATTGTCGAATAATCTCCAGGAAATATCCAATGAAGAGATTCTTATGCCAGTACGATCAACCATACTCGGACCTCTACGTGTCATAGCACAAGAATATCCACAGATAAAAACTCGTTATATTGATATTCAACTGACAGATATGTTACCTAAAAAATCAGATCGCTTGCTCAAAAAAGTTTTGGATGAGATTTTGAGTACTACTTCTGATTTTATGGTCGCTATTCGCGGCACTCACCGATTTGTGCAAAAATTTGAACAAACAAGATTACCAGAGAAGAAATCCCACTCCTATTCCCCTTCTTTCCGTGATAAAGGCATATACCTGATTACAGGTGCGACTCAGGAAATAGGATTGTCGGTAAGTGAAGAGATAGCCAACGCAGTAAAAGCTTCCCTCATTTTAATAGGCGACCCGGATTTTCCAGTTATGGAGCAATGGGATAGCTACCTGCAAGCTCATGATGCAGAGGACGAGATTGCGAGTAAAATCAAACGAATCCGTCTCCTTCAGCAAAATTGTGAACAGGTACGTTATCACTCAGCTCATTTAACAGACGAAGAGGAAATGAGGCAGGTGATTCGTTCAGCGGAAGATAGCGTGGGAAGGATTACAGGTATCGTTTATGCAGCAGAACGGTTTAGCTCTGGCTTCATCCCGTTGAAAAGTAAAGATTCCTGCTATCAAAATATTGCACAGCAAGTGTATGGCCCACTCGTCTTAGAAAAGCTTATTGATCATATGAACATAGAGTTTATGCTGCTATTCTCGCGTACATTCTCACTTACAGGCGGGGTAGGTCAAATGGACAATTGTGTAGCAAATGTCTTTTTGGATACATTCGCGAGATATCAAACTGCAAAAGGAATACCTACGATTGCGATTAACTGGGGCATGTGGAAAAACGATAATTGGATTCGTAGCCAGACAGGGATGCCATTAGAGATGCAGTTGCATATGGAACAATTGCAAGAACAATACGGAATTACAGCAAAAGAAGGCACCCATGTCATGAACCGTATTCTTACAAGCGACTACTCTCAAGTGATTGTTTCTACACAGGACATTCATTCTGCGATTCATGAATTCAATCAATACGATACCTTACAATCAAGCACTTATTCTCACCGTGCTAATGATCATCGCAAGCAAGCAGCTGATACATATGTTGCACCACGTGATGAGACAGAAAGAAAAATAGCGGATATTTGGCAAGATCTATTCGGTATCCCTGCAATCAGTACGAAAGCTAACTTTTTTGAACTAGGTGGTAACTCTCTACTATCCATTCAGCTTGTTACGCGTTTGAGAAATACGTTCTATAACGATATACCGATGGATATTCTTTTCCAATCTCCAACTATTGTTGAGTTAGCTCAGGCGATAACGATGTCTCAGATCGGGCAAGAGGAGATGGATGAGATCGAGCGTATGCTGAGTGAAATCGAGAAAATGTCACCAGAGGAGCTGTCACTCAAGCTTGTTAACGAAGTATAAAGGCGAGAACAATTAAGGAGAGAATAAAGAATGAATCAGTTAGATAAAAGGTTAGCAGCACTTTCTCCTGAACAACGGGTTTTATTTGAACAACGCCTCAAACAAAAAGGCATTCAAACCCCGTTTCCTGCTAGATTATCTAAGCAGGAAGTGAAAAATCGAAACAGCCCTGCAAGTAGCTTTGTGCCGAAGCGAAAAAGAAAAGTGGATAAGATGGATTTTAGTCTCTTCTTTTTCTCAGGTGATGGTTCTACGCAGGATCAGAATAAGTATGCTTTGCTCTTGGAGAGTACAGCTTATGCTGATCAGCATGGATTTGCAGGTGTTTGGACGCCTGAGCGACATTTTGAGGACTTTGGGGGATTATATCCAAATCCTTCAGTGCTAAGTGCTGCTCTAGCTACGATTACAGAACGAATTGAGCTTAGGGCGGGAAGCGTTGTACTACCATTGCATCACCCAATTCGCTTTGTTGAGGAATGGTCTGTGGTGGACAATCTTTCAAAAGGACGTGTTTCGGTTGCCTTTGCGACGGGCTGGCATCCTGCTGATTTTGTGATTGCCCCTGTCCAAACCTCCGATTACTACGAGTCCAGAAAAGACGAGATGTTCAACTCTATAGATTTGGTAAAAAGGCTTTGGGCTGGTGAGCAGATTCCTTTTACAGATGCCAATGGAGCTGTTCACGAAATACGTACTTTACCTAGACCGTTGCAAAATGAACTAAATATCTGGATAGCGACGAATGGTAGTGCGGACACTTATGAGCGTGCGGCCAAAATCGGGGCTAATATTCTCACAGGAATTACGGCTGGTGATTTAGCGGATTTAGAAGAAAAAATTGAGTTGTATCGGAAGACTTTATCCCAAAGTGGATTTTCGCCGGAATCTCGCAAAGTAGCGGTGATGCTTCATACTTGCTTAGGAACAAGTGATGAGGAGGTCAAGGCGAAGGTAGAAAAGCCGATGAAGGAATATTTAAAAACCTTTATGAAGCAACAGAAGAACATCCTGACAGATTATGCATCCATGGCTGCCTCTGACTTTGATGTCATTGTCGATCATGCGTTTGAATCTTATTTCCAAGAAAGTGCATTATTTGGAAGCCACGACAAATGTAAAAAGCTGATCGAGACGCTCGGTGATATTGGTGTAGACGAGGTGGCCTGCTTAGTGGACTTTGGCATTGATAATGAGACGATTATGAATAGCATCAGAATGCTGACTGATCTGAAACAATCGTGCAATCAAAAGGAGCTGACTTTATGAAAAGCTTGACGGACCGTATCAATTCACTTTCTGACGAACAACGTGAATTACTAGAAAAGCAATTGAAGAAGAAAAATGTAGATGTGAACAAAATTAGGATTAATAAAGAAATGATTAATCCTCGTGGGCACACAAATGCAAGTCCCCTTTCGTATGATCAGGAACGCTTGTGGTTTTTCAATCGAATGCATCCAGAAAGTCACACCTATAACGTATATGGAGCCGCTAGATTAACAGGCACTGTGCATCATTGGGCTTTAGAGAAGAGCATCAATGAGATTGTGAAGCGTCATGAAGCATGGCGTACCTTGTTTGACAGCGTAGATGGACAAGCACGTCAAATTGTCTTGCCAGAACTCCAAGTAACGGTGCCAGAGGTTGATCTTCGTCTTGTTCCAAATGAAACCCGGGATGAAGAACTACAGAGACAAATGAAAGAAGAGGTCCAGCGGCTTTTTGATTTGAAAAAAGGTCCGCTCATCCGCTTTAAGCTGTTTCACGTAAGTAATACAGAATCAATGTTAGTCATGACTGTACATCATATTGTCATTGACCGGATTACTTTCTCGATCTTTTTCAAAGAGCTATCTTTGCACTATCAATCCATGCTTACTGGCATCCCCGTACAGTTGCCGGAGCTTGCCATCCAATTTGCAGATTATGCTGAATGGCAACGAAATTACTTACAAGGTGAGACGAAAGCTAAATTACTAACATTTTGGAAAGAACAGCTAGCAAACTGTGACTATGTCTTGGATATCAGTACAGATTTTCCGCGTCCACCGGCTATTACCTACCGTGGTGCCAGATGTTTTATTCATACACCGCTCGAAGTATTGAATGGTCTAAAAGCGATCGCCCAAAAAGAAAACGCGTCTGCTTTCATGATTATACTAGCCGCTTTTAAATTGCTTTTATATCGATACACAGGTCAATCAGATATTTTGGTCGGTACTCCCCTTGCCAATCGCAGCCGAGTAGAGCTAGAGGAGGTAATGGGTTATTTCCTAACACTGGGTACACTCCGCACCCGAATGTCTAAGGATATGACATTTATTCAATTATTACATAGTGTAAGGGAAACAGCTCTCGCGGTATACAAGCATCAGGATATGCCGATTGGTTTATTAATTGATGAATTGAAAGTACCTGCGGATATTAGCCGAAGCCCGTTAGTTCAAGCTATATTTGTGTATGTTGATGTGCCAGAGGAAAAATTACAGTTGCCAGATCTTACCGTAGAATTTGAGATGATTGATGGTGAAACAGCCAAGTATGATATTACAGTAGGTTTTTCTGAAACGGAAAAAGGGCTGGAAGGATTTTTTGAATATTCACCTGATTTGTTCCGTCAAGACACGATCGAGCGGATGGGAGAGCATTGGCATCGCTTGCTTTACGCCATTTTAGAAAATCCACATGCCTCTATAAGTGATTTGGCTATGTTAACGGAGGGAGAAAAACAACAGCTCCTTATTGACTGGAATAGCAACAAGCAGCCATTCTCTGATCATGCTTGCATCCATGAATTATTTGAAGCCCAAGTAAAGAGAACTCCAGAGCAAATTGCTCTTACGTATAATGACCAAATCATTACCTATCAGGAATTAAACAATCGTGCGAATCAGGTGGCTCGTTTATTAAGAAAAAGAGGCGTAAAACGTGAGACACTCATTGGTTTGTATATGGAACGTTCGATTGAAATGATTGTGGGGGTCCTTGGTATTTTAAAAGCAGGGGGAGCCTATATTCCAATTGATCCTATCTATCCAATAGAAAGAGTTCGACATATTCTCCAAGACTCTGGTTTGCAAATTGTCCTTACAAGCCAATCTTTACAAGAATTGATGGGCAAGGAAGGAATGCAGTGCATTTGTCTGGATAGTGATCAAGAGGCGATTTCAGGTGAAGATACTCAAAATCTTCCGTCACAAGCGAATGCTCACAGTCTTGCTTATATTATCTATACATCAGGCTCTACTGGGAATCCAAAAGGGGTCATGATTGAGCATCAAGGATTATGTAACGTAATCGAAGACACCATTAACAGATTTCAGATTACCTCAGATAGTAAGCTGGCCCAGTTTTTTTCTATCGGGTTTGATGCGTCCGCTCATGAAATATTTTCCGCTCTATGTGCAGGGGCTACGTTATGCCTGATAAGTCCTGATGCTAGAGCGGGAGGAAAGAATCTTGTTGCCTTTTTACATGAAAAGCAGATTACCACTATGTTTATTACGCCTTCTGTTCTAGCAACGCTAACCCCAGATGAGCTGCCAGATTCCTTGCAGACAATAGTAAGTGCAGGCGAGCTTTGCACCGTGGACATGGCTGAATGGAGTAAGGGATCACGTAAACTATATAATGGCTATGGTCAAACAGAGACCTCTATCATTAACATCGTACATTTATGTACAAAGGATAGTCTACCGAGCCAAGTAGGTCGTCCATTTGCCAATATGCAGGCTTATATACTGGATGATTCTTTAAATCCTGTTCCAATCGGGGTAAAAGGGGAGATTTACATCGGTGGCGTCGGGGTAGCCAGAGGATATTTAAATCAGCCTGAATTAACAGCGGCCAAATTTATACACCATCAATTTACGCCAGATCAGTCCGTCCGTTTATATCGAACAGGTGATCTTGGACGCTTTTTGGTGGATGGCACAATAGAATATCTTGGACGCCGGGACAATCAGATCAAAATCAGGGGATATCGAATTGAACTCGATGAAATTGGCAATGCCTTAGTTCAACATCCTAGTGTAATTCAAGCTAAGGTAAGTGTTCATCGCGATAAAACCAATAATGATTCCCTAGTTTCTTATGTCGTGATAGAAGAAGGGCAAGACATAAGCTCAGCGGAACTACGCACCTATTTGCAGCAAAAGCTACCTGAATATATGGTGCCTCTCTATTATGTTTTTGTCGATTCTCTCCCGAAAACTACAAATGGCAAATTCAATCGGGAGCTTTTGTCAGCTCCTGAGGAGAGCTTCTCGCAACAGTTGATTGAATATGTGCCCCCAAAGAATGAATGGGAAAGTAAGTTGGCAAAAATTTGGGGACAAGTGCTTAATATTGAGCAAGTCAGCGTTGTAGGGAACTTTTTTGATCTAGGTGGTCATTCCTTGAAGACGGCGGAATTGGTTGACAAAATCAAAGAGACATTCCAAGTTGAACTTTTGCTTCGAAATGTATTTGAATACCCAACAGTACGGCAAATGGCTCATTTGCTTGAAAAGGGGATCGTGCAGAAGAGACCATTTATCTCCTTCCGTGATCAGACAGAGCATGCGAAGGAAGTCATTTGCTTCCCACCGATGACAGGGCAGGGGGTACTTTATAAAGCTCTACATCAAAAATTATCAGGTTGTACGCTACATGCCTTTGATTTCATTAGAGGGGAAGATCGGATTGAGAAGTATATACAGCATATAAAGGTAGCTCAATCAGAAGGGCCGTATGTGGTATTAGGATATTCAGCCGGAGGTAATCTCGCTTTTGAAGTCACCAAGAAATTAGAAGAATGCGGGTTAGCAGTAAGCGATTTGATCATAATCGATTCACCTCTACGAGTAGAGGCTGTGGAATTGGATGGCGAAAAAATTCAAACGGAAGCACAGAAGCTAGTAAACCTAATGGCAGAGCATTTAGGTGAAAGTATTCGTACAGTGGCAGATCAAAACATCGATGTGATTAAGGAGTATTATGACTATACCAATAAAATGATCAATAAAGGCGTACTGAATGCAAATATTCATATCATCACTTCCAATGAGACAACTAAGGATGATATTCAATCCTGGGAAAGCTCCACTCTTCATCAGGTATATGTGTATAAAGGAGCGGGTGAACATATGAATATGCTTATTGACCCGAATAACCTAGCCGAAAATGCACGAATTATAGACTCAATTCTGAAAGGCTCGAATAAATAAATGATGGGAGATTACAGAAAGTAGGACTTTCAATCGAACAGTCTATTCCGTTTGGCCAAACAAGCAGTTACCTGTATGTATTAGAAGCCTAAGATTATAGACAAAAAATCTTTCCTGACTAGCTAATGCTGCTAAAAGGAAAGATTTTTTTGTCAAAGAGACTATTTGATTACTTTCGTGCCGATTCCAAGTGGCGTAATCATGAACAAAGGAGAGGGTCTGTTGTAATTATTATTACTTTTATGTATGATATTGTAATTGGTACGAATTTAGTGAAATTTTCTGTTATTCAAAAATATTCTTAGGTGTACATGTGACACCTTGTCTTATTTCAGGAGGTTTACTTCGTGTTTAAGGATATGATTGCATTGACGAAACCACGGCTCCTTCTGCTTAATGTATTTGCAGTTGTAGCTGGTTTCTGGGTAGCTTCCAAATGGAGTGTAGACTGGCTAGAGCTGACTTGGGTGCTAATAGGTACTACGCTAATCATTGCATCAGCCTGCGTGACTAATAATTACTGGGATCGCGAGCTTGATCAAAAGATGGAACGTACGAAAAACCGAGTGATGGCTACTGATCGCATTACGCCTGGTTTTGCTCTTGGTTATGGAATATTGCTCGGCATTCTGGGAACAGGCTTGTTATTTACCTTTGTTAACGCTGTTGCCGGCTGGCTTGCGCTTCTTGGCTGGTTTGTCTACATTGTGATTTATACGATTTGGTTAAAGCGAAGTTCAACCTGGAGTACATCAATTGGTGGCATTTCCGGAGCCATGCCGCCTGTAATCGGCTATTGTGCAGTAACGAATCAGGTTGATATAGGAGCGTGGCTCTTGTTTGCTCTTTTGTTCTTCTGGCAGCCTGCTCACTTTTGGTCACTTGGCATTCGGAGAGTAGAGGAATACCGTGCAGCAGGATTTCCGCTACTACCAGTTGTAAAGGGAATAAAACGTACGAAGTTGCAAATGATTCCCTATGTTGTATTGGTGATCCCGGCTACCATACTCATGTTTTATTATGGCTATGTCGGTGTTATTTTTCTGACTGTTTCTGTTTTGGGAGGAGTGATTTGGCTAATTCACACCCTACAGGGACTCTATGTAAAAGATGATGAAAGCTGGGCGAAAACGAATTTTTTTATTTCGATTAATTATTTATCGATCGTCTTTATTCTTATGATTGTCAACACGACATAGTAGTATTGGCTTTTCTAATGGCTGTCTTACAAAGGAACATAATGAATCGGGTTGATGAAGAAAGAAGAGGCTCATACTAATAGCGTATGAGCCTCTTTTATTATTGAAACGATTACACACGGGGAGTGGGCAAATTTTGATTGCTATCAAGCCTATTTTTCAGTAACAATAGCCTGAACAGTGTAGGTTTCTTCATCGATTGGTGTTAAAGCAGAAAAGTCCTTGTGAGCAGCATCTAAGCTAGAAACATCTCTCTTGCTTCTGCCACCTTTTCTGTTATTCTGAAGCTGTTCATATTCCTCAAGGGAGTATGTTTTCTTTTTAATAATAAATCTATCGATATAAACAGATGAATCGGTTAAGATTTTTCCATTTAGAATGACTTTTTTATTCTTTTCATCTAGTGTGACTGGATCGTCAGCCTTAAGTAAATCGTTATTAGCTAATTCATCATATAAGTTAAATTTTTGTGTTTTTTCCTTTTCCGGCTTAATATCGCCAGTCTCGATTAGGTCAGTCAGAATGCCAATACATAGTGGATCAGGAATAAATTTATGGGCAGGAATAAAGTAGTACTTTTTCTCATATTCCCCAGATAACACGGCGTTTACATCTGTATAGGCTTTCGCTTTATTCTCTTCTAAACTATATTCTAATACGACTACGGATTTCGCCGGAGCTGTAATTGTTTGCGAAGGGTACTTAATCGTTTTGGAGGTAATGGTTGTATTACCTTCCTGATTTGTTCTATTGTACTCAGTGTTCAGCGTAACGTCTCCCTTGGTAAAGCCTAGGTCGAAGCCTGCCTTTACGCTTGCTCCTGCTTTAAAGCCTTGTGTTATCGTTTTAGAGTGAGTATCGGATACATTTTCTACTATTTCTCTAGTTGGAAAGGCTTGAGGCTCAGGGTCTTCATTTATAAACACATTCGCTGTCTTAAAGTTCGTTTTTTTCTTTAAGGAATCGGCAATGACTTCTTGTTCACCGAAGACTACATCTGCTTGTAAGGTATCTAAATTTAGTACCGTTCTAGTAGAAGTGCTTAGATCGGGAAGAGCCATGTCATTTTTTGTATGCGTAAAAAGCAATGATTCTAAATCAAATACTTTGGATTCTATGTGATCTTGCAATACATAATTTTTTACGTGATCGGAGGCTAGGGCATTAACGGGGATGCCTGCTTCTAGTCCTGTTACTACGAGAGTCAATATGGCGGCGGTAGCGATAAGTTTTTTCTTCATAATAAAACCTCCCTAGATGCTCCTGTTGGGGATCAGTAATTTTTTAAATCCTCCTTTAATTGAGAACTTTTTCTTACAGTTAAATCGTATCAAAACTACACTAATCTTCACTATAGCAAAAACTATTTTTGACAAATGTTGTTTTCTATAAGAAATGATACAAAAATGAACATTGTAAAAAACCCCCCTCGGATAACTTGTTAGCTTCTCAACTGAAGAAGCATACGAGCTGTCTAGGGGGGCTTTTGCGTTTTCAAGCAGACAGGATGTTAGTCGTCTATAAAATCCCGTATGTTTTCAATATCACTTTGCGAAATAATAGGGTTGATACAAATTGTTGATATCCCTTCGATTTCCAGAGGTGTCGTCGTAATAATCAAATCGATACCCATTGATAGTAATTCATCTTTCGTAAAGTCATTCATATCTTTTTGCACACAGTGAAGCTTTCCGCCAAAACGCTGGATTAGAGCGGCTCTTATGTAAGCCTTCCAGCTTTCACCTTCTGCAATCACAAGCATTGCCTTTTTGTGAGCAGTTGCAGCCAGCATGTTAGAGGCCTCGATCCGCAAAGTAACCTTCGCAATTTCTTCCTCATAAGCATTACTAGCCAACCCGTATTTTTGGACAAAGGTATCAAAGGCGATTTTCACCTGTTCATACGTATTAGCATATTTTTCTTTAATATACTTTGTGGTTATTTTTTCTGGTCTTTTGATCATGGACAAGCGCTGGAAACGATAAGGAATTCTTCTTAAATAATTGCAGATGTCAAAAATGAACTCTTCATTTTCAGTTAAGCGTTGCCCGGTTTCTTGTTCTAGCATGCTAATAAATTCTTTCGCGTATTGATAGATGGCTATCTTTCCTTCTTTAAAATAGTGGAGGAACGTTTGTTTCGCAAGATTAATATCCTTAAAAGTGTACCGAGAAGCATTAATAGCAATGGTGATCAGCACGATATCATCAATTGTTAAAGAAATATTGAGTTCATCGCGTACTTTTTCACTTATTACTGACATCTTTTGATAAATACTTGTATCTACATAAGTATCTATTTTACAAGGCTCTAACTCTACTACATACCCTTGTTGCTTTCGTTTAAAGAAAATAGTTAGAAAAAAAGATAATTTTCGTCTGGAACTCTGATGAAAATTTATACCGGCTAGCTCTTCAAAACGATGAATATAACGAAGAATAGCTTCTTGATTGATCTCAGTAAATGGCCATTCATGGTCTGAATAGGCTTGCAGGTACAGATCATAAAACATCAAGATGATCTGTGATTCATTACCCACAATCCTCAAAGGCTTCTTTTCTAAATGCAAACCGTATAGCTGGATATGCTTCTGGATTTTTTTTAGATGGGTGTAGACAGAGCGGGGTTGCAAAAATAATTTCTCAGTCAAGTGACATACTGTCTTTATATCACCTTGCAGTAGCTCGTCAAATATTTCGAATGCCACCGATCGTCTGTATAACAAACAGAACAATTCATTATTAGAAGAGCTTGAGGGTTTTATTAATTGAATCCCTCTCCCTTTTTGACAAGTAAGCTCCCAGGATGGGGGTAAGACTTCATTTATAAATGAAATGTCTTTTCGAATGGTTTGATTTGAACCTCCTAATTTTTGCACCAGCTCCGAGATGGTAAACCATCTATTTTCACTTGTTATTAGTTTAGCAAGCTGAATACAGCGAAGAATTCCTTTTTCTAAATATAATGTTAGCATTATTTTGCATATTCCTCCTAGTCTTATATTTTTTATTTATATGATTTCCTGTAAGGTGTGTTGTAGTGTTTAGGATTTACGTTGCAGGTTAAAATGTAGGATATATTTTATCTTAAAATAAATAACAAATACAAAAAAATAATTAATACGTCATAAAAATTACAAATTTTCAGGAGGAGCGGGGTTAACTCGTGATTGCTTCAAAACATGTTAGTCTTTGATCGACAGTAACAGAAGCTTCATTATGATTTCTTAATAGGGAGAACCTGTAATGTATATATCGGGAATTATTCCCAAGCTCCTTAACAAATCTAGGCAATAAGAGATTATTTCTTTGACAAAATAGAGAATGAAGCCTGAAGAGAATAGGGGTTTTATTAGTTGAAATTAAAATGTGAGCAAAGCGGGAGGGAAATGAAGGGGCTATGCGAGGCATCTACATTTAAGATAAATTTTATTTTTACCCTACTTTTTATTTAAATAGTTTTCTCTATTCTAGAAAAACAAGAGTAAGGAGGAAACTGAACAATGAAGAGGATTTTATTTTTCGCGATACTTTTGCTACTGGTCTATACAACTATTAACGTATACCAAGGCAATCGAGCGCAAACAGAGATTTCTGAAAAAAATAACCTAACAATAGAAATTTCTAAGGAACAGGTTCATCAAGGGAATCTATTATTAGTTAATAAGGAGATTCCAGTTCATAAAGAAGGCGTTAAATCCGATGTGGTCAATCTTTCGAAACATAAAGAACTGATAAGGGGATATAGATTATTTGACGAGCATATTTATTTATCGAAGAGTGTGGCTCAAATTTTTATGGAGCTGGTACGAGACGCTAAAAGGGATAACGTTGAACATTTTATGATTAATAGTGGTTTTCGAAGCAGCGAAGAACAAAATGAGCTTTATCAAAAATTAGGCTCCGATTATGCTTTGCCTGATGGATATAGCGAACACAATTTAGGCTTGGCTCTTGATATTGGATCTACGCAAATGAAGATGGATCAAGCATCTGAGGGAAAGTGGCTTAAAAGGAACGCTTACAAATATGGTTTTATTTTACGTTATCCAAAAGAAAAAGCAGGGATTACGGGCACGCAATATGAGCCTTGGCATTACCGCTTTGTTGGGTGGCCACACAGCGCTATTATTCAGGAGCATGATTTTGTATTAGAAGAGTATTTGGATTATTTGAAAGCAGAAAAATCGATTTCATTTCATGATCATGGCGAAACGTATAATATTTACTATTATCCCGTTTCCAACGACCCAGATTTTACGATCAGCATACCAGAAAATCGGGACTATGAAATTTCAGGAAACAACATAGATGGAGTAATAGTGACCGTATACCCTAGAAAATCGTGATGACAAGAATGTACATATGTAGCTTTGGGCTATATTAAGCACAGCAGTGAAAGAGCGATTGCTGAGTAGTAAGGCGAAATAATGTACGACAGGTAAACAGAAGTGGAGTAGTGTGTTAGCGCGGCTACTCCATTTTTATTGCTCACAAATACGGCAAATGTGGATTGATAGTTCGTATTGGAAGCAATAAAAGAGGGTAAGATATGTAGGAATGTGATTTCATTACTTTCGTTGAGGGGGATATCTCGACAAATATCGCGTTTGGACACATGCATGATTTTCCCATGTTATTTGGAGATATCTACTTGAGTGTTAACAAAAGCAGCTAAACGTTGTACACGATATTGAATAACTATCAAATAAAGTAGTGATGAAATGATGAAACGAAATTCACGATATCCTTCCTGTCGAGGCGTTGTAGCTACTTTTCTCAGTCTGATCATGGTTGCAGTAATCAATTGCCAGCCCGCTTATGCAGAACCATCGCTTCCTATTGGAGTTAGTCAAGGGATTTTTTCTATTGAAATTTATCCTCAGCAACATCAACTAATTGTGCGGATACAGGATCAAAAAATTAAGACTTATACTGTTGCCGTGGGGAATCCATCTACCCCTACACCGGTTGGTGAATATAGAGTTATATACAAAGGGAAAAACTGGGGACCCTCTTTTGGTCCACGCTGGCTAGGATTAAACGTACCATGGGGAATTTATGGTATTCATGGCACGAACAAGCCACATTCCATTGGACAGCATCTGAGCCATGGTTGTATCCGTATGCGTAATAGAGACATCCTTGAATTGTTCGATATGATTCCCATCGGAACAAAAGTTACGATTCATGGGCATGTATTAGGGGATCCCAATCATAATCCGAGATATTTAGCTGAAGGGGATGTCGGTGGAGATGTGCAGCTGATTCAATCACGTTTGAAAAGCGCTGGATATTTCAATGGAGTATGTGACGGAAAGTTTCGTTCAAATACAACTGCGGCTCTCAAAAAATTTCAACGCGATCATCACTTGCCACAGGACGGTGTTGTTTCAAAAGGGGTTTATGAGGAATTTGGTTTGTTGGAGTAAGAAGCTGAAGCATCTGCTTTGAGAGGACTGTACAGCAAAACAAAGGTGTGTTAGCTCGATAATGGGGAAGAAAAGCAACGGCAATAGTTTAATGGTCAGAAAGGCGAGTAGGGAAGCTGTTTCCTTATTGGGGTAATACCAGCGTAGCTGTCATTAGGGGCAATGTAGATGGATATAAATGTACCAATTGCATTCTGTTCGTTGAACTATCGTGCCCGTTACTTGAATAATTCGTTTCTGAATCTGACCATCGTCTGTTTGGAAAAATCCCCACAGAAAAAGCGCCGGCTCACGATGTTATCATGAAACCGGCGCTTTTTCGATCGATTCCACATATATGTTTAAATGGAGTCTCTGTTAGGAAGCCCCGTTAATTGTTGATGATATGGAGTTCACCGCCGCTTCCACCTGGGGCGTATGCGCCAAGGGTGCAAATTGAGCAGCGATGGGGCCCCTGGACCTACTCAGCCCCATTGGGTACCGCGGGACTCCGGTTAGTTGCTATTCAGGAAGCGCGTGTCAATTGCGACGAGCCGTTCGCTCTATGCCATCAGCGGTTACTTTGTACAGTTGGTGCGGCAAGTCGTGTCCCATGCCGTCAACCAACATTAGCTCGGCGCCCGGGATGGCAGAAGCCGTGTCCTCGCCACACGCCGGGACGAACAGGGTATTCTATGGGGGATTGAGGATTGAGTGGGTTAATAGATATTCTTCTTTTAATTCTCTTTATTTTTATTGAGTCCGATAATATATATTATGTAAACAAATAAAACAAAAAGAAAATATAATGAGGCAGACAATAAGACATATGATAATACGACGAGTTGTATTCGATTGGAGGTTTTCATTATATACATATACCTTGGGATGTTTACGTATCATAAGCGATAATTTATAAGCAGCTTGAATTTTGATTTATTTACATATAGTGATATTTGGAAGTAATTTAGGAGCTTTAGTGGCACTGTATTGGTTATTAGTAAGGGATAAAATCGTTTTAAAAAACAGTCGAGTTTGTTGATATAAAATGGGCTGTTCCTGATTACGTACAAACCGTCTAGAATCAGATTGGTTATAAAATTAACCACAGTTATTACTGAACAACGATCGTGGAAGCTAAATCTGTTAGTAAACATCAAATGGACAAGTTTTTTTCCTGTCGTTTCGTTTTTCACATGCTGAAACTAGATAAAAAGCACGTTGCCTCAACATACATAATTGAACAAACAGGAGAGAAACTAATGGGATAGTGTTGGTAAAAGGAATTGAATTTATTATTTTAATTTCAGTTCATGAAATGGCTGTTTTAAGAACTGAAATTAGAAATTTTTTAAGGATTACAGATTTCCATCGTTTCTTGCTTCCTAATGACTTAGATATGGATATCATATATTGTATATAGATTAGATATTTGAGTTACACTTTAATTTTTCAAATATGTCCTAAATGATCAGATTTTCTTTAATACCTTTACTGATAACAAGGATTCAATCTTACTTTTTTACATTCTTTCTGGAACCCAATCTTACTTATAAGATATCTTTTCACTCATCTGGATCGAATACTATCTCTTTAAAAGCATCATTAACTGTAAATGGTCCCCATTCCTTTAAACTAGGTTATTTAATTGAGTTGATTCAGGTATGCAGCTAATTTCAGATGTCATGTATAACTGATAACTTGCCACTTTCTCTGCCTGTTTGGAGACAAAAACAGTTAAATCCCTACTCCATTATCTTAGATCACGACTTCTTCCCCTTTTTATTATCCGGAAATACGTTTGTAGATATAACTTTTGGTGGTCTTATTTGTTTAAAAAAGGCTTACGCCATAGCTCTTCTTCATCCGTATTCAATATTAATTCTGATCGAATGGATCGTGAAAGATACATGTGAACTAGTAAAAAACGTAGCTTACCCCCATTAGGCAATTTGTTAGAAAGCCGATTCCCTATTAAAAGGGAACCGACTTATCCATTACAGGGTAATACGGTGAGTATTTTACTAGAAAAAAGAGAAAGTCTTTGATATATTTCACAGCAAAGAAGAAATTGTTACTTACTATATACTGATTTCAGATTTACATGGACTCTTACATTTCTAGATCATTTTTTTCAGCGTCGGAGTCTATCTCTACGAATCAAACGTTTATTTTCCTTAATTTTACGCAACGAAGATTTGTCTGAGAGCCGAGTAAACAACATATGACCAGGCTTCGAATTAACTTCAATAATCCAAATTCGGCCACTTTTTTCAATTCCAAGATCGATTCCCATTTCACACAACGAATGATGTTTGCTCATCGTTCGAGCAATGAGATAAGATAGACTTTTTATTTTTTTTAGTGTTCTTTTCACTTTTTCTCTATCTTCGAAGAGCTTCCATAGCACCTTATCGAGTTGTACCCCATACCCCCCTTTTTGATAATTAGTAACAAAAAGATTCGGGGCGGCAACACGAGCAACAATACCAGGAATGACCCAATCTCTTTTCGGTTTCTGCATGTAGATTCTTATATCAAAAATAGCGCCTTTGTAGGTTGCCAATTTAATTCCTCTCTGTACAAGATAACACCTGGAGGCCTTCTGATAATACTGAATCCCCTTGTACAGTGAACTAGCACCAACATAACTAACATAACGACCGCGTCGAATCTCATAACCACATGTAAGCTTTTTAACTCTAATTATCCCCGATCCCCCACTACCGTGGTTGGGTTTAATATAGATAGTTGAATGCGATTTCAAAAGCTTTAAAGCCTTTTTATTCGTAAGCCAGTGTGTCTCAGGTAAATGGTGTCGCAGTACGGAATGCTGTAACATTTCCTTATGCTTTCTCATTTTTCCAATTCCCACAGGTATCCTCTTTTCAACTTGACATGTTAAACATTTTATGAATCAGCATTTATTGAGACACGGCGTATATCTACATTTCCAAAATAACTTTTTACCGTGCATGGAAACAAAATAGAAAAAAAGTCTATTGCCTTTTCAAGCTCAATTCGCTATTGTCGACCACTAACAGACTTCGTATCGATTTGAACGCAAAAAAAGAGTCGCGATACCAAGCGACTCTTTTTGTATGCCAGATATGTTTTTTCATAGTTCTTATTTTTAAGGTTCCTTTCTCGCTTTGCTAGGTGAATCTATTGCTATAGGGATTACTACTCCCCCTATCTTCTCATTCGTATCCTTATGCAGAAGTCGAATCTGGATTCTTCGGTGCTGATGCATCATGTTCATATCCGGCAAGTGCAAATTTAATGTAAAGACTAAGAATGACACTGACAATAGCAGAAAGTACCATCGGGATATAGCTGCTATCGGAAAAGCGATCAAACAACAAACCATACATCAGTTGTCCAAGTGGTATTGCAGCCATTGTCATGGATGTAACCAGTGCCATTACACGACCAAGCATTTCATTTGGTGTATCGTTTTGTAGCATGGTCATCCCAACGATAGAAAGAATCGTAATAGAAGCCATGATACCAAATCCACATGTTGTAAATATCCAGAACGGAATTGTTGCATCTGGGAAAATACTTGTGAAAGATGGGAGGATGGAGCCACTAGTGGCTAATAGGAAAATACCTGATAGAAAAAGCATGGACACAAAAGCATTTTTCACCGTCAGTTTTTTCGTTAATAGACTCAAGGCGATTGGAGCCATGAGACTACCAGCCATGATTACTCCTTCGCTTAAACCGTACATTTGATCCGACATTTTCAAGTTTATTTTCGTGATGTAAGCAATTCCAACTGTAAAAATCGGTGATATGAACACATTTGCAATAAGAGTCGCAAAGATTAATTTACCAAGATATTGGCTCTTCCCTACGAATTTGAGTCCTTCTTTTAAATCATTCCCAAAGTCCGAAACGATGCTGGAGGATTTGTCACGAATTGTTTGTGGGATAACCATAAACATTTCAAGAATTGCCGCCAATAAAAAACTAATTCCATTGATTAGCAGAAGAGCATCCAAGCCAAAGGTCCCATATAATATTCCTGCAAAAATTGGACCTGTCATATTAGCTAGCGTCATGAACAAGCTATTAAGCGAATTGGCATTAAGAAGCTGTTTGTCCTCTACTAATGAAGGTATAGATGCTTGTACAGCCGGTTCGTAAAAAGCAGTGAAAACCGATAGTAAAATTACCCCTATGTAGATTGCTGGCAGGTCTAGTAGTCCGTTTTTAGACAAGAGTAGCATCACACCGACGATAATTGCACAAAGAATGTCCAGTACAATCATGATATTTCGGCGACTAAACCGATCAGCGAATACACCAGCGATCGGTCCTAGTAGAATGGTTGGGATTAATGACATAACCAGAACAGAAGCAAATAACGTACCTGATCCAGTAATCCCAAGGACATACAAGGAAAGAGCAAAACGCTGGATGATACTGCCCGTAAACGAAATAACTTGACCAATCATGAGCAAGGTAAAATTTTTATTGGTAAACAACGATTTCATTTCTCCCATGCTTGTTCTCCTTACAATGAGATAGAAGAAAGGAACTGGGAGTATCCCATGTTATGAACCCCCAGTTCCATGTAAACGTTACTTCTTAATGGGATACCTTAACCTGATCCAGCAGCAATTCCAAAATTTCATGAATGAGATAAGCATGTTGTTTGGCATATTTCTTGTCAACCATTTCATGGTGCGTAGAAAAGCCCTGGTATTCCATGTAGGTACCCATCGTCGACTCCTTCCATTTTAGTTCCTCTTCCCGTTCAATCTCTTTTGCTAAAATGAGGTGAATGCTTGCCTCAACCATACCGTCATTGATGATAGTATTGAGCAATGCACCGTAATTCTCGATGTTTTGAACAATTTTGTTCCGTATGCTCGCTACCTTGAGTATTTCATTCTCTTCTGCTGCTTTATCAATCAGTGCTACATTTTCACGAATTTCTTCATCATTTACAAGCTGATACTCGGTCTGCCTTAGTGTATCTAAAAGAATGATTCCCTGAACGTGATGACCTTTTTCTTCTAGTACTTTGGCAACCTCGAACGCCAGATTTCCCCCTGCTGAATACCCCATCAGTAGATATGGCCCCTCTGGTTGGATATTCAAAATGTGGTCGACATATTCATTAATCAGATAGTCATGCGCGATAAAATCAAATGAATAGATCGAGTAATCAGGAAGCTCACTTGCAATTTCTTTAAATGCAGCACCTAAACCAGCGATTGGCGGGAAGGCAAAGACGATTGGTTTTCCTCCTTCATTTAGCAGGGTAACAGGAATTTCTTCATCCACCTGCACATATTGCACGACAGTTAGCTTCTCGGCTAGTGGGCGAATGCTACGGTAGCGGAATACAAGCTGAAGTGGCATTTCTATTCCGATATCTCTACTAATAGCGGAGACAAGCTGAACTGCTTTGAGAGAGTGTCCACCTAGCTCAAAGAAATCCGACTCTACACTGATTTGTTTCATACCAAGCACTTCTTCCCAGATAACCGCAAGCTTCTCCTCCATCTCAGTCTGCGGAGCAATGTACTCATTACCGATAACCATATTTTCTTCAGGTGCCGGTAAAGCCTTTTTATCAATCTTACCGTTTACCATTAGCGGCATGTTCTCTAGTTGAACAAAATAAGAAGGAATCATATAGGCTGGTAGAGTTTTTGCCAGTTGCTCTCTCAGCTCGGAAACGGTAATTGTTCGTTTTGCTTCGAAGTATGCACATAATTGATTTTGACCTGTTAAATCCTGAGTAACAGTCACTACCGCCTCCGCAATATCTTCAAGCTCTAGAATATGAGATTCAACTTCAAGCAACTCGATGCGGAATCCACGAACTTTGACTTGATCATCAATCCGGCCTAAAAACTCAATGTTTCCATCAGGAAGCCATCTAGCTAAATCACCTGTTTTGTATATCTTTTCACCTACAACAAATGGGTTCGTAATGAACTTCTCTGCTGTCAAATCAGGACGATTGAGATAACCGCGGGCAAGCCCTATTCCTCCAATGCATAACTCTCCTGGTACACCAATAGGCTGTAGCTGATTTGTTTGATTTAAGATATAGATTTGTGTATTTGCCACCGGACGTCCGATCGGTAGTGCCCCATCGAGTCGTTCCTCTACAACCCACTCTGTTGATTGAATAGTAGTCTCTGTTGGTCCATATGCATTGATGAAACGAACATAATCTCTCCATGCTTTGGCTACTCCAGGTGTCAAGGCAGAGCCACCTGTTGAGACGAAACGAAGTGAAATGAGTCTTTCTGGGTTGACTACACTAGCGAATGCTCCAGGTATTTCTGCTACTGTTATTAGGTGTTTATTGATAAATGTCTCATACAACGCAGGGTCTTGAGTTATCTCCTTGGTAGGGATGTATAGCTGTGCCCCATTGTGTAATGCCAAGAAAATTTCCATGATGGATGGATCAAACGATTGGCTTGTGTATTGAATGATACGGTCTTGCTCGCTCACACCATATTCTGCTTGGATATGATCTAATAGGTTAACCACTCCGCGATGCTCTAGCATGACACCTTTTGGCTTACCTGTTGTGCCGGATGTATAGATGATATAGGCAAGATTCCTTGGTGAAGCTGGCAATGTTAGATTTTGTGGCTCCCCTTGGAACAGAGACTGGTCATGTAAAGAAATAATTTCAAGGCTGTCTGAAATGTTAGCTTGTACGTCTACGGTTGTGTGTGTAAGCAGAATTTGTGCTTGACTATCTTCGAGAATAAAGCGAATCCGCTCCATTGGATATGCGGGATCGATTGGGACATAAACACCATTCGCTTTGAGAACAGCTAAAATAGCGATATACATTTCAAGAGAGCGGTCAGCCATAATTGCTACGTTATCCTCCGCCTTTATCCCTTTTGCAACCAGTACACGCGCCAATTGATTTGCTTTTTCATTCAACTCCTGATAAGTCAAAGCTTGTCCTTCATAATAGAGAGCGCTATTAGCTGGGTGTAATTCTGCTTGAGCTTCAAAGAGCTGATGAATCGTCTTATTAGATCGGAAATCCCTATTTGTATCATTGAATTTTGTTACCAATTGATGTTTTTCCCTATCTGTCACCATGTCTATATCAGCTAAAATGACGTCAGGGCTCTTACTAATTGCACGTAGTACCTGTGTAAAATGGTCTGCGAAACGCTCCATACTTTCACGCTTAAACAATTTCGTGCAATAATTTAGATCAACACCAATTCCTTCTTCAGATTCATGAGCCGTCATAGTAAGGTCAAAGGTCGCCATATTTTGCTTGGTTTCATATAACGAGACCTTGGCTTCACCAAAGGCTAATCCGCTTTCTGGACCATCCATATTTTGTAGAGTGAACATAACATCAAAGAGTTGATTACGGCTCATGTCACGTTTGAGGTCTAGTTTTTCTATCAGCACTTCAAATGGATAGTCTTGATTCTCATAGGCATGAAGCGCTGTATCTTTAATCTCAGTTAAGAAGGTCGAAAAACGTTTCTCGGCTTCTGGGAACCCACGCATGACTAACGTTCCTACAAACATCCCGACAATTTGTTGTAAATCAGTGTGTGGACGTCCAGCGATCGGGCTACCGATAAGAATGTCATTTTGACCACTGTATTTGGCAAGCGTAACCTGTAATGCTGCTAGTAATACCATATACATAGTCGTACCAGTTTCCATGGCCAGTTGTCGTAGAGCGCTTGAAAGTTCCTTGTCCACAGTAAATGGAACATTATCACCATCATAGCTATAAACAGGCGGTCTTGGATAATCTGTTGGCATTTGGAGAACTGGCAAGTCGCCGGATAGATTCTCAAGCCAATACAGCTCTTGCTTCTGCATTTCATCAGATGTAAACATTTTTTGTTGCCAATTAGCAAAATCCTTATATTGGATTGATAATGCGGGTAGTTCTTCTCCTGCATAAATCTTAGCTAGCTCTGTGAGTATGATACTCATGGAAACCCCGTCAGAAATGCTATGGTGCATATCAAGCAATAAAAGATGTTCCTTATCCTTATAAGTGACAAGGTGCGCTCTCAAAAGCGGTGCTTGATTCAAATCAAATGGTTGTGTAAATGTCGAGACGATTTGATTGCACTCATCCTCTGACCCTACTGTATGAACCAAATGGAACATTGCAGATTCATGAACAATCTGTCTCATTTGTCCATCTGTCCAATCAAAAGATGTCCGCAAGCTTTCATGACGATTGATTAGTTCTCGGAATGAGCTTTCCAGTCGAGCAGCTTCAATATCACCTGAAAGCCTCAAGGCTATTGGCATATTGTAGCTCAGCTCAGCTCCTTCCAGCTGTGTTAGAATAAGTAAGCGTTTTTGAGCGGAAGAGACTGGATAACTTTCTGCTATCTCCACAGGGTGTATTTCCTCAAAGGCACTCTTCTGTCCTTGACTGATGAGTGTGGCCATTTCTTCGAGTTTTGTGTGTTTAAAAATCTCACGAAGAGATGTCTCTGTTTCGAATTCTTTATGAATCTTCGAGAGGAGTACAGTCGCTTTTAATGAATGCCCTCCCAGTGCAAAGAAGTCATCAAGGACACTGATTCGTTCTACACCCAATACCTCTTGCCAAATCGAAACCAGCTTAGATTCGATTTCATTGCGTGGGGCCACATAAACTGATCCTGTGTCAACATTTTTGTCCGGTTTTGGCAGACTACGCTTATCGATTTTCCCGTTTAGTGTCACTGGCATTTTCTCCAACTTAATGAAGAATGCCGGAATCATATAGGAAGGCAGGCTTTGCTCAAGATAGTGACGCAATTGGGTAATGGCTATGCTAGTCGTGCTGACAAAATAAGCGCATAAATCAGTTTGTCCTATCTCATCTGTAAGAGCAAGGACGACCGCTTCAGTAATGTCCTCATGTGATAGCAGGTGGGCTTCAATTTCTCCTAGCTCTATTCTAAAGCCACGAACCTTTACCTGATCATCTACGCGACCAAGATACTCAATATTTCCATCAGGAAGCCATCTTGCTAAGTCACCTGTTCGATACATTTTTTCGCCAGGAACAAATGGATTGTCTACAAACTTTTCACGCGTTAGCTCAGGACGATTGAGATAGCCCCGTGCCAGCCCTACTCCACTTATGCAAAGTTCTCCTGGAATGCCAATCGGCTGTAATTGGTAATCGACTCCAACAATGTAGATCTGGGTATTATCAATTGGACGCCCGATCGGTAAGAGTCCATCTGCTCTTTCTTCTGTTACCCAGCCTGTTGCTTGAATAGACGCTTCAGTTGGCCCATAAGCATTGACGTATACTGTTCGGTCTTTCCATGCTTGAACCAGATCGGTAGTGATTGCAGATCCACCTGTAAATAAAAGCCGCAAAGATGTTATGTTATCAGGATTTACATGTACGAGGAAGACAGGTGGTAAGGCCGCCACAGTAATGTGATGACGATTTACGTAATCTTCAAATAAGGCAGGGTCTTGAGTCGTCTCCTTCTTAGGCACGTACAACGTTGCTCCATGTAACAAGCAAGCAAAAATTTCTTTCACAGATGCATCAAAAGAAGGACTAACGTATTGTAAAACGCGATCTTCCTGATACATGCCGTAATGATCAAAAATATGCTGTTTTAGTTTAACAACCCCGTGATGCTCCAGCATTACACCTTTTGGCTTTCCTGTTGTACCAGATGTATAGATGACATATGCTAGATCAGCTGGTGTGATTGATAGCTTCAGATTAGTAGAATCTCCCTGATACAGCCTATCATCTGAAAGCTCTACAATTTTGCCCTGATACGTAGCGATATCCATATGAACAGATTCAAGTAAATGACTTTGTGTTAAAAGAACCTTAGCTTGGCTATCTTCTAAGACATATGCGATTCTCTCACCTGGATATGCTGGATCAATTGGCACATAGGCTCCTCCAGCTTTTAGAACGGCCATAATCGCCACAATCATTTCGATGCTTTTGTCTGCCATAACTGCAACAATTTGGTCTGTTCCTATTCCAAGTGCAAGTAATTCTCGTGCCAACTGGTTTGCCTTATCATTTAACTCTTGATACGTTAGTTGATCACCCTCAAAGTAAACAGCAGGATGATGTGGATGTTTCATAACCAGCTCTTCAAAAATCTGCGGAATCGTCTTGTCTTGTTCAAACGGGGTCTGCGTATGGTTAAATTCCACTAGTAATTTTTGTCTTTCTTCAGCAGAAACAATGTCTATTTCACTAACTTTACTAGATGGATCTGCTAGAATGCTTCGGGCGATTTGTTGCAGATTAGCTGCAATGCCCTCCATCATTTGCTTGTTGTAGACATGTGCGTTGTACATAAACTTAATATAAAGCTTCTCACCAGGTCCCACTGCTATATTGAAATCGTAGTTGGTTTGCTCATATACCTCCATTTGCTGGAAGTCAATGTCTATCTTTTTAGCTAAATGAATATGGTTATCTTCTGCTGGAGTCGGATAATTCTCAAAAGCAATCAAATGGTCAAGCAAGCCCTGGCGTAATTCACTTGTGGATTGAATCTCGGCAAGTGAAAGATAGTCATAATCAGCAGAAGCAAGAGCATCTTCTTGTACCTGCTGCAATACTTGAGTAAATTTTGTCTCTGCATCTAGTTGGATACGAACAGGAATGGAGTTGATAAATAAACCGACCATTTGCTCAATACCTGTAACATTAGCATTCCGACCAGAGACTACAGCACCGAATACCACATCATTAGTACGATTATATCGAGCTAGCAATACCCCCCAGATCGTTTGGAATACACTGTTTAAAGTGGTTTGGTATTGCTTGGCTATCTGCTCTAAACCACTTGTCATCACTTTATCGAAGCAAAACTCATACAATTCTGTCTTGTATTCTACAGCTTCAGCCTTTCTTTCCTTTGGTATTGTAGCCAGTTGTTCGTATCCTGCCACATATTCCTTCCAATATGAGATTGCTTCTGCTTTATCTTGTTTTTCCAGCCAATTGATGTAGTCACTATACGGATAAACCGGACCAAGTGATAATGGAAGATCATTAAGCAGAGAATGGTACGTATGAATAAATTCTCCCATGATGATCGGTATGCTCCAACCATCTGTAAGAATATGATGGAAGCTTAAAATCATAAGATATTCCTCTGCTGCTGTTTGCAGGATAGCCAATCGAATGAGCCTATCACTAGATAGCTTAAACCCGCGTTCTTTATCCTGTTGTTTAAAGTCCTCCGTATAGTTCACTCGATCCTCTTGAGCTAAAGCAGAGATATCTTCAAAGTGAACAGTGGCTTTGCGCTCATTAAGAACTACTTGCAGTGGACGTGTTAGGTCTTTTTGTACAAATATGGAACGTAACACGTCGTAGCGTTGGATGATTGAATTAAAGGCTTGTTCCATTTTAGAAAGATTCATATGCCCTGATATCGGCAAGCTGTATTGCTCCACATACATAGAGGTATTTGTATCTAGGTTTGCATGGAATAGCATTCCTTCTTGCATGGGAGAAAGTGGATATAATTTGCTAATTTCATTGGTTTCCAATTCAGATAGTACAAAGGTTCGAATTATATCCCACTCTTCAATAGATAGACCTGCATAACCTAAGTCAGAAGGAGTTAATTCAGGTGTTGATTGGCTTGTGCAATGTCTGATGATGAGAAGGAGGTTTGATGTGAAGACTTCGATTAGCTTTTCAATACTCTCCTTCTGGAAGGCAAGATGGTTATATACAAATGACAATTGCAGCTTGCCTCCAACGGTTGCACCAGTAATATCGATTAATTGCTCCCGATTCATCTCTGGATTTACAAGGCAACCTCTCGACATTTTTGAAATGGTAAATACCTCTGTTGTTACCTCCTGGTCAAACTGGCCTAAGTAATTAAAACTTATCTCTGGTTGTATGGTAAACGACATATCTAGCTTTTGATCTTCTGGGGTCAAATACTTGAGTATTCCGTAGCCAATCCCTTTATTAGGAATTTTGCGTAGGGTTTCTTTGACTTGCTTAATTCCGTATGAAATGTCTGACACCTTAGACATAGGTAGCAGGACCGGGAAGGCAGATGTGAACCAACCGATTGTTCGATTGATGTCAATCTCTTCCATGATATCCTCGCGACCGTGTCCCTCAAGTAAGATAGCTATATCATTATTTGACGTCCATTCTTTAAGCGTTATCCCAAGCGCTGTTAGCAGGATGTCGTTCATCTCAGTACGATATGCACGATGCACGTCTGTTAATAGAAGAGCTGTATCCGTCTCGGAAAGTTCCATTGATAGAGTAGAACTATCCTTCATACGGTTATGACTAGTTATGAAATCAGTTGGGATCGGATCAATGCTTGTTTGTTCTAGTTGATCCCAATAACTCTTCTCTCTAAGTAGCTCTTTACTTGTAGAGTAATCCTCTAATCGTTTTGCCCATTCTTGCAACGAAACGGTCTTCGCAGGGAAAACGATTGGCTCCCCATTTTGTGCTTGTTCATAACCTGTTGTAAAATCCTCCAGTAAGATACGCCATGAAACACCGTCAATGACAAGATGATGAATGGCGATCAGAAGATGATCACCTTCTGTAGTTTTGAATAAGCCTAATTTGACCAACGGCCCTTGATGAAGCAAGCCCATACTGCTTTGAATACGGTTTGCCTCTTGCTCAATCCGTACAGCCACCTGTTCTTCGTTTGATTCCTCCAACAAATCAATAACTTCGATAGTAAAAGAGGCCTCCGTGTCATTGATTCCTCGATTTACTTGTTTTGCCATATCGTTTGGAGTAAAGGAATAAGCCATGCGTAATGCATCGTGATGATGGACAATTTGGGTAAATACCTGATGAACATGCTCTACGTTAAATCCTTCTGGTCGGTAGAGGAAATTCGCCTGGTTAAAATGATGCAGGCTTGCACTGTGTTCCGTGAATAACCAGCGTTGGATTGGTGTAAGTGGTACGTTTCCTTCAACCGATCCTTGATCAAAGGCTTGAGTGCCTGCTTTTACATACGAACTTAGCTGTGCAATCGTCGGATTTTTAAACAAATCGCTAATTACTAGTCTTTGACCTTCCTTATGCAGGCGGGAGGAAATTTGAATCGCCTTGATTGAATCCCCACCTATTTCAAAGAAGTTATCATGAATACTGATCTGTTCTACTCCTAGAACAGCTTGCCAGATACTTGCAAGTGTTGCTTCGATTTCATTTCGTGGCGCTACATATTCTCTACCAGTTGAGTTTGATGTAGCTGGCTTTGGTAATCGTTTTTTATCAACTTTTCCGTTTACCGATACCGGTATGCTTTCTAGCTGCACAAAGTAAGCTGGAATCATGTAAGAAGGTAAATGCTGTCCAATTTGCTGTCTTATATCAGCTATATTGATTTCATGATTAGCAACGATATATGCACATAAATCGGGTTGTCCCTCTTCATTCGTAAAGGCTATTACTACTGCTGCGTGGATCTCATCAAGAGAAAGCAAATGTGCTTCAATCTCGCCTAATTCGATACGGTAGCCGCGTATTTTTACCTGATCGTCTATCCGTCCAAAGTATTCGATCATTCCGTCAGGTAGCCATCTTACTAAATCTCCTGTTTTGTACATGCGTTCGCCTTCTGCAAATGGATGCTCAACAAACACCTTTTCGGTAAGCTCTGGTTTATTGAGATAGCCACGGGCTAGGCCTGCTCCGCTAATGCATAATTCGCCTAAGACACCAATCGGTTGCAACTGGTTCTGCTTATTAAGAACATAGGCTTTCGTATTTGGAATGGGGCTACCAATCGGTAAAGCCTCATCTTCACGATCTGTACCAATCCATGTAGTAGCTATGACAGACGATTCAGTCGGTCCATAGGCATTCATATAGGTCGTTCGATACTTCCAAGTAGCTACAATTTCATTATTCGATGCAGAACCGCCCGTTAGTAGAAGACGCATCGATGATAATTTGTTTGGCTCCACGTTGCCGATATATACAGGTGGTAGTAGGCCTATCGTAATTTGGTGTGCCTCTATATAGTCCCCAAAAGCAACCGGATCGTAAATTGTATCTTGGGTTGGAATGTATAATGTTGCTCCTGTTAGTAAGCTAATCATGATTTCCCAGATAGAAACATCGAAAGAAGAGCTTGCAAATTGCACCATACGATCGCCAATGCCAATGTCAAAGTCTGATTGGTAATAGGTTTTCAAGCTAATGATTCCGTGGTGCTCAACCATAACCCCTTTTGGTTTACCGGTAGTACCTGAAGTATAGATCACGTAAGCTAGGTCTGTTGGTGAAGCTTGTATGTCTACATTAGCTACTTCACCCTGATAGAGTTTTTCGTCATCTATATCGAGGATACTACCATCAAAAGGAACTTTGTCCATAAGATGCTTCTGTGTAAGGAGAACCTTTGCATTGCTGTCCTCCAGCATATATTGGATCCGATCTGCCGGATAGACAGGATCAATTGGTACATACGCACCGCCAGCCTTGAGTACGGCTATAATCGATACAATCATCTCTATTGATCGATTTGTCATGATAGCGACAATCTTGTCTTTCGCTACCCCTTTGCTCATTAACAGGCGTGCCAGTTGATTGGCTTTTTCATTTAATTCCTGATAAGTGAGCTGTTTCCCCTCAAAATAAACAGCTACCTGCTCTGGTGACAAAGCTGCTTGTTTATCAAACAGCTGCTGGATCGTTACTTGGGTATCGAACTCTCTGTCAGTATCATTAAATGTGAAGAGAAGCTGTTCTTTTTCTGCTGGTGTGACCATGTCAATTTGAGAAATTTGAATATCGAGATTATTGACAATGGAACGCAATACTTGCACGAAATGTCCTGCTAAACGATCAATGGTGTCCTTTTTAAATAGTTTCGTACTGTAGTTTACGTAGCAATTGAGCTCTTCTCCTACTTCAAATGCCGCTAATGTAAGATCAAATTTAGCTAGATTGAAGATGGCTTCATAAGGAGTCGTTGCAACCCCATCTATTTTCAGCATTTCATTGCCGACGTTTTGTAAGGCAAACATAACGTCGAATAACGGATTGCGGCTCATGTCACGATTAACATCAAGCTTTTCCACTAGTTCTTCAAACGGATAATCTTGATTTTCAAACGCTTGCAAAGTGCTTTCTTTTATCTCTTTAAGATAGCTGGTAAATGTCTTTTCGAAAGCAGGGAATCCTCTCAGAGCAAGTGTTCCAACAAACATTCCGACCGTTTCCTCAACATCAGCATGTTGTCTGCCTGCCACAGGGCTTCCTACAATTATTTCTTCTTGTCCGCTGTATTTAGCAAGCAAGACCTGGAACGCCGCAAGAAGAACCATATACATTGTTGTACCCGTTTGTGAGGTGATTTGATGAAGGCTCTTGGTCAAATCTGCATCGATGTCAAACGAAAGAATGTCTCCTTCAAAGTTTTGGATTGATGGTCTAGCATAATCTGTCGGCATTTGAAGTGTCGGTATTTCTCCTTCAAATGTTTTTAGCCAATAGGCCTCTTGCTTTTGCATCCTATCAGTCTGATATAGATCTTGTTGCCATGCCGCAAAGTCCTTGTATTGAATTCGTTGACTTGGTAGCTGTTCCCCGGCATACAGCTTCGATAGCTCACGAAGTATGATGTTTGTGGAGACACCATCTGAGATGATATGGTGCATATCAATCATGAGGATATGCTCATCTTCTTTTATGGTGACTAATTCCACTCTAAATAACGGAGCTTGATTTAGATCAAAAGGTCTAATAAATGCCTGTACTGCACGAGCTATGGCTTTTTCATGAGTTGAATGATCAGTGAACAGCTTTTTGCAAGACATGTTGAAATCAACAGATGGATGAATAATTTGCACAGGCTCCCCATCAATCCAATCAAATGAAGTACGCAGACTTTCGTGACGTTGTACCAGATTTTTGCATGCTTCTTCCAATCGATCCCGGTCGATATAACCACTTAATTTATATACAACAGGCATATTGTAGGCTAATTCTGCACCTTGCATTTGGACAATAATTAACACGCGCTTCTGTGCAGAGGACACAGAATAATACTGGCTTGGCTTAACCGGTTGTATTTCCGAATAATGAGTCTTCTGTGTATTTGTAATCAGTGTTGCCAGTGACTCTATGGTTTTATATTGGAACAGATCACGTAATGCAATTTGTACATCACATTCTTTATACAATCTAGATGCAAGAATGGTAGCCTTGAGAGAATGTCCGCCGAGTTCAAAGAAATCATCATGTATCCCGATAGGACTGATGCCAAGCAATTCCTGCCATATCACAACCAGCTTTTCTTCTACTTTTGTGCGTGGAGCAATATATTCAGCAGTTTTTCCAATAAATTCGTCTTTGGGCAGCGCTTTTCTGTCAATTTTACCGTTTGGAGAAAGCGGCATTTTTTCAAGCTGAATAAACCGTGCTGGAATAAAGTAGCTAGGTAGGTCATTTGCTAAAAAGTCCCGCAATTCAGCGGAGTCTATTTCTTTCGTAGCTACAAAATAGGCACACAAATATTTTTCCCCTTGACTATCTTCACTTGCAATCACAACGGTTTCCTTTATACCCTCAAATGCCAATATCTGGGTTTCGATCTCGCCAAGCTCTATACGGAAGCCCCGAATCTTCACCTGATGATCGATACGACCCAAATATTCAATATTTCCATCCGGCATCCATCGTGCAAGGTCCCCGGTACGATACATTCGTTCGCCGTTTACATACGGATTCGAAACAAATTTTTCAATGGTTAGCTCCGGTCGATTCAAATAACCACGTGCTACTTGTACCCCGCCAATGCAAAGTTCACCTGCTACTCCTACAGGCTGAAGCTGATTTTCTTTACTGACAATGTATAACTGCGTATTATCAATCGGTTTTCCGATCGGTACAGTATCCATTCTCTCTTCTTCTACGGAGCATTCAAACACCGAAACGTCCACAGTAGCTTCTGTTGGTCCGTATAAATTCACTAATTTGGTCTGGTACGCATTGTGAAGAAGCGATTGGAAACGTTCTACATGTGCGACTTGCAATGCCTCACCAGAAGCAAAGACCGTACGCAAGCTTGCCAGTCTTTCGATTTCCGCTACGTGTAAATGGACATGCTCTAGGAAGGCATGAAGCATCGACGGTACAAAATGCATGGTCGTCACACGCCGGTGTTCAATTGCATTTACAATAGTAGACGAATCCTTTTCTCCTTCTGGTATGAGGAAGCACACCTTGGCTCCTACAAATGCCCACCAGAACATTTCCCATACAGAAACATCGAAGGTAAACGGAGTCTTTTGCAGGATGACATCATTTTCAGTGAGCGGATATGCTTTTTGCATCCAGAGCAGTCGATTAAGTACAGACGTATGTTCAATCATCGCGCCTTTTGGTTTACCAGTCGAACCAGACGTATAGATAACATAAGCCAGATCGGTCGCTTGATTCACATGTTCTAGATTGGTGCTGTCTGTGTGATAGGCAGCAGGTTGATCTATCTCGATGACAAGACCATTAAAATCGACTAGTCTATTGTATGTTGATTGGGTTAATAAGATTTGTGCCTTACTGTCTTCTAGCGTAAATTCTAAACGATCCTGTGGATGCTTCGGATCTAGTGGCAGATAGGCTCCTCCTGCCTTCAGAATCCCCAAAATACCGATTATCATCTCAAAGGAGCGATCAAGCATGATTCCTACAATACTGTTCGGTGTTACACCATTTGCTCGTAATGTTCGAGCTAGTTGATTCGTACGCTCATGTAACATACGATAGGTCAATTCTTCATTCTCAAAATAAACAGCGGTATTGTCGGGAATTCTAGCAACAGTTTCTTCAAATAGCTGATGTATCGTCTTATGTCGTGGGTAATCTGCTGTTGTTTGATTAAATTCATAAAGGATCTGATGTTTCTCAGCCTCAGATAAGATATTGATATTGCCTAGCTTCATTTCTGGCTGGGAAACAACCGCACGTGCCAATTCTGTCAAGTGGGAAGCTATGCTTTCTACAAGCTGAGGTGCATAGATTTGTTCGTTGTATCTAAAATTTACATATAGCTGATCATAAGGGGCAACGAGCACATTAAAATCATAGTTTGTCTGCTCAAATACCTCCATCCTTGCAAACTCAAAATCCAATCTCTGCTGATTGGAGGAAGCTTGTTCTTTGTCAGGCGTTGGATAGTTTTCAAAGACGAGAAGATGGTCTAATAATCCTTGCTTTAAGGAGCTCATAGCCTGTATTTCGGCAAGTGATAAATAGTCGAATTGCGACGCAGCAGTTCCACGTTCTTTTACCTGTTGTAATAACTCAGTAAAGCTTAGTTCGGCAAAAGGCTGCACACGTACAGGTATCGTATTGATAAATAAGCCCACGATTTGTTCAATACCTTGTATATCTGCGTTCCGGCCAGAGACAACAGCTCCAAAAACAACATCGTCTACTCCGTTATAGCGACCTAAAAGAATGCCCCATAGGCTTTGGAAAACATTGTTTAATGTAGTATGATGTTGTTTTGCCAATCGTTCTAGTCCAAGCGTCGTCTCGTTATCAAAATGGAAAAGATGGTTAGCTTGAACGTAGTTTCTTGTTTTCTGCGAGCGCCATTTCGGTAGAGTAGCTAGCTGCTCATATCCGAGAAGTTCATTTTTCCAATAAGAAAGAGCATCTTCTCTGTCCTGCTTCTCCAACCATTCAATATAGTCGCTATATGGATAAACAGCATGAAGCTGAATAGCTGTATTGTTCAGCAGGGAATGGTACGTTCGTATCAGCTCATCCAATACGAGAACGAAGCACCAGCCGTCCATAATAATATGATGGAAGCTTACGAGCAATTGATAGGTGTCCTCCCCTGTTTTTAACACCGTAAGTCGTAGGAGAACGTCCTTATGGATTGCAAACCCTTCCTGCTTATCCTTCTCTTTGTATGAATCAAGATATGATTGCTGGTTGGCCTCGTCTAAATGAGAAATGTCTTCAAACTGGATGGTTGTTTTCCGCTCTTGCAGAACAACCTGTACCGGGCGTTTCAATTCCTGATGGACAAACACAGTTCGTAATACATCATAGCGAGCTAGTACTGCGTTTAAGCTTTGTTCAAGAAGAGCTAGATCAAGGGTGCCATGAAGCGGAATGCTATTTTGCTCAAAATAGGCGGGACTCTCAGGCTGTAATTCAGAATGAAATAGCATACCTTCCTGCATAGGTGACAGCGGATATATTTTGCTAATGCTTGTCTGACCAATCATCTCTTGTAAGATGGCTTGAATGCTTTCGAATTCCTCGATAGAGAGATTATGGGCCCCTACATCGGATGGAGTCAGCTCGCTTGTTGTTTTTATCACGCAATGGTCAACAAGCTGGAGCAGATTTGTCTTAAACTGGTCGGCAATGTGTTGAATCGTGGATTCATGATAGGCGTGATGATTGTAGGTGAAAATCATTTGTAGCTTACCATTGAAAATTCCACCATTGCATTCTAGCAATTGATTGCGCACAAAGTATGGACTGATTGCTTCCCCGTTAGACATCTGCGAAGAAGTGAACACCTCTGTTGCAGTGTCTTGATCGAATTGTCCCAAATAGTTAAAGCTAATCTGTGGCTGTAACGTAAACGACATTGATTCAGTATACTCTTTTGGGGTTATATATTGTAGGATACCGTAACCAATACCTTTATTTGGGATGCTTCTTAATGCTTCTTTCGTAAGCTTAATTTGTTTCGACAATTCATCTTCTTTGATAGGCAGAATAACCGGATAGGCAGATGTAAACCAGCCGATCGTACGAGTAACATCCATATTCGCAATGATGTCTTCACGACCATGTCCTTCGAGTAATAGGAGTACGTTCTCTTCTCCTGTCCAGTTTTTCACTGTGAGACCTAATGCAGTCAATAAGAGGTCATTGATTTCCGTGTGATAAGCATGGTGTACATCTTTTAATAGCTGCTTAGTCTGTTGTGGAGTAAGTTCTATGTGAATATCCGAGCTGTCCTTTTTGAGATTATTTGTAATAGGTCCATCAGTTGGTAAAGGCTGAATGGTAGTTTGCTCCAACTGTCTCCAATAAGGTTTTTCTTTAAGAAACGCCTTACTTGCTGCATAGGATTGCAACTGATTCGACCATTCTTTAAACGAGACTGTTTTTGCTGGAAGCAAGAGAGTTTCTCCTCTAGCTGCTTGGCTATAACCTGTTGATAAGTCCTCCAATAAAATACGCCAGGAGACTCCATCTATAACCAAGTGATGAATCACGATCAATAAATGATCTCCTGAAGTAGTTTTAAACAAACCTACCTTAACCAACGGCCCCTGATTTTCGAGATCGATGCTTGTTTGAAGACGATCGGCATGCTGTTTCATTTGATCTTTTATGACTAATTCGTCTGTTTCATCGGTCAAATCAATTATTTCAAAATCAAAACGATCAGTAGTGAATGCTTGATTTACCTGCTGAATGCTTTCATTTTCTAGAGTAGAATAGGTCATTCGTAGTGCATCATGGTGCTCGATGATGCGCTCAAACACCTGTCTAATTATTTCAGCGTCAAATCCCTCTGCCCGATACAGCATATTGGCTTGATTAAAATGATGTCTATTGTTTCTTTGATTCTGGAAGAACCAATGCTGAATAGGAGTAAGCAAAACATCACCTACCACCATGCCCTGATCATAGGAGTTTTTCACTACCTTAACGTATTTGCTTAGCTCGGCAATAGATAGATGCTTAAATATATCGCGCATTTCTATTTTCAAGCCATCTTTATGCAGACGTGCTGAAATTTGAATTGCTTTAATCGAGTCTCCACCGATCTCGAAAAAGTTGTCCATAATACTGATACGCTCTACGCCGAGCACTTTTTCCCATGCGCTGGCTAGTAATTCCTCGACCTCATTTCGCGGTGCCACATATGGCAAGCCAGTATGGAGCGTTCCCTCTGGTTTTGGAAGAGCCTTCTTGTCAATCTTGCCGTTTACAGTAAGCGGCATTTCGTCAAGCTGCATAAAAGTAGAAGGAATCATGTAAGCTGGTAGGTTTTTCCCAATGGATTGGCGCAGCTCCAGGACGCTCATTTCTCGTGTCGCCACAAAGTAGGCACATAGGTCAGTCTGTCCATTATCGTTGGTAAACGGGATGACGGTAGTTTGAACAACCTCTTCGATTTCTAGCATTTGTGCTTCGATCTCTAGTAATTCAATACGGTAACCACGAATTTTTACCTGATCGTCCATACGTCCCAGATATTCTATGTTGCCATCTGGCATCCACCTTACCAGGTCACCTGTTCTGTAGATTTTCTCACCAGTTTTAAAAGGATGAGCGATAAATTTTTCTTGGGTTAACTCAGGGCGGTTAAGGTAACCACGCGCTAGTCCCACACCGCCTATGCATAGTTCTCCGGCTACACCTACAGGCTGTAGCTGATGCTCGGAGTTAAGAACATACACCTGAACATTATCAATCGGCTTACCAATAGAGATCATGCCGTCTTCTCGCTCTTCAGCAAGCCATGCCGTTGCCTGAACGGATGCCTCTGTGGGACCGTATGCATTTACATACATCACACGATCTTTCCAAGTGCGTACCATTTCTAATGTCGTTGCAGATCCGCCCGTAAATAAGAGACGTAAGGAACGGAGCTTGTCTGCATTTACATGAACAGCAAAAACAGGCGGTAATACGGCCACTGTGATTTGATGATTACTCAAATAGCTTTCATAAAGGGCTGGATCTTGTGTTGTTTCCTTGGTCGGAATATACAAGGTAGCACTGTGTAGCAAGCACATGAAGATTTCTTTTACAGATACGTCAAAAGAGGAGCTAGCATATTGAACGACTCGATCCTGCTCGCAGAGTCCGTATTGTGTAGAAAGGAATTGTTGTAAATTGACAATTCCACGATGCTCAACCATAACCCCCTTTGGCTTACCTGTTGTTCCGGAAGTGTAGATGACATAAGCAAGATCAGTCGTTTGCACTGACCATGTAGGATTTGCAGTATCTCCAACGAAAAGCTTCTCATCCTCTAGCTCTAGGATGTGTCCGTCAAACGATATATCTTTTACATATTGTTGTTGAGCCAACAGAATATTGGCTTCACTATCCTGTAGCATGTAAGAAATACGCTCTGATGGATGCACAGGATCTATCGCAACATAGGCTCCTCCTGCCTTAAGAATAGCTAACATGGAAACAATCATTTCCACAGAACGATCTGCGAGTATGGCTACTAGCTGATCAGTAGTGACTCCCATATCACGAAGGCAATGGGATAGTTGGTTTGCCTTTTCATTTAATTCTTGGTACGTGAGCCTTGAACCCTCAAAGTAGACAGCTATATGCTCAGGGTTCATTGCCACCTGCTCTTCAAAGAGTTGATGAATCGTTTTCTCTTGTGGGAATGGCTTCACAGTTTGATTAGATAAAGCAATAAGATTATGTTTTTCCCTTTCCGAGAGCATTTCTAGCTCAGCTATCTTCTTCTCTGGGAATGAGATTGAATCTTGGGTTATACGTAATAGATGATCAGCCAGTCTATTTATTTCATCTTCTGTATACATTTCCGCTACATAATCTATTTCAATAGTCAATAAGTCCTTATCTTTATGCTCTTGAATATGTAAAGCGATCTCTTCTGTCATATGACCTACAAACAACTGTTCTACTGTATAACGAACCCCTGCTATTTGTTCAAAATCGAGGATTTGATACCCGGCAAAAAGGCGAAACAGACTATTTACATGAGGATGCTTGTAACGAACCTTTTGCATGACTTGATCATATGGATATTTCTGGTGACGAAATAATTTATTCTGCTTCTTGGCTACATCCCGAATAAACGTAAGAACATCTTGTGCGGGATTTCCTTGAAACCGAAACGGCATCGTACTAACTAGCATACCAACCATATCTTTTTCTTTACGCTGTGTCCGATTATTGCAGGTTGTACCGATGGTGATGTCTGTTTGTCCTGTCAAACGATACACATAGGCATGAAACATCGACATGAATAGTGTGAAAATACTAATATTATTTTCTGCGCAAAATTGTTGTGCCTGATCTCGTAATTCCTGTGGTACTATGATTCTTTTTCTTTTTGCTTTCGTACTTACAGAATAAGCGTCATAGGCTTTAAACCCAGTAAATTCTGGTAAAGTAGCAAACTCCTCATGCCAAAATTCTCGATCTTTTTGGAAACGCACTGAGCTTATGTACTTTTCCTCATCGTGAATAAAATCGATAAAAGAAGCTGGTATATGCATGTTTTGAGAGTTTAATACATCTGTACCGGCAAGCAATTCTGTATAAATGGAAATGATATGATTCACAATGTGAACATAAGCCATGCCGTCCGTAATGATGTGATGAGTTTTTAGGTAAATATACCCTTCCTGTTCATTACACTTAATGAAGGAACATTCAAACAATTGTTTGTTTATAAGTTCAAATGGTATTGCAAATCTTTCATTAGCCCAAGAGTAGAGCTCATCCTCAGTCGTTTTATCACTAAAATCTATGATGGGCAGTGCCTCTTCACGATAAGGTGCAATATACTGCCTTGGTTCATTGGTCTGAGAATCCACCATAATGCGTAGGCGAATCGAATCATTCATTTGAATAAATGTTTGGATTGCTTTTTGCAACAGGGCATAGTCTAGCTTTTCTGCTTGTAGCCTAATAAGACCCCCAATGTTTGAAATACTGGTGTTAGGAAAAAATTCCTCTGTAAACCAGATACGTTTCTGGGAGTGAGTGAGCGGGTAAATCTGTTCGTGGTTGAGCATCCCAATTTTTCCTCCTAATAGAATTTAGTGTAAGTATTTGTTAATAAGTTGTGTTTTTACAATTGTAGCATTATTTTTTAAAGTGAAATTATCAATATTCTGTCTTCTCATTCTGTTTTTTATTGCCATTTTATCAAGTAAAAGTAATAAACAAAACCAAAAATAACAGAAAAGTTAAAAAATAAAAATCCTAAAATACGAAATAACAAAGGTTAATTGTGCATGTTTACATTACAAATTTATAACTAGTAAAAGAGTTATTTGCTACTTTAGAGCATAAAACAATCAAAGTCCTCATTATATCTATCAATGTTTCTAAAGCTTACAAGCTAATTCTGATTCGATTCTCTCCCCCATCTTCTTGATTTGTAAATGATAGGGTTTTCTTTACAATAATCAAACAGGCTATGCTAATGAACCTTTTGCAAAATAGTAGACTAAAAAACAAGAATCCTATTTATTCTTGAAAATGTAAAATAGTTACATATAATTACATGTAAAAATTAACCAATAACAGACTGGCGAAGGAGCTTTTTTCCTGATCAAATCCAAAGATGCTAGTTTGCATCATTTACTGTTTCAAAGAAATAATATATAATACTTTAATTATTTAGATTTCAATGTATCCTCCAAACGATCTCTTGAGGCGTAAAACCGCAAAAAAGAAAAGCCAATTCCTTTTTTAGTGAAGGAATCGACTTATTGATTGCTCTCTTTTCTAAGAGACCTAATGTAATCTTTTTAAAGGAAGCTCTGCTGGACCCTCAAGAACTTCGCCCGTATGTGAAAATCTTGAGCCGTGGCAAGGACAATCCCAGGTCCGATCGCCATGATTCCACTCTGTTTCACATCCTAAATGTGTACATGTCGTATCTACGACGAATAATTGACCTTTTTCATTCTTATAAGCACCCGCACGTTCTCCATTATATAGAACAACACAGCCTTCCCCATCCGCTAAATCTTCTATTTTTCGATCAGGGACTTCAAGTTTCCCACTGATTAAATGCTTAGCGACATCAAGATTTACTGCAAAGAATTCCTTCAAACTAGGATTTATATAAAACCGTGAAGGACGATATAGCTCAAGATAAGGGTTGTCTCTTTTTAGCACAATATCTCGAAGAAGTAGTGCTGCGGCAGTACTATTTGTCATTCCCCATTTTCTGTAGCCCGTTGCCACTAGAACATTGTGATGATTGGCAGTGATCTCTCCAATATATGGAACCTTATCTAGGGTGACGAGATCCTGAGTTGACCAGCGATAAAGGATTTCCTTTACATCAAATACTTCATGAGCAAATGCTTCTAAGGCTTTGTAATGTTCAAGAGTGTCCTTTCCTTGCCCGGTTTTATGACCATCTCCTCCGATCAGCACAAGATCTTCTCCATTCATGCTTACGGATCGTAGAGATCGCGTTGGCTGATCTGCGCTAATATACATACCACCTGGAAACTCTTTTTTCGTTTTAATGGCAATTACATATGATCTTTGTGCTTGCAATCTTGTAAAATAAAAACCCATCCCATCGTAAAAAGGAAAATGGGAACACGAAAGAACATAATTTGCTGTGACTCGTTGACCTTCGCGGGTAATTACAGTTGGCTGATCGCCTTCTTCGAGATCGATGGCCATCGAATTTTCAAAAATGAGGCCTCCATTTTCAACAATCAATTGTACAAGCTTGTCTAAATAAGCTAACGGATGGAATTGTGCTTGATCTTTCATTGATAACGCATTATGAATGTTAATATCAAAGGGGATGTCATTGACCAGCTCCCCAGGAATACGAAGCTGTTGATAGGCCGAATACTCTTGCTCCAGCTTATGGGCATACTCTTTGGTAGTAGCATAAATATAGGCATCCTGTTGACTAAAATCACAGTTGATTTGATGCTCCGAAACAGTCTGCTTAATAAATTGGAGTGCTTCTGAATTGGCTTCATAATACAGTCTTGCTTTTGTTTGTCCCATATGACTGATTAATTCATCATAAATCAAATCGTGCTGGGCTGTAATTTTAGCTGTTGTATGCCCAGTAGTTCCATTTACTAACCGATTGGCTTCTAGTAATGCTACCTTCAAGCCTTCCTTTACGAGAAGATAGGCAGCTGTGATGCCAGTTATTCCTCCGCCAATGATAACCACATCTACCTTTAGGTCTTCTTGCAAGGCCGGAAATGTCGGCAATTGAATGAAATCTTTCCAGTATGGGTCAGGAAAGCGTGGTAGGTCTTCCCTTCCTAAGTCATTACGTGTCATTCGTTATCCTCCGTTTTTCAATCCTTGTTGAAAACAGTTGTTTCCAAAAACCATGGGTTCTTATACCTTGTAAGAGTATTTGGAAGTAATCTTTTTCACGTTTTGAATCCCTGGAAAGGAAATAAAAGAAGAATAGCATGTTTCGTCATACTAGAGAGGAATTACTCTTGTTCCGTAAAAACCAGAGGTTCATCCTTAATTACCGCCACAGTATGCTCATATTGAGCGGAGAGTTTACCATCAACAGTGAGAGCTGTCCAAGTATTTGCATCTATTTTCACATGCCATGAGCCAACATTAACCATAGGCCCTTCGTAACCTGCAATAAATGTCTGGCTTCTTCAGAAATGGTACCCGACTGTATTGTCCAAGCGAATCCGCAAGACCACCATGCAAGTTAGCAACAAAGTCTATGGTTACGATATCCCCATTTTTTAACGGCTTATCGGTTGCTTTCATTTTGACTTTTTAAGGTAATCATGTAAGAGGGCTACTTTGGTTCAGTTCTTGGTCATGATCTTCTTAATAGTTATCTGCAACTGCTTTTCGCAATATTTTGATACATCTGTCTAGATCCGTTTTTACGTTTGCCTTATAACGCATCGCTGCTTCAAATCCGCCGTCCGAAACAAAATGATAATAAACAACTTCCTTATGCTTCGAATTCATATTAGGCTGAAGCTTTTTTACACGATACAAAATTCCATCCTCTACAAGATCATCAAGAGAACGATAAATCTCCGCGTGATTCGGTCGATAACCAAGATTTTTAAAGTCATGCTGTAAAATATCAAGCATTTGTAGGGCATATCCCTTTTTCATTTCCACCATAGTAATCAAATATAGCTTAAGAAAGGCTCTTTGTTTCATTAAAAACCCAGTGCTTTCTCGTTCTGACATAGTGGAGTGTCACCTTCTTTCTATTATTGTACTATGTACTAATTGTACATAAAAGGAAAAAATATACAATGGTTTCTTTTTCTTTCCCCCTTTTGGCAAAAGGAATAAGTACTTTCGTTTAAACTGATAAACAGTGAGCTATAAGAGGAAAAGGAGCTATTACAAACCACAATGTTTCTAAAATCTATATGTACAATTAGTACATAGTACAATTTGTTTTTGATGCTTTTTATTAACCATCAGACTCTATCGTATGCCATTTATATGTACCTTCTATTTTCTACTCATCATAATACAAAAACACTTGTTCTTGATCAAGAACAACTCTTACGTTTATATCTGAACAAGCCCCCCTGTTATTAATCAGTTGAAACGTTTTATTCCCTATCCCCATTCCTCCTCTGCTCTTCTATCATCTCTAGTTTTTGCAATGTCAGTTGAACCGCAATTGCATCATCCAGATATCCAATGGGAAAGACATAATCAGGAATGATGTCAACTGACAAAATAAAATATAGTAGCGCACTGCCAATCACAGCCTTCTCTAGTGGGTGAATCTCCTCATGGTAAAATCGCCCATACATTTCTTTTAATTGCTCAATAAACGGTCCTTCTCCATTCACATTCTCAACTTTCTCTTGAAACTCTTCTTTAATGATTCTACTTCCTTCATTCGTTTGTGCATGCTTTTCATATTTTTCTAATTCTTGTTGCACCTGCTTCGTTGTATATTTCCAGTCGAATAAGCCTGATGATTCAAGAACCTTTTGGATGTGGTCAATGGAGGTATGAATATCAGATGGTAGAGGCTCTCTAGAGATTGTTAAAGGATATCCAGCCGCTACATATAAAAGGTCCATTGATACTTCAAGACACTTACTGATTTGCTCCAAATGCCTTGGGCGAGCAGCTTGTTTCCCATTTATAATTCGAGAAATGGTTGCCACATTGATTCTAGACTGCTTGCTTAGTTTGCGCATGGACATTGACCGTTCTTGAAGTAATTTCTTAATGAGAATTCCTAATTCTGTCTCTTTTGACTGGTTTCCCATTACCCATCCTCCCCCATTTACATTTATGAATGCAAACCTGTTTAGATAAAGTAAACATTGGGCACTGGCAATACGCACATTTTCTAAACGTTTTCGTAACATACAAGTAAGAAAAAGCTTTTTCATGATATAGATAGCTTTCACGTAGGAAAAGTAACTAACAACTAAGTTCATTATCAAAAAGGAGTGTATTCCAATGAATGCATTGTTATTAGTTGGTCTTGCCTCATCATCTAGTCTGGATCAATTAAGTGCTACCTTAGCTCATAGCTTAAGAGAACTTCATAATTTAAATGTAACTGCGATATGGATCCCTCTGATCTATTTACTCGTTAGCTTAAGCAGCATTTATTTTGGTCAGTGGATTTCCCTTCTCGTCGTTGGCTTCTTAGTAAGTGTAATTGTTAGTCAAATTATTTTATTAGCGATCGATCGAAAAAATGTGATCGTTCTTGAAAACATTTTTTCCAAACAGCTTACGCACATGCTAAGCACTGCTGAATGCTCCTATTGTCATAAATCTGCTCCACTAAAAATAGGAGAAGCAACGATTCTGCTACTTGCTTTTTCGATTCATGCCTTATCAAACAAACTAATTGCTTTTTTTCATAAACTCCCAGCCATTACGATCACTTTCACAGTATCTCTTTCCAGCTTTTTCACTCTGTGGATGAGTCTAGCCTTTGGAGAAAAAGTAAGAAAGATCAAAATTTGCTCCTTGCATCTTGGCAAATTTGGGACCCTCATCAGCGGCACAATCATCCTATTATGCGTGCTTGAAATGTTTCTGTAAGTGAGATGTCTGTTCCACTCATCACCAACACGTAAATAGACCGGCTTCCCCTATTACATCAAGGAAACGGTCTATTGTTAAAACAAACGGATGTAAAAATGGGATTGCTGTAACTTGTAAAAATCAAAAAGTATCATGAGGAGAAGAGGTCTTTTGGAAGATACTGTAGATAAAAGAAGTCGTCCTGAACCGTTTTTTCGTGCCAGCTTCAATAAGAAAAGGAGTAATGGCCAAAGATATGCATACGGATCAGGACTTGAAAGGATTTAAAACCCTCGGGATTTTTTAGCCCTAAGGGTTTTTATTTGCTTTCTTAATAATAGCTAAGCCTTTTTCTCATCAGTTAACCCTTCAGCAAGCTCTTCGGTCTGTGACAAAGTGGCAATAGGATCAAAATACCGGGATTTATCACGTTTCATGCTATTCAGCACACTTATATTGTGTTGAACTAACGGATACGATAGTTGAATACTATACATTGTTGAGCAGACTACCGCAGTCTGCTTATTTTATTGTTTTGTTAAACAAGTTGTAAATTTAACATTTTAAAGTAAGAGCATTTCTTTGTAATGAGAAATGCTTTTTATTTTTTTGCTTAAAATAAAAAGGATATTCCATTAACAATAACAATGTAATAAAAAACGATATAAATTTATTGTAAAACAATAAATTACGTGTTAAAGTCATTTTATAATTAAATTAGCGAGGTGCTCTTTATGAAACGGGGAACAACACTCTTTTTGAAGATAGCTAATATTCTTATTGGAATCCCAGTTCTTGCATTCTGCATATTTTTGGTGCCTAAGATCGGGAATTTTGCTGGAGAATTGTATCCAGATATTGCTTATATGAAATCCCTCGTTTTAATCGATATGTACGCGGCAGCGATACCTTTTTACTTTGCTCTGTATCAAGCTTTTAAACTTTTAAACTATATTGATAAGAACCAAGCGTTCTCGGAATTATCCGTAAAGGCTTTAAAGAATATAAAATACTGTGCCATCACAATCAGTACCTTGTACCTGCTAGGTATGCCACTCTACAATCTCATGGCGGAGAGAGTTGACCCTCCAAGTTTCAGACCAATCGGATTGGTCATTATTTTCGCCTCTATGGTGATCGCCGTTTTTGCTGCTGTTCTCCAAAGACTTTTACAAGAAGCTATTAATATAAAATCAGAAAATGATTTAACGATCTGAGGTGTATATCATGGCGATTATCATCAATATTGATGTAATGTTGGCAAAAAGGAAAATGAGCGTAACAGAACTTTCGGAGAGGGTTGGAATTACTATGGCGAATCTTTCCATTCTGAAAAACAGGAAAGCAAAAGCGATTCGTTTTTCAACATTAGAAGCGATATGTAAGACTTTGGATTGTCAGCCGGGTGATATTTTGGAGTACAAAAGCAACGAAGACACTCAATAAAAACAGACAACAAATTTATTTAACTAACGGGTTCGATAGTATATTAAAAAGAGGTAATTCAGAAACATGTTATTTCGTTCCTGAATTACCTCTTTAGATTTTCCAATTAAATTTCTAAGCACATATGCGATAAACATGTAGTTCTTTAAATTTGTAATAAAGAGTTACAGAAAGACTTTATTTTCAAGTTTTAGACTGCATTTATTTATATTAGTTAACACAGTCTAAAACATATTTATTAGAGACAGAAGTTTTTAAAGTTTGAGAACCCGCACCAGTTTTGGAGTGCGAGTCTAAAGCCTTATTTTTCGTGAACGTCTGATAAAACTTTAGTATAATGACAAAATATATTATAATTCGTGTCAAAATTACACTAAATAAAGATGAAAAAAACAAGTATTTAGTGACAACAGTAAGTAAAACTCACAAACTCCCTTTCTTTTTCTCAGCAGATTCGCAGGAATAGCCATGGATTTTCCACAACGATGAATGGATTGGAGAACACGGCGCTCAAACAGTTAGCTTATCCCGTTGATTACTAAAAACTCTGCATCGAGAATGTGATGCAGAGTTTTTAGTAGTGGTCAATATAACATTACGATAAGGATGCCAAGGAAAAACAGCCGTTCTCACCCTCATGCTCGTGAGATCGACTGTTTGCTTATGATTGTTCCACAGGGTAGCAATATTAAATAAGGATTGATATGGCGCAGATGATATAGGGCGATTTATTCTGCAACGCCTTATCTATTTACTGGCCCTCCTCTATTTGTGAAAAGGAAGTATGGGATGTTTTCCCTAGCTGCAACTGATTTTCTTTTCCTTTCCCCCATAAAAAGCCAATGTATGCACCAATTAAGGCTGGTAGTACCCACCCTATTCCTTGCTCATACAACGGAAGGTAACGATATATGTTTGTAATGAACGAAACATCTACGAATTTACTTTGCTGTAAGGCGTCTACTAAACTAATCATAGCCGTTCCCAGCAAGCTCATTTTATAAACTGACTTATATCCTTTAAAAAGGGAATGTCCAAAGGATAAAATGATTAAAACAATTGTTAATGGGTAAATCACTAACAGAATGGGTACTGAAAAAACAATAATTTGATTAAGTCCCAAATTAGCAATAATCATACTCGTAAAGCACACGATTCCCGTCCACACCGTATAAGAAAAACGTGGCATAAGCTTTGCGAAATACTGTCCGCAGGAGGTTATCAGGCCAACCGATGTTGTAATACAAGCAAGAGTAAATACTGTTCCTAGTAAGATCGTTCCGTATTGTCCAAATAAATTGGTGGAAACAGCCGTCAAAATCTCTCCTCCATTTTGATAAGAAGGCAATAAGCTTTGGCTAACCGCCCCTAAATACCCCAGCATAAGATAGATTAGAGCTAGTAGGAATCCAGCAAATACCCCCGTTCTCATCGTAAGACGGGCAATTTGTTTTTTATTCGAGATATTTTTTCTCTCAAAGGCTGCAACGATTACTCCTCCAAATAGTAATGCAGCTAATGTATCCATTGTCATATAGCCTTCCATAAAGCCTTTGAAGGTAGCGGACTGTTGGTACGCCTCAACTGGTTTCCCAAAATCACCAATCGGATAAAACTGGCTTTGTATAAAAATGATTGTAATCATGCTAAGTAAAATAGGGGTTAAAATTTTTCCAATACGTGCAAACATCTTAGAAGGATTGAGACAGAGCCAAAAATTGATGACAAAATAAATAACTGTATACACTGTTAATGTCAATGAATTAGCACGTAAAAAATCAGGTAAAAAGGGAACAACACCCATTTCAAATGCAACGTTACCTGCACGCGGTATAACTAAAAAGGGCCCCAAGCATAAGTAAGTCGTCAAGGTAAATACGATAGCAAAAATAGGATGCACCCGATTCGTTAAGACATCTAAGCCCCCACTTTTCGCAATCGCAGTTACCCCTAAGATCGGTAGGCCAACAGCAGTAATGAGAAAGCCAAGCATAGCCTGCCATAAATTTTCGCCTGCCGAAAATCCAAGTGCAGGGGGAAATACTAGATTACCTGCTCCAAAAAATAAAGCGAATAACATAAGTCCAATATACAACTGTTCCTTCCATGATAGCTGTTTCATTTTTCTTCTCCTTTTTCTCAAAAAAATAAAACCTCTCGCCTTATCATCGTAAAAATGATGACTGAGGCGAGAGGTTCGCGGTACCACCCAGTTTTCTCTAATTCACTCACGAGAATTAGACATTATGAAGTCATAGACTTTCATCCTATAACGTGGATCACTCGGTGTATATTACTTGGGCATTTGCTTTTCACATACACTGCTCATAGGCGACTTCGGAAAAAGATAGTGCCCGTTCTCTCAGCCGTGGAACGGATTTCTGTACATCTAGAGCTTCTTTCTACTACTCCTATTCATTGCAAGTCATGAAGATATGAAATTTTACATCATTTATAAAAAAATAAAAAACCTCAGAACGAAATGACATTTATCATCTCATTCTGAGGTGTATATTTTACACGGTACCACTCAGCTTTCTTGCTTTTTCACAAAAACAAGCTCTGTAAGTCAATTATCATGACTCGGGTCTATTAACGAGACCAACCGTTACTCACTACTCGATCTTACTCAATCTTTGGCGAGTAAAGCTCAAAGGTGACATTCAATAATCAGTCCGTCACCACCCTTCCAGCCAAGGGGCAGCTCTCTAATCACACACTTGATTATCTACTATCCTTTTCAATGCCTTTTATATGTAAATGTTAACAAGCAGAAAACATAGTTGCTTTTTATTAATTATAGTCAGCTTTTTGCTACTGTCAAGCGATACGTTGTTATTTTTGCTATGAGAGAAAAAATGGTTAAACAGAAGATGCTTTAAGCCCATGCTCCTCTGAAAGGCTTGTTTGCATCTTATACAAGGTAGAGTAAAACCCATTTTTCGAAAGAAGTTCTTGATGGCGCCCGTTCTCAACCACCTTTCCTCGATCTACAACATAAATCATATCAGCTTCCTCTACTGTAGAAAGACGATGTGCGACGATTAGAGTTGTTCGATCTTTCATGAGTTCGGCTAAGGCTTTTTGCACCCAATATTCTGATCCAGAATCCAACGCTGAGGTGGCTTCATCCAATAAAAGGATAGGTGCATTTTTTATAATGGCCCGAGCAATCGCTATTCGTTGACGCTGACCACCAGACAGCATGGCGCCACGCTCCCCTACACGGGTTTCATAGCCATTTGGAAGACCCATGATAAAATCATGCGCGTATGCTGCTCTAGTAGCTTCAACGATTTCCTCATGAGTAGCGTCTAGCTTTCCATAGCGAATATTCTCTTCAATTGTTCCCTCAAATAAATAAGCATCCTGTGGAACATAAGCGATCAGGCTTCTCATTTCTTGAAGGCTATATTCTCCAATTGTTTTGCCAAACATGAGGATAGACCCGCTTTTAGCTGGATAGTACCCCAGTAATAATTTAATCACTGTGCTTTTTCCACTGCCACTGGCTCCTACAAGAGCAGCCGTTTCGCCCTCTCCAATCGAGAATGAAAAATCATCTAATACTTTCGCGTCAGAATCATATTCAAAAACAATCTGATTCATTTCTAACACCTTATCCTTTTGATAAGGTAGCTCATCGGGTAAGGGGATATAACGTTCAGGTTCAATTGGTTCTGAAAGGAGCTCAATAACACGAGAAGCACCTGAAAGAGAGCTTTGTAGAATCGATAAAACCTGGCCCAGGTGAAGAAATCCTACTGTTACTAATAGTTGCTGTTGAATGATTGCTACAAGAGAGCCTACACCGATTACGTCTTGAGCAACCATGATAATCCCAAAAACCAGCATCCCACCAAAGCTTAAAAAGTTAATGAAAAAGTTGGTTCCTTCTAACAATGCATTCTTATGACCTTGTTTAATTGTTGAAGAGGTTACATGTTCATTCATCTCGATGTAGCGTTGTGTGACAACATGTTTTAAATGGAATATTTTAATAATAGGCAGCCCGGCTAAAAAATCATTCAATCTTTCCGTCAAAACTCCTTGTTGTAGTTGTGTTTTATCACTTATCTTACGCACGGATTTAGCAAATCGTGTATTAATATAAAGAGTTACTGCACTAAGGCCAACCAGTACTGAAGCAAATCTCCAATCTAATAAAAACATACCCGTCAAGGAACCTAGTAAAGAAATGAGAACGATCGCAATCGTCTTGATATGTTCTGAATACGTCCGCTCCATCGTCAGTAAATCATTACTCAATCTGGACATAATATCGCCGGAATGATGCTGTTCATAGTAGCGGGATGGCAATCTCCCTACTTGTTTAAATAAGATTAGCCTCACATCAGCCATTACCTCTTTGACCGTACGACGATACATATAGCTAAACGTTGGGGACAAGATACTCACTAGCAGCAGAGTTCCACTAATCATAAGTACCGCACGAATTAACAAAGCGGTATCCCTGCCGCTGCCGCTAGCAAAATCAGTTACATCTTTAAATACAAACGGTAAAACGATCACAATACCAGCTTGAATAAAGCCGTCACCTAGCATACCAAAAATATATTTCTTCTTTCTAGACCCCATAAAAGATAGCAGATATACAAGTTCGTTGAGCCATTTTTTTAAGAACATGAGTATACCTCCTCGTCTGCCATCCTTTTATTTTCTCCCTCAATAAATTGCTTTTTATAAAGTCTCGCATATACTCCATTTTTCGTAAGTAATTCCGTATGTGTTCCACGCTCGACAATATGTCCCCTATCTAATACCAGCAATTCGTCGGCTTCCTTAATCGTTGAGAGACGGTGGGCAACAACAAGAACCGAACGATTTCTTATCATCTGTTCAAGTGCTTCTTGCACCAGTGCTTCGGATTGGGTGTCTAATGCGGAGGTAGGTTCGTCTAGTAGCAGAATAGGTGCATCTTTTAAAATAGCCCGAGCAATTGCAATACGTTGTTTTTGTCCCCCGGATAAGCGTGATCCTCTTTCCCCAACGATAGTTTGGTAGCCTTCAGGAAGCTGCATAATGAATTGATGGGCATTTGCTGCCTTTGCTGCGGCAATGATCTCATCTCTTGTAGCATCTGTTTTTCCGAACCCTATATTTTCGGCAATAGATACGGGGAAAAGATAGGTGTCTTGAGATACCAGGGAAATATACTTACGCATGTCGCTTAGGTTCCATTCCTGTAGACTGTGTCCATAAACAGTGATGCTGCTGCCTTCCTTCTCATCTGTCGCGGAGTAAAAACCACATAATAGTTTTAAGATTGTGCTTTTTCCACTTCCACTAGCACCTACTAATGCAATTGTTTTGTTCTCAGATAAAGTAAAGCTAACCCGATCCAATATTTTTTCATGACCATCATAAGCAAATGATACGTTGTTAAAAACAACTGGTTGTGTGTTTGCTCCCATGTCCAAGCAAGGCTTGTCCTCTTGTTCAATTGGCTGTTCCAGAATATCGAACATACGTTTAGATGCACCCGAAACCTCTTGAACTTGTGCAAATAATACAGGCATGAGAGAAAGTGGCTCTATAATGTAGGTAAGCAAATAACTAAACAAGACCAAATTTCCTAAATCTAACTCCCCTGTTTGAATTAAATATCCTCCGTATGCGATAAAAAACACGATTGGTGCAGAGAAAAGCAACATACCAGGTGCAGTCATCCATGCCCGCTTCTTTTCTACCAAAATTCCTTTCTGCAAAACGATAGCCATGGTAGAAGAATATTTCCCAAATAACACATCTGTTAAATTAAAAGCTTTGACCATATGTATCCCTGCCAACGTATCTTGGGCGATGGAGTTAGCTTTCCCAAGGTTCTGTTGTAATTCTTCCGTATGTTTTTGTAAAGGTTTACTCAAAAAATTCATAATCAAAATTGCTACTGGCAAAATGGAGATGCTTAACACAACCAATTTCCAATTAGTAGAAACAAGTAAGCAAAGTGCTCCAATAAAAATAATTGGCATATAAAAAATTTGGTAGAAATGCTGCTGCAAAAAATTCTGTAATACCGTAGCATCGTTTGTTAAGCGAGAGGTAATATCTCCAGAGTGATATTTTTCAACCACCGAAATAGGCATTTTTTCGATATGATTAGTAACATTATTTTTTAAATCTCGGAGAGCGTTTGCGCTAAATTTTACGGCTGAAAATTTTATGAAATATTTTGAAACAAAGCCGACAATCGTTAATCCGAAAATCAGGGTAGCAAAGCTTATTAGCTTCTGATAGTCATTTGTATTTTCAACCATCGTTCTAATTAAGATGCCCATCCAAATTTCGACTGTCGCTACAATAAGAGAAGTAACGATACAGAGAAAAACCCAAAAACGATATGGTTTTACATGTGTTAATACCCACTGGAATACAGGTTTTTTTAGGGGTGCTTGCTCTTGTTTTTGAAAATTCATCTGCTGCTCCTCTCGAAAAGATAGATAGTGATTTCCCCTACAAATTCAGATTCTTTATAGGGGAAATCACGAAAACGAAACTTTCATCGGTACAACATTTACTTCAGGACAAAAATCTCTTGAAGAATACTTTCGAGCATGGAAGCATTTTTAGGAATCTGTTCACCGCTAAGCATTTTCGAATGTTCTCCATGGCCACGATAGTGTATAAATTGCTCAGATGCTTGTGCCCACACTTCCTCATTCCATTTCTCAGCCTCATAGGCCGCTATGTTTTCTGATTCATACTCGGATTGGATAAGATGAATGGGAGCCTTTATCCTGCCTCCATTTACCAATTGGTTGTAAAACATTAGATAGCTGAGCATGTTTTGAATAAAGCTTTGTTTGACAAAATCGTTGGTTACGAACAGCTCAAGATCATCTCTTGTCATATTAAACATCTCGTTATGAGCTCCTATTTCTGTGAAGAAGGCTTCTATTTCTTTTCTTGCTTCAATAGCTGTTTGCTCGATTTCGTTCTCCTTCCAATAAGAATCAAATAGTATAATGCTTGACACCTGATGTCCTTGGTTTTCCAACTCTTTAGCAACTTCAAAAGCTAAGTTACCGCCAGAGGAATACCCCATCAACGTGTACGGGCCCTCAGAATCAATCTGTATCATGGCATTGATATACTGCTCGATGCGATTATCGGCCTCTATGAAGTCAAAGCTATACAAAGAAACATCATGGATTTCTTTAGCAAGCTTTTGATAGAAGGTGCTGTGGGCTCCAATCGGTGTAAAGCTAAATACAGATCGAATTGTTTTGTTATTTAATAGAATGGGGTGACCCGCGTTTTGCTCGTACTGCTTATGCAAGATAAATTCTGCCATTTTTTGAATCGTTGGTTGCTGGAATACGAGATGCAAAGGCAATTCTTCCTGCATGCACTCATACACCTTTGATATGAGAAGCATTGCTTTTAAGGAATGTCCCCCGATTTCAAAGAAATGATCGGTGATGCCAATTTGCTCTACTTCTAATACTTCTTGCCAAATAGCGGTCAATTGTTCCTCTATCATGCTGCTAGGAGCAACATATTCTCTTCCTACAACGCCTACATTTTGAGGCATTGGCAATGCTCTCTTATCTACTTTTCCATTAGCAGTAGTCGGTAGATTCATAAGCTGTACGAAATAGGTAGGAACCATATATGCAGGTAATGCCTTGGAAACAAATTTTCTCAAATCAGCCAGAACAACTTCCGTGTCAGCTACAAAGTATGCACATAAATATTGCTGTGCATGTTGATCCTCTTGAGCAGTGACCACTACCTCCCCAACACCTTGATACTGGAGGATGGTAGATTCAATCTCTCCTATCTCAATACGGAAACCTCGTACCTTGACTTGCTCATCTACACGGCCAACATACTCTATCGTTCCATCTGGACGCCATTTGGCTAAGTCACCTGTTTTGTACATCCGTTCCCCAGGTACGAATGGATTACGAACGAACTTCTCTTCTGTTAATTCTGGTCGATTTAAATAACCTCTGGCTAGGCCACGTCCTGCTATGCATAGCTCACCTACTACACCGATAGGCTGCAAATGATGCTCGGCATTAACAATATAAACAGCTACATTGGCAAGCGGACGACCAATTGTAATCGCTTGGTTTACTTCAATTGCTCTTTGAATCGTCGTAACTACACTATTCTCGGTAGGTCCATACTCATTGTTAATCTCTATAGCAGGATTTTTTTGTTTAATCTTTTGTACAAGTTGCAAAGATAATTTCTCTCCCCCAAGAGTGACACAACGTAGCTTGCTAAGATCCTCTGTTATAGCGCTATCCACGATGGCATTAAATAGACTTGAAACGCCATAGTAATGAGTGATCGATTCAGAAGCAAGCAATTTTCGCAGAGCAAATGGATCTTTTGCTTCTTCTTCTCTTGGTAAGATCGAAGTAGCTCCTCCAAGCATGGGGGCAAACAGACTGGCAACAAATCCATCAAAAGCAAATGAGAAGATCTGCAACGCTTTATCCTTTGGAGTAAAGGCATACTCGTCTCTTCTCCATTGCAGGCAGTTCACAATGGACCGATGTTCAATCATAACGCCTTTTGGCTGTCCCGTTGTACCTGAGGTATAGATTACGTAGGCCAGGTCTGTTGGTTTGTTAATCGCCTTTACATTCGTCCCGTCGGATACATAATTCTTCTGCTCGTCTAAATCCAGCCTCGTTATATTAGCTGATGAGCTATAGCTCAAATAGGACTGTGTCAGCAAAAGAATAGCACCGCTATCCTGTAAGACATATTCAATCCGGTCAATAGGATAAGCTGGATCAATAGGAACATACGCCGCCCCAGCTTTCAAGATTCCCAATACGCCTATAATCATTTCAACGGAACGTTCTGCCATAATCGCTACTAGCTGATTAGCAACGACTCCTTTATTACGTAATGTACGCGCTAATTGATTGGCTTTTTCATTTAGCTTTTGATATGTTACTTTCTGCTTGTTCCAAATAAGTGCTACTTGATCAGGTGTTTTTCTTACCTGTTCTTCAAAAAGCTGATGAATTGTTGTATCCTGCTGGTCGTTTTTCTCTGTGTTGGTAAACTCTAGTAAAAGCCGGTTTTTCTGTTCATTCGTCAGCATTTCGATAGCAGCTATTTTCACAGTAGGATTATCTATGATGGCTCTCATGATCTGGAGGAAATTAGCCAGTAATCGTTCAATCGTTTCGGACTGGTACAATTTCGTGCAATATTCCACACTAATCATGATTTGGTCACTTTCTTCAGTAGCGATTAAGGTTAGATCGAATTTAGAGTGCTTTGATTTATTGTCTCCTTCATAGCCGACAAATCGCAGATCGTCTACTTCTATTGCCTCTTCGCCTCTGTTTTGGAGAGTAAACATGGTATCAAACATTGGATTTCTACTTACTTCACGTTGTAGTTTCAGTTTCTCCACCAGCTCTTCAAATGGATAATCCTGATTCTCATAGGCTCGCAATGCATTTAGTTTTACTTCTAATAAAAACTCCCTAAAGGATTTTGATCTAACTGGTTTATTTCGTATGGCCAATGTATTGACAAACATTCCAACAGTGCTCTGTAAATCAACATGCGATCGGCCTGTAACCGGAGTACCCACAATCAGATCCTCTTGACCGGAATATTTGGAAAGCAGCACATTATATGCCGCTAACAAGACCATATAGAGAGTGGTACCTGTATCGGTAGCTATTTTATACAAGCCTTCCATGAGCTCTTTGCCTGTTCCCATTGTGATTAAATCACCTTCAAAGCTTTGTGTAGTAGGTCTTGGAAAATCTGTCGGTAGATTTAACACAGGGATTTCATCTGCAAATGTTTGCACCCAGTGCTCTTCCTGTTTTTTATACATAGCTGTCTGAGACTGTTCATGCTGCCATACAGAAAAGTCCTTATATTGAATCGCAAGCGCTGGTAACGTATGCCCCTGATACAATTCCGCTAATTCATTTATGATGATCCCAGATGATACTCCATCAGAAATGATGTGATGCGTATCTACCAGTAACAAATAACGATCCAATCGGGTTTGAACAAGCTTGACGCGAAGCAATGGTGCCATATTTAACTGGAATGGTTTAATAAACTCGTCAATGATCTCTTCCAGTTCTTCGTCAACAGCTACCTGATGGGTAATAGCAAAATCAACTGCTGTATGAATTTTCTGTACAGGAGAACCATTCACTAACTCGAAGGATGTGCGTAGGCTCTCATGACGGTTGATTAAACCTTTAAACGCTGTTTCTAGTTTTGCTAAATCGAGTTTTCCTTCCAGCAATATGATAGAAGGCATGTTATAGCTGATATCTACCCCATCGAACTGAGTAAGAATAAACATTCTTCGTTGTGCTGCTGAGACTGGATAGTAGTCTTGCTTTGTAGCAGGTAGGATCGAAATGATCTGCTTCGTGCGCTCCCTTTCTAGGTATTGCGCTATTTCTTCAATCGTTGGTTTTTCAAATAGAACACGTAAAGGAATATCGAGTTGATACTCTTTATGCATGTGAGAAATAACCATCATAGCACGTAGGGAATGACCACCAAGTGCGAAGAAATCATCCTTGCTTCCAACTCGCTCGATGCCTAAAACTTGTTGCCAAACCGTAGCAAGCTGTAATTCCAGTGGTGTTCGAGGAGCCACGTAAGTGTTAGTAAGTAAAGCATGATGTGGATCTGGTAAGGAACGCTTATCAATTTTTCCATTTGCAGTTAATGGCATCACCTCAAGTGAAATAAACGTAGTAGGAATCATCGCGATCGGTAGCTGAGTTGTTAAATGGGCACGTATTTCTGCTGTGCTTACCTCTCTATCTGTGACCATATATGCGCAGAGGAATTTTTCCTTTGCTTGATCTTCCTTCGCTACAACGACTACTTCTCTGAGGCCATCAAGCTTCCGCATTTGTGACTCAATCTCACCAAGCTCGATCCTAACTCCCCTGATCTTTACTTGATGATCGATTCGGCCAAGGAACTCTATATTTCCATCAGGTAACCACTTTGCTACATCTCCTGACCGATATAGCTTCTCTCTAGGTACAAACGGATTCTCCACAAATTTCTCAGCAGTAAGCTCTGGTCGATTTAGATATTCTCGGGCAACCCCCGCTCCTCCAATGCATAATTCCCCTACTACTCCGATTGGTACCAGCCCTCCATGTCGATCCATGATATACATTGTGGTGTTAGGAAGCGGTTTACCAATTGGTGCGGTTCCCACTGAAGGCAGAAGTTCTAATGGTTGTTCAAAATAACTAGAATCGATGCAGGCCTCTGTAACACCATAGCTGTTAATGATTCGGATGGAGTGACCAAATTTACCAAGTAGCGAGCTGTAATCCTCCATCGAGCAGCTATCTGCTCCGATAATTAAGAGTTTCATATGACTAATATCTAGCTTATGTTCATAAATATATTCCATTAAAGGTACAGCTAGAGCTGGTGTTGATTCAAAAATTGTTATTTGGTATCTATTTAACATGTCATAAAGGGAAGCTGGATCAAGTTTTGCCTCATTTGGGCATATCACCAATTGTCCGCCATGAAGTAAAGCTCTAGCAAAATCGCCAGCAGATACGTCAAAAGAGAAGCTGGCCATCTGAAGCAACCGAACAGGGAATGTCTTTAGGTGATACTTCTCTCTCCATGCAAATGCTATGTTGATATAACTCTGATGCTCGATTACGACTCCTTTTGGTTTACCTGTTGTCCCAGAAGTATAAATAATGTAAGCCATATGATGTTTTTCAGTGACATTTAGTAAATTAGTACCATCACCTTGGTAATTTTCAGCTTGATCCAAATACAAGATCTCATTTGCAAATGCAAGCTGCTCTGCTAGATTTTGCAAGGTAAGCAACAGCATCGCATTGCTATCCTTGAGCATAAATTCCGTACGATCTTGAGGATAATCCATATCAATTGGGACATAAGCTCCACCTGCTTTTAATACGGCTAACATACCAACGACCATATGCAGCGATCGATCTACCATAATGCCTACAGTCCGCTCGGGTTTAACTCCCTTTTGTCGTAATACGCGTGCTAGTTGGTTTGCTTTCGTATTTAACTCCTGATAGGTTAGCTGTTCATTTTCACAAATAACAGCAAGATTATTAGGAGTTTTCTCAACCTGCTCCTCGAATAACTGGTGGAACATTTTATTCATTGGATAAGACGCCTTGGTTGCATTGAAGTCAAACACAATTTGATTTTTTTCTGACTCTGACAATATGCTGATTTCCGAAAGCTTTTTATCTGGATTCGTAACGATAGACTGTAAAATTTGAGTATAATGGATTGCCCAATGCTCGATGGTATCTTTTCTGAATAATTTGGTGCAATAGCTAAATTGAAGCTGAATGTCATCCTGCATTTCAAAGGCATCCAATGAGATATCAAATTTAGCTATTTCTCCTTTCATTTTATAAGGGATATAGCGGAGTCCATCTAGCTCAAATCCAATTGAGTCTGTTTTACCCAAGCTAAACATAGTGTCAAACACTGGATTTCTACTTAAATCACGTCGGATTTGTAGCTTATCTACAAGGCTTTCAAAGGGATAATCTTGATTTTGGTAAGCCTCTAGTGCATCTTCCTTTACTTGGGCTATAAATTCACGGAATGTTAACTCACTGAATGGTCTGTTTTTCAGGGCTAACGTATTGACAAACATACCCACAATATTTTCTACATCTGCGTGTGATCTACCAGCAATTGGTGTACCAATGACAATCTCTTCTTGACCCGTGTATTTGGACAATAGCACGTTGTAAGCTGCCAACAAAAGCATATACAAGGTTGCTTTCGTCTCATTAGACAGATTCTGCAATTCAGCCATTAGCTGTTTTCCAGTGTTAAAAAGGATATGGTCACCTTCAAAGCTTTGCACGGAAGGTCTCTGGAAATCAGTTTCAAGATTTAGAATTGGCAATTCGCCTGCAAATGTATCGAGCCAAAACGCTTCTTGCTTCTGAATCACTTCAGATTGGAACAGCTCATTTTGCCATACAGCAAAGTCTTTATACTGAATCTTAGAGTCAGGCAGATGCTGTCCATTATACAACTGGGCGAATTCCTTGATGATAATCTGCATAGATACACCGTCAGAAATGATATGATGCATATCCATTAAGAAGAGATGTCGTTTTTCTGATAGACGAACAAGACTTATTCTAAATAATGGAGCTATTTCCAAATCAAATGGTTGAATAAATTCATCCACGATTTGTTCGACTTGATCCTCTGCCGCTTCTTGATAAGCAACGGCAAAGTCTACATGATCATGAATAATCTGAACAGGATCACCATTGATCGTTTTAAAGGATGTCCGCAGAGCCTCATGTCGCTCGACCAAACCTCTCATCGCATAGTCAAAACGCTTGTCATCCAAGCTACCCTCGATGAACAGCACGCCTGGAACGTTATAACTGATACCAGAGCCTTCAAATTGATGAAGGATATACATCCGTTTTTGTGCAGAGGAAACGGGATAAAAATCGGCTTTGACAGCTTGCTGAATGGCTACGTACTTTCCTTTTTCTACGCCAGTAATATAGGTGGCTAGTGCATAAATTGTCGGTGATTCAAAAAGAATTTTTAAAGGTAATTCAGCATGAAACACCTTATGCACAAAGGAAATTACGGTCATAGCTTTTAAGGAATGTCCTCCCAATTCAAAGAAATTGTCCATAACCCCGATCTTGGAGACACCTAATACATTTTTCCAAATCTCAACTAATTTTTCCTCGATCTGATTGCTTGGAGCTACGTATTCTGTCCCTGCACGTAGGTCACCATCTGGTATCGGTAATGCTCTGCGATCTACCTTTCCATTTCCTGTAAGCGGCATTTTCTCCAGATGGACAAAAAAAGTAGGAACCATATAGGATGGCAGCTCTTGAGCTAGCTGTTCACGCAATTGTGGTATAACAGCAGCATCCTCTGAAACGTAATAGGCACATAATGCTTTTTGACCAAGCTTGTCCTCTACTACAGTTATGACAGACTCCTTCACCTTATCTTGTCTAGCAAGAACAGATTCAATCTCACCAATTTCAATTCGGAATCCTCTAATTTTTACCTGTTGATCAATTCGTCCTAAATATTCAATTGTTCCATTAGGCAACCATCTAGCCAAATCGCCTGTCCGATACATTCGCTCTCCTGGAACAAATGGGTTAGATACGAATTTTTCGGCTGTTAACTCAGGCTTGTTCATGTATCCCCTAGCAACGCCTTCTCCTCCTACACATAGCTCTCCTGGAACCCCGATTGGTTGCAGGTGATTATAGTTATCAAGGATATAGGCAGTCGAGTTGCTTATTGGTTTACCAATCGGTATGTTATCGAGGAATTCCTCATCAATTCTAAAGCATGTTGAGAAGGTGGTGTTCTCCGTTGGCCCATAGCCATTCCAAATTACAAGCTGGGGATTGATTTGTTTTACCTTGTTGATGTGTTTAGGCGAGAGGACATCTCCCCCGACAATTAAATCTGTAAGACTGGCAAACATATTCTCATTGTCTTGTGATAATTGATTAAATAACGGCGATGTAAGCCACATCGTTGTAATTTGATTAGCTTGTAGGAAGCCAGCTAATAACGCTGAATCCAACAAGATATCCTTATGAACAAGGTATAAACGCGCTCCATGCAGCAATGCTCCAAAAATTTCGAATGTCATAGCATCAAATCCAATAGCACCTGTTTGAATCATTCGATCTTCTGGTCTCACCTGAACATAATTAGCATGTATGACAAGGCGAATTACATTTCGATGTTCGACCATTACACCTTTTGGCTTACCAGTCGAACCAGACGTGTACATGATATAAGCTAAATCACCTGGACGTGTAATACTTAGAAGATTAGTCAGCTCCCCTTGATACAAGCACTCATCATCTAGTAAAATCATGTCCGCTTCTTCCTGAAGCCGCGAAGCCAGATGACGCAGGGAAAGAACAATGCTAACTTGGCAATCTTCCATCATGTAAGAAATTCGTTCAGATGGATACTCGGGATCAATGCCGAGATAAGCTCCTCCTGCTTTAAGAATTCCCATGATTCCTACAATCATCTCATGTGATCGGTCAGCTAAAAGACCGACAACGTCATTTGCCACAACACCCTTTTGGCGAAGTATACGTGCAATTTGATTAGCCCTATTATTCAACTCTCGATACGTTAATGTATTGCCCTCTGCTACAACAGCTATATGATCTGGATGCTTCTCTACTTGCTCCTCGAACCATTGATGAATGGTGAGCGTTCTTGGATAGTCTGTTGATGTTTCGTTAAATTCACCAAGAATTTGATGCTTTTCTTCTTCAGATAACAAGCTGACCTCTGACAAGGCTAATTCTGGTTGTTTCGTAATAGTATCGAGTATTTGCAGGAAATGACCAGCCATTCTTTCGATGCTTTCCTTCTTGAACAACCTCGTACTATATACGAGCGAGAACTGTAAGCCAGATGACTCTTCGTTTGCTTCTAATGTCAAATCGAATTTTGAATAGCCCCTTTGTGTAACATGAGGTGTTATTTGTAGATCATCTAGTACAAACGCTTTTTTCTCCATATTTTGCAAAATAAACATAATGTCAAACAAAGGATTTCGCCCTAAGTCCCTTTGGATTTCTAATTTTTCGACAAGTGATTCAAATGGATAATCCTGATTTTCATAGGCTTCCAACGTATTTTGTTTTACTTCTGTTAAAAATGCTTTGAAAGACTTCTGAGCACTTGAATTGTTTTTCAACGCTAATGTATTTACGAACATACCCATTACTTTTTCTGTATCAGGATGAACTCTACCAGCAATGGGCGACCCTATCACGATTTCTTCTTGACCAGAGTACTTTGAGAGTAGGACATGAAATGCAGCTAACAATACCATAAACAATGTTGTTGAAGTTTCATTCGTCAGCTTGTATAAATCCTCCGTTACTTTCTTACCGGTATGAAAAATAACTTGGTCCCCATCAAAGCTCTGTACAGTAGGTCTAGAATAATCGGTTGGTAAATGGAGAACAGGGATTTCACCTGCAAATGTGTTTGTCCAGTAGGATTCCTGTTTTTTGATGGCGTCCGACGCGAATAATTCATTTTGCCAAACAGCGAAGTCCTTATATTGAATCTGAAGTTCTGGCAAACTCTCCCCACGATATAGCGTTGCAAATTCCTCAAATAAGATTCCTGCTGATACCCCATCTGAGATAATATGGTGCATATCCATTACGAAAAGATGTTTTTCTTCCTCTAATTTGATGAGCCCAATCCGTAATAAAGGAGCTACTTTAAGATCAAACATTTGAATGAATTCATCTACAAGCTGATCTACTTGATCTATCGAGGCTTCGTTATAGAAAATGGGAAGTTCTACTGACTGATGTACACGTTGCATTGGTTCACCGTTTACAGAGTGGAAGGAGGTTCGCAATGCCTCATGTCGGTTTATTAATTGCTGTAGAGTCTCTTCAAAGCGTAAATAGTCTAGCTTGCCCTCCATGTAAAGCGCATTTGGCATGTTGTAAATGGTTCCTGCTCCATCAAACTGACGAAGGATATACATCCTTTTTTGCGCAGATGACACCGGGTAATACTCTTTTGGCGAAACAGCTTGAATAGGGACATACTTACTTTTCGCAGCCTGATCAATGAATGTAGCTAATTGGGCAATTGTAGATTTTTCAAATAACACCTTCAAAGGCAATTCTACGCCACATTCCTTATGCACAAGCGACATCACTGTCATAGCTCTTAATGAATGACCGCCTATATCAAAAAAGCTATCATTCACACCAATTCTCGCAAGTCCTAGCACATTCTGCCAAATCTCGACTAACCTGGATTCAGTTGCATTTCTAGCAGCTACATAGATTGTCCCTAGTATCGGATCACCTTCTGGCTTAGGTAATCCTCTAAGATCCATTTTTCCATTTGGAGTTGTAGGGAAAGCCTCTAGCTGCACAAAATAGGTTGGAATCATGTAATCAGGTAATGCCTTTGCTAGATGCGCTCTCAGTTCAGCTAATGTGATCTCCTCTTCTGCTGTAAAGTAGGCTATTAATAACTGTTGTTCGGTTGAATCCTCTGAAACGACAACAACTGCCTCATTGATCTGATCGAATGTCAGAATAGCATTTTCGATCTCACCAATCTCAATTCGATAGCCCCTAATTTTAACCTGTTCATCCATCCTGCCAATATATTCAATCGTGCCATCTGGTAACCATTTCGCATAATCACCCGTTTTATACATTTGTTCACCTGGCACGAATGGATTAGGCACAAATTTTTCTTCTGTAAGGTCTGGGCGATTTAAATAACCTCTTGCTAAGCCTCGGCCGCCGATGCACAATTCACCGATTACTCCAACGGGCTGTAACAGATGATTGCTATCAAGAATATACACGGCTACATTGGCAATAGGACGGCCAATTGTAATTGTTTCCCCTACCTCAATTGAGCGCTTAATTGTTGTAATAACACTATTCTCTGTTGGACCATATTCATTATTAATTTCGATTGCAGGATTTATTTGCTGGACCTTTTGTACAAGCTGAGGAGTTATTTTTTCTCCCCCTAGCGAAACGTTACCCAACGAATCTAGATCCTCGGCTGTTGAGCAATCCAGAATGGCATGAAACAAACTAGGCACGCCATGGTAATGCGTTATATTTTCCCCTGCTATTACATTTCTAAGAGCAAATGGGTCTTTGGCCTCTTCCTCTCTAGGTAAGACAGAAATCGCTCCTCCCATCATAGGAGGGAACAGACTAGCAACGAATCCATCAAAGGCAAATGAGAAAATCTGCAAAATCTTATCATTAGGGCTAAAGCCATACTCCTCTTTTCGATACAGCAAGCAATTGATAACAGACTGGTGTTCTATCATGACTCCTTTTGGTTTACCTGTCGTACCGGATGTGTAAATGAGATAAGCCAGATCAGATGCTTGATTTACGTTGAATAGATTCTCGCCACTTCCTACATAAATGTGCTCATCCCCAAGGTTTATCCATTCGATATCAGTTGGGAGTTGTTTCATCAGATGCGATTGAATTAAGAGTATAGAAGCACCGCTATCCTCAAGCAAATATTGGATACGATCTTGTGGATAAGCTGGATCAATAGGCAAATAAGCTGCTCCTGCTTTTAACACCCCGTAAATCGCGAAAATCATTTCAAAGGATCGTTCTGCCATGATCCCTACAATTTGATTAGGTTGTACTCCTTTATTTCGCAAAAACATTGCCAGTTGGTTAGCTTTCTCATTTAACTGGCGATACGTCAATGTTTGGCCTGCATAACAAAGTGCGATATGGTCAGGTGTTCGTTCTACCTGTTCTTCAAAGAAGCTCTGAATTGTTCCTGTAGGATATGACACGTGATTATCATTAAAATCAACAAGTACCTGTTGTTGTTCTTCTAATGTAAGCATATTGATTTCAGATAAAGTGACCTCTGGATTCTCAGTTACTGCTCGTATAATTTGTAAGAAATGAGACGCCATACGTTCAATGGTTTCCCTCTTAAAGAGCTTAGAGCAATATTCGAGGCAGAATACGATTTCCCTATTCTCTTCTGTTGCTTCTAAAGTGAGATCGAATTTTGCTTGGGTAACATCTGTAATATATGGATGGAAAGTTAAGTTATCAATCTCAAAGATCTTTTTGTCCGTATTTTGTAAAATGAAAAGCGTGTCAAATAATGGGTTTCGACCCAATTCACGATGTACATCCAATTTTTCGACTAACACCTCAAATGGGTAGTCCTGATTTTCATAGGCCTGTAAGGTATTATGCTTTACTTCCTCGATAAATTCTCTAAACGGTTTTGTTCCAACCGGATAATTTCGTAAAGCCAAAGTATTTACAAACATTCCTACTATTTGATCTACATCAGCATGAGTTCTTCCGGCAATAGGCGAACCAACAATAATATCCTCTTGACCAGAATACTTAGAAAGGAAGATATTATAAGCTGCTAATAAGACCATGTACAGAGTTGTCCCTGTCTCATTTGCAACTCGATATAAATCCTGCATCAGGTTCGTGCCTGTACCAAAAACAAATCGATCCCCCTCAAAGCTTTTCACAAGCGGACGCGGGAAATCAGTCGACAAATTCAGAAGAGGGACTTCTCCTGCAAAAGTAGTAAGCCAATACGTCTCCTGTTTATTTAATACACCTGTTTCAAACCATTCATTCTGCCAAGCAGCAAAATCCTTATACTGCAAACGAAGCTCAGTCAATTCCTCTCCTTGGTATAGTTGAACAAATTCCTTGATAAAAATTCCTAAGGAAACACCGTCCGCTATAATATGATGCATATCTACTAAGAAAAGATGACGTTCTTCTGTTAATTTAACTACTCCAGCACGTAATAGCGGTGCAAGTGAAAGTTCGAATGGCTGCATAAAGTTTGTAATCAGGGTATCTAGTTGATCTTCAGTTGATGACGAGTAAGATATGGAAAAGTCGATCTCTTCATGTATACGTTGAACAATTTCACCATTAACGGAGTGGAAGGAAGTTCGCAATGATTCATGCCGTTGAACTAGTGCCTTCATTGCTAGCTCAAGCCGTTGTACATCCAGCTTCCCGTCAATATACATTACACCTGGCATATTATAGCTAAGATCAGCTCCGGCTAACTGACGAAGGATATACATTCTCTTTTGGGCCGAAGATACAGGATAATATTCTTGCAGCGGAGCCGGTTGAATATCCACATAATCGCTTTTTTCAGCTTGGGAAATGTATGTAGCCAATGTAGCAATTGTCGGATTTTCAAAAATTGTTTTAAACGGTACCTCTATCTGAAATGACTTGTTTAATTTAGAAATCATGCTCATTGCTTTTAACGAATGGCCGCCTAATGCAAAAAAGTTATCTTCTACCCCAAATTTGGTAACAGAAAGAACTTCACCCCAAATGTCACTTATTTTCATTTCTATATGATTTCTCGGAGCTACGAATTCTGCGCCTGTAATAATGGTTCCCGTAGGCTTCGGAAGAGCTTTGCGGTCTACCTTGCCATTTGGTGTAAGTGGAATTTTATCCATGCGAACAAAATAAGAAGGAATCATATAGGTGGGTAACATGCTACCCACATGCACTCGCAAATCAGATACTGTAATTTCTTGTTCAGAAACAAAGTAAGCATACAGTGAGTGCGACTCTTCTTCTTGCACAGCAATAACAACTGCCTCTTTGATGAATGTATGCTGTAATAATTGTTTTTCAATTTCACCCAGTTCAATGCGATACCCGGCAATTTTAACTTGCTGATCTGCTCTTCCTACAAATTCTATATTTCCATTTGAGAAATAACTCGCAAGATCACCTGTACGATACATAATCGTCCCGGGGTTAAATGGATTTGAAACAAATTTTTCATCTGTTAAACTAGGCTGGTTCAAATATCCTTTAGATACACCTTCACCACTAATATATAGCTCTCCAACAATGCCAGGCGGGACTATCTGACCTCTTCCGTCAAGAATGTATACCTGTGTATTAGCAATCGGACTACCTATAAACGGTCGGTTTGCAAATTCCTTACAATTACCTGCATGCAATATAGAAGTGATGCACCCAATGGTTGTCTCTGTTGGACCATAGTGATTCATTATCTGTGCAGACGGGTATTGATCAACATATGCCATCACATCGGTCACTCGAATTGGCTCTCCCCCCATTACAATCAAACGTAGGGAATCGCAATCATTTGTCTTCATGAATGACTCGCTTTGAACGACTACACTAAAAAGAGAAGGAGTCAATTTAACATAAGTGATTTGATTTTCACTGATATACGATAGTAAGCGTTCGGTATTGATATATTCATCCTTTGTTAATAAATGTAATTGGCTGCCTGACAAAATAGCAGAGAAAATCCCTGTATAGCCTAAGTCAAATGCGTAGGAAGATACGAGCACTGTCTTGTCTTGCCATGTTACATTAGCCTGACGCGAAAATGCGAAAACATAGTTTATTACGTTACGATGAGTAATTTGCACTCCTTTTGGCATTCCGGTCGTACCGGATGTGTAGATTACATAAGCCAAATCCTCTGAACTCACCTTCGTTGTAGCAGGTAGCTGTAGCACATGATCCAGCATTGCTTTATCCAGCGCAAGGGTACTTACTGATGCTGGAAGAGCATTTGACAAATCGTTCAATGTTACAACAACGTCTACCTTGCTGTCTTCTAGCATATAAGTAATTCTCTCTATTGGAGCATCCGGGTCGATTGGTAGGTAGGCTCCACCTGCTCTCCAAATCCCCATAATCCCAACCATCATTTCTAACGATGGAGGAGTCATAATTCCAACGATCTTATTGGGACGTACCCCTTTTGCCTGTAATAGAGCTGCAACATGGTTTGCCTTTTCATGTAGGTCCTGATAAGTCAGTTTATCGTTTCCGAACACGACAGCATTTTGTACAGGGTATTTCTTTACGCATGCTTCAAACAAATCATACATCGTCATATCACGTGGAGGATCTGCTTTTATTCCAGATGTTCTTGTCAGGAGGTCAGCTTGTTCTTCTTTTGTTAATAAAGGAATTTCGGCTAGCTTGATCCCGATATTTTCCGTAAAGACACGCACGATCATTCGGAAATGCTTGGCGAACTGCTCAATGGTCTCGCGCTTAAATAACGCTGTGCTGTATTGTAATTTACAATGAATTTCTCCGTCTGCCTCGGAAGCAAAAAGCGTCATATCTACTTTCGAAATGGAATGGACAAAGTCATATGGTGTGATTCTTAATTGATCTAGCTCCAATATGGTTTGGTCCATGTTTTGTAGGACAAGCATCGTATCAAATAACGGATTCCGACTAAAATCACGAGGTACATCTAATTTATCTACTAAGGCTTCAAATGGATAATCTTGATGCTCGAATGCACCCAATGTCATTTGCTTCACTTCAGCAACGAACTCGTCTACTGTCTTACCTGCCTCAGGATAGGTTCGCATCGCTAGCGTATTAATGAAGCTTCCCATCATTCGTTCAACATCAGCATGTCTTCGTCCAGCGATGGGTGAACCAATAACGATTTCTTCCTGGCCCGCATACTTGGATAAAAGAACACTATAAGCCGACAACAACACCATATACAGGGTAGCTCCTGATCTTGCTGCTATTTCATAGAGCCCTGAAGTCAACTGTTTTGAAATAACAAAGTCAACCCCATCCCCTTCAAAGCTCTGGGTAGCGGGTCTGGGTGAATCCGTAGGTAGCTGAAGTACCGGTATTTCACCTTTTAATGTGTTGATCCAATAGTTTTCTTGCTTTTCAAATATCTCGGATCGGAACAGCTCATTTTGCCAAACTGCAAAATCCTTATACTGGATACGTAGCTCAGGCAAGCTTTCACCACGATAGAGCTTCATAAACTCCTCGATAAATACAGAAATAGATACTCCATCGGATACGATATGGTGGATATCTAACAGGAAGAGATGCTTTTGCTCTTCTAATGTAAAAAAGCCGACTCGAAGCAATGGTGCCATTGATAAATCAAATGGTTGAATAAAATCGCTAATAATTTGCTCTATTTGGTCTGCCTTAGAATTCATTCTCATGATTTCTACTTGCACAGATGGATGTACCTTTTGTGAAGGTTCACCTTCTATCGAATGAAAGGAAGTGCGAAACGCTTCATGCCGGTCTACTATGCTTTGCATTGCATATTCAAAGCGTTGTATATCTAAATTCCCTTCCATGATGAGCGCACCTGGCATGTTATAGCTAACGCTCTCCTCATTAAGCTGATGAAGAATAAACATTCTCTTTTGAGCAGAGGAGACCGGATAATACTCCTGCAATGTCGCTGGTTCTATTGCTGAGTACATTCCGCTTTCTGTGTTAGCTATATAATGAGAAAGGGCAGCAATCGTAGGTGTATCAAATAATACCTTTAAAGGTAAATCAACATGGAATGCTTTCGAGATTTGAGAAATAACCGTCATTGCCTTCAGAGAATGTCCGCCTAACTCAAAAAAGTTATCTAAAACACTAATGTTATCTACGTTTAATATTCCCTTCCAGATCGTTACCAATTGGTCTTCGATAAGGTTGCGTGGTGCTACAAATTCAACTCCTGTACGGATTGAGCCATCAGGTTTTGGCAATTTTTTTCTCTCCACTTTACCATTGGCTGTTAAAGGGATTTCTTCCAGTCGAATAAAGTAAGAAGGGATCATATAAGCTGGCAAAGTACTTCCTATATGTTCGCGCAGTTCAGATACAGGCAGTTCAGCATCAGAGACAATGTAAGCATAGAGAACATTCTGCGCTGATTCATCTTTATCGACAATGACAACAGCTTCTTTGATCATTTCATGCTGGACTAATTTTGCTTCAATTTCTCCCATCTCTATGCGATGACCCCGTATTTTTACCTGATGATCCACTCTTCCCATATATTCCATATTGCCATCTGGCAACCATCTCGCAAGGTCCCCGGTTCGATACATTCTCTCTTGGGGTTTAAAGGGATTTTCGATAAATTTTTCTGCAGTCAATTCAGCTCGATGTAAATAGCCTCTAGCAACACCATCGCCAGCAATGTATATTTCTCCAATCGAACCAACTGGCACTGGCTGTAAGGCTGTGTCTAATAAGTAGATCTCTACATTGTCTGCTGGGACCCCGATTGGTACAGAATCTTGAGAGGTATGATTTGGATCAAATGTATAGAGCATGCAACCTACTACTGTTTCCGTAGGCCCATATTCATTCATAATTTGTACAGTTCCACCAAAATTACGAGCTATTTTGCTAGCAAGCTGTGTTTGTAAATTTTCGCCTCCCACTATAAATCTCCTGATGTTACTATTCGTACCATCGAATTCTTCTATTAGTTTTAGATGTGTAGGGGTTAATTTTATGATTCCAACTGTATTATCTCTGAGGATGTCTTGAATAACCTGTACCTTATCCTCTCCTCCATAAATATAGATCGTATTGCCAGAAACTAATGGGGTAAAGATAGATGTGACGGTCAAATCAAACGAAATGGACGAGTAAAGCGGAAAATGAATGATTTCATTTTGTACATACACTTTTTTAGCCCACCAAATATAATTGACAAGCCCTTGATGAGTGATCATTGCTCCCTTCGGATTTCCAGTCGAGCCTGAGGTATAAATGATATAGGCCAGATCGTTCACGCTGCTTTTATTATTCAGATTAGCGGTACTTCCCTGATACAGCTCTTGATTGTCTAGATAGAGGCTCTCTATATTGTGGCCAACAATTTTATTGGAAAACGTTTGTTGGGTTAGCAATAAAGTGCTTTGACTATCCTCTAGCAAATACCGAATTCGATCTTCTGGATAATCTGGATCAATCGGCAAATAAGCAGCTCCAGATTTTAAAATAGCGAGTATCCCGATAACTAATTCCAAGGAGTGCTCTGCCATGATGGAAACAACGCTACTAGTAGTAACCCCTCTCTCTCTTAGAACATGCGCGAGTTGATTGGAGGATTCGTTTACTTCCTGATATGTTAGCTGTTTTTCTCGGCATACGGCTGCTACTTGATGTGGCGTTTTAACAACCTGCTCCTCGAATAGCTCATAGATTGTTTTTGTTTTTGGATAGTCAGAGGCTGTGTTATTATACTCTACTACTAGCTGTTGTTTTTCCTGCTCTGTCAGAATTGTTATATCCTTGAGGAGTATATCAGGGGTGTTAATGACCTGTGTCACAATGTTTTGAAGATGATCTTGCATTCTAGTAATAAAAGCTGAGTCATAAACATTAGCATTATAGCTGAATTTAATCATCATCTCGTTCCAAGGTGCTACCGCTACCACTACGTTTAAGTCATAGGTTGTTTGCTCTTCTCCATTATCAATACGGATACGAAATCCCAGGGCTTCCTCCAAAGAATCCATGTTGTTGTCTGGATAATTTTCGAACGTAACCAGATGGTCGATTAGCTCTTGTTTTACCACTGACTGACTTTGTATCTCATATAAAGGAGCATAGTCATACTTCGTAGATTGAATTGCATTTTCTCGTGCCTTGTTTATTACTTCTTGAAAAGACAGCAAGGAGTTGACAGGTAATCGAGTCGGAATGGTATTGATGAACAGCCCTACCATATTTTCAATGCCTTGGATTCCAGGAGGCCTACCTGAGACGACTGAACCAAATACAACATCTTCCGTATTTTTATATTTACTTACCAAAACGCTCCAAACGGCATGGAATACATTGCTTAACGTTGCCTGATTACGGTTCGCGATCTGTTGGAGATTTTTGGTTGTTTCCTGATCTAACGTAAAAAGTATCTCCTTCAACTCATAGCTTCTCTGACCAGTCTGAGGTTTGTTTTTAGGAAATTCCGTATGCAGTTCATAACCTTCCAAATACTGATTCCAATACTTCAGTGCCTCTTCTTTATTTTGCTTCTCTAGCCATTTTATATATTCGCTGTATGGCTTAGACACTTCACGTGGAATTGATTTATTTGCCTTCAAGACAGCATAATAGCTAAGAAGCTTATGAATAAGAACTCCTAATCCCCAACCATCTATGATGATATGATGAAAAGCCCAAACAAATTGATAGCTGTGATCACCGGTTTTAAAAATGGCGGCCCTCATTAGCACGTCCTTCGTTACATGAAAGCCTTGGTCTTTCCCTCTGTTTTTATAAGTTTCAATATATTCTTTTTGTTCATCATCTGCAAAACGCGTGATATCCTCAAAATATACCTGCATTTTTCTCTCTTTAAACACTACTTGTCTAGCACGTTGTAAATTTTGATATACAAATGCTGTCCGGAGAACCTCATAGTTTTCGATTAGCTTATTCATGCTTTGTTGAAACAATGGAAGATCGAAATCGCCCTGAATCGTGGCAGTCATCTGGAGATAGTAGGCACTTGTTTGTTCATCCAAAATAGAATGAAATAGCATGCCCTCTTGGAGTGGAGTTAATGGATACACTTTTGCAATATTATCTTGTTTTTTCATATTGGCACCTCAGCTATGTGATATGAAAAGAGAAAAATGTTGTTCCTCCAACGAAACCATAGTCTGTGATCCTCAATTGGAGGAACAATCGCATGAATCATGTATTAAATGAGCTCAAGTATGTTTTCTAAATCCTCAAATGAAAGATCATCATCGCCCAAATCACTTGGGGTTAATTCTCCTCCTTTCTTGGACATGCAATGCTCAATGATTAGCAACAAATACTTTTTATAGGTTTCTGCTAATGTGGCAATTGTCTCTTCCTTGTATTGGAGCTTATTGTATCCAATACTAATTTGCAATTTTCGTCCTTCAACAACAGATGAAATATCTAATAAAAATGGTCTTTCAGATTCTGGACTAAACAAATTGCCTGTATTGGTTTGCGAAAGTGCAAATACACCGTCTTTTCCATCAGAATCAAATTGCCCTAAATAATTAAAGCTGACCTCTGGTTGTAAACCAAACGATAGGGAAGGTCGCAACTCCTTAATCGTTAGATAACGCAGGATGTCATATCCGACCCCTTTCTTTGGAATATGCCGCAGGTTTTCTTTTACAAACTTAATTTGAAGCGAAATGTCCTCCGACTCGTCCAAATCTAATACAACTGGATATTGGGAGGTGAACCAGCCTACTGTTCTAGAAATATTCATATCATTTCCAATATCCTCGCGTCCGTGTCCCTCTAGGTTAATAATCACCTGATTGGTATGAGCCCAGTCTTTAAAGGCTAATCCTACCGCAGTCAGTAAAATATCATTAACCTCCGTGTGATACGCATGATTTACATTTCTTAATAGATTCTCTGTTTGTTCGCTCGTAAGCTCAGTTTTAAGAAGATGGGTGTTCTTCTGTGTATTTTCTACTTCGTTAAAGTCTCTTGGGAGCATCGTCATCTTTGCTGTTTTCTCTAGATTCTCCCAGTACTCCATTTCTTTGATGATTGTTTCACTATTGGCATACTTTTGCATTTGAATAGCCCAGTCTTTCACTGAATCTGTTTTATCCGGCAAGGTAATGTCCTGATGTAAAAGTGCCTGCGAATAAGCGGTAGAAAAGTCTTCGAACAAAATTCTCCACGATACACCATCAATCACTAAATGATGGATAACAATCAGCAAATAATCTCCTGTGCTTGTATGAAAAATCGCTACTTTCAGCAATGGACCTTCTGTAAGATCAATGCTGCTTTGAATCTCATTGGCTAACTGCAAGATTTTACTGTCTACATTGATTTCTTCTTCCAAATCAAACCTGTAAAGATCAAATAAATGATTCTCAATGCCCCGATTCCATTGAATGATTTTATTATTTTGACGTTTAAACACCATACGTAGGGCATCGTGATGTTCTACTATTTTTTGGAATGCGAGTGCTACTGCCTCTTGATCAAAGCCTTTTTCCCTGTGTAGCATAACGGCTTGATTCCATTGATGCATACCCGTAAATTGATTTTTGAAGAACCAACTCTGGATCGGCGTGAGCTCTATTTCTCCTTCTATTACACCCTGATCGCTTTTTTTACGGCTAGGTGTGACATAAGAAATGACATGCTCGATGGCTGGATTTTGGAACAAATCTTTCATTTCTAATTTCCAACCAGCAGTAGTCAGACGAGTCAGCACTTGAATGGCCTTAATTGAGTCCCCGCCTAATTCAAAGAAATTGTCTCGAATTCCAATTTTCTCTATACCTAAAACGTCTTGCCAAATCTCTGTTACCAATTGTTCTAATTCGTTTCGAGGAGCGTCGTATGCTTTTTTTGTATCAAAATTTTTATTTGGTTCAGGCAATGCTCTGCGGTCAATCTTATCGTTTGGTGTCAGCGGCATTTTAGCGAGCTGTACAACATAGGATGGAATCATATAGCTGGGCAAATCATCTGCTAGATATCCCCTTATCTCGGCTACAGACAATGCTTCGTCAGAAACCAAATAGGCACATAAATAAGATTGTCCTTGCTCATCCTCACGCGCTAATACTGCTGCTTCTTTGATCTGACGATGCAATAACAGAAGACTTTCGATCTCACCAAGCTCTACTCGGTGTCCACGTATCTTCACCTGATGATCGATTCTACCAAGATACTCGATGGTACCATCGGGAAGCCATCGTGCTAAATCCCCCGTTTTGTACATTTTTTGACTTGGGTTAAAAGGATTCGTAACAAATTTCTCAGCAGTTAGTTCTGGTCGGTTCCAATATCCTCTGGCTAGACCTACACCTGCTACACACATTTCTCCTGCTATTCCAATGCCCTGTAGCTGATGGAGCTGATTTAGAATATAGACTTGTGCATTTTGAACAGGAGCACCTATCGGAACAGACTGAGCTATGCTTGATCTTTCAGAGGCTTTCCAGTACGTAGCACAAATAGATGTTTCAGTAGGGCCATACCCATTGATATAGGTTACCTTGTCTTTCCATTTATCGACCAGGCCAAACGATGTAGCAGAACCTGCCGTGATCAGTATTCGTAATGTAGAAAGATGTTCTGGATGAAGGTGGATAGCATACGTTGGCGGTAAGGTAAGAACTGAAATCCTTTGTTGGTTCAGAAATTCCTCGAATTTGACAAAATCGTTAATGGTGTCCCTTGAAATGATAACGAGCCTTGCCCCGGTTACTAAAGCCATGAACATTTCCCAAACAGAGGCATCAAATGACTGGCTGGCAAACTGACCGATATGATCTTTTTTAGTTACGCCCAAATTCTCCTCAAAGAACGTCTTTAAATTTGCTATTCCGGTGTGCTCTAACATAACTCCTTTTGGTTTCCCTGTCGTACCAGAGGTATAAATTACATACGCTAAATCGGTTGGTTGACTGATAGAAACTAGATTGGTAGGAGCAATGGTAGCTAGTAGCTGCGTGGAGACATTGATAAATTCTGCATCTGAATCTACACCGTTCATCAAATGAGGCTGTGCAAGCACCCATCTCGTCCTACTATCTTCTAGCATGTACCGTATCCGATCCTTTGGATAATCTGGGTCGATTGGTAAGAAGGCCGCGCCTGATTTTAAAATCGCTAAGGTACCTATCACCATGTCTAGAGACCGTTCAATCATGATGCCCACTAATTGATTGGGTTGTACGCCCTTTTCTCGGAGTAGCCTTGCAAGCTGATTCGCTTTAGCGTTTAATTCCTGATACGTCAATTGGACCTGTTCATTAACAACAGCTATTTCATGCGGATGCTTTTCTACTTGCACTTCAAACAATTGATGAATCGTTTGATCTGATGAGAACACGGCTGAATTGTCATTAAATTGGACTAGCAACAGTTGTTTTTCCTCTTCCGTTAGCATGTCAATATCAGACAAAGTAACCTCTGTGTTAGCAATAATGGTCCGTATAATTTGCAGGAAATGGCCTGCCATTCTCTCAACAGTCTTATGGGTAAATAGCTTTGTACTATATTCAATGCGGAATACAATCTCGTCTTGTCCTTCCGTCATATGAAACGCCATATCAAATTTTGATACTCCTAGGGTATCCCCTTGTTCATATGGGCGCATCACAAGCTGATCAAAGACTCTTGTTTCCACATCGCCATTTTGAAGAATAAACATCGTATCAAAAAGTGGATTTCTGCTTGGGTCTCTTTCCAAATGCAATTTTTCTACGAGCTCATCAAATGGATAATCCTGATTTTCGTAGGCTTGTAGGGCATTCTGTCTTACTTCTTTAAGAAAATTTTGAAAGGTTTTATTCCCTACCGGCTTATTTCTCATCGCCAGTGTATTAACAAACATCCCAACCATATTTTCAACATCAGCATGTGACCGACCAGCAATAGGGGTACCAACAATAATATCCTCCTGCTCAGAATACTTGGAGAGTAGAACATTATACGCTGCTAACAAAACCATATAACGCGTTGTACCTGCCCCAGCCGCTACCTTTTGCAGACCATCAAATATCTCTTTTCCCGTTCTCATCATGAACTGATCGCCATCGAAGCTTTTTACGGCTGGTCTGGTATAATCTGTCGGTACATTCACCACAGGTATTTCGCCAGCAAACCTGTTCAACCAATATTCTTCTTGTTTTTTTATGGCATCCGTTAAGAAAAATTCATTTTGCCAAGAAGAGAAGTCTTTATACGTTATAGGCAGTTGAGGAAGCTGTTTGCCCTCATAAATATCAGCAACCTCTCTCAGAATTATTCCAATCGAAGTACCATCTGAAGCAATATGGTGAACATCGAACAGGAACAAATGTCGTACCTCTTCTAGCTTGACGAGACGGCTTCTACATAATGGGGAGACAGCAAGATCAAATGGCCTTACAAACGATTGGAAAATTTTACTTATTTCCTGTTGTTGGGCTTGCATATATTCCATGTCAAACTCTACATGCTCCTGAATGCTCTGAACGATTTGATCTTGCACCACCCCATAGCTAGTTCTCAGGCTCTCATGCCGATTCATTACTTCTTGCAATGCCCGTTTGAAGCGATCCTTATCTAAAGCTCCTTCAATTACCATCATTCCGGGCATATTGTAGCTAATGCCTGTCCCCTCAAGCTGATGAAGAACGTACATCCGTTTCTGAGCTGACGACACGGGGTAGTATTCTTGGTGAGAAACAGTTGGGATAGGCGTGTAGAGCTGTTTTTCAGATAAAGAGATATTCTCTGAAAGAGCTTCAATTATTTGAGCTTCAAAAAAGATTTGTAAAGATAGCTCAACTTGGAATGCTTTATGGACTTGTGTGATCACCGACATTGCTTTAAGTGAGTCACCACCCAATTCAAAGAAATTATCCCTTATACCTATCTTTTCAATCCCTAAAACAGCTTGCCAGATATCTACTAGTGATTCCTCTATCTTGTTTCGTGGGGCATCAAATGATTTTCCTGTATCCTGATTTTTATCAGGCTCGGGTAAAGCCCTACGATCAATCTTATCGTTTGGAGTTAACGGCATTTTATCTAGGTGCACAAAATAGGACGGGATCATATAGTTTGGCAATTCATTTGCTACATACTCCCTTACCTCAGTTACCGTGACTTGTTCCTTTGAAACGATATAAGCACATAAATATGATTGCCCTTGATGGTCATCACGTGCTAGAACAACAGCCTCTTGTATGGCAGGATGCTGTAATAAAAGACTCTCGATTTCACCTAGCTCTACTCGATGTCCACGTATTTTGACTTGATGGTCCATTCTCCCCAAGTATTCAATGTTTCCATCAGGTAGCCATTTTGCTAAATCTCCGGTTTTATACATTTTTTCGCCGGGTATAAATGGGTTATCCACAAATTTTTCAGCAGTTAGTTCTGGTCGATTCCAATATCCTCTCCCAAGCCCTACCCCACTAACGCACATCTCGCCTACCTCGCCAATCCCCTGAAGCTGTAGATATTGATCTACGATATAAACGTGAGCGTTTTGCATAGGAATACCAATCGGAACTGATGTTCTTTCACTCTCTGCTTCTGCCTTCCAATATGTCGCGCAAACAGAGGTTTCAGTGGGACCGTATCCATTGATGTAGTTCACCTTATCCTTCCATTTATCCACTAAGCCAAATGAGGTAGCAGACCCTGCAGTGATAAGAGTACGTAGAGTAGGTAAATGTTTTGGTTCAAGATGAATGGCATAGGTTGGTGGTAAAGTAAGTACGGTAACTCCTTTGCAAGTAACATAATCTTCGAATTTCATAAAATCGGAAATCTTCTCTTTTGAAATGATCGCTAGTCTAGCACCTGTAGTTAGAGCCATGAACATTTCCCAAACAGAAGCATCAAATGAATGGCTAGCAAATTGGCCAATGCAATCCTGTTCACTGATGCCTAGGCTATTTTCAAAAAATGCTTGAAGGTTGGCTATGCCAGTATGCTCTAGCATAACTCCTTTTGGTTTCCCTGTTGTACCTGACGTATAAATCACATATGCTAAATCAGTTGGTTGGCTGTTAGGAGGAAGGTTAGTGCTAACGAAACTAGCTAAAATAGGTTCTGAGACATTAATATACGCAGCATCGCATGCAACCTTATTCATCAAGTGTGGTTGAGCAATCACCCATTTTGCCTGACTATCCTCAAGCATGTAGCGGATACGATCTTCTGGATATTCAGGGTCAATTGGCAAGAAAGCTGCTCCTGATTTTAAAATCGCTAACGTGCCTATCACCATATCAAATGACCGTTCAACCATAATGCCAACTAGTTGATTAGGCCGAACCCCTTTTTGGCATAGTAATCTCGCAAGCCGATTTGCTTTTTCATTTACTTCTTGATAGGTCATCTGATCCTGCTCGAAAATAACAGCCACCCCAGTGGATCGCCTTTCTACCTGGTGTTCAAATAGTTGATGGATCGTATGCTCCGAAGAAAATTCAGCTTGCGTATCATTAAATTGCTTGATCACTTTCTGTTTCTCGTCTTCTGTTAACATATCGATGTCAGACAGGCTAATCTCTGGATTCTGCACTACTGTACGGATGATTTGAAGCCAATGACCTGCCATTCTTTCTATTGTTTCTTTCTTATATAAACTCGTGGAGTACTCTAGGCAGCACTTCAATGTATTGTTACCTTCACTTACCTCTAAAGAGACATCAAATTTAGCGTGCTTTCCTTTTGGAACATATGGCGTACATTTTAGTTCGTCTAATTCAAAAATGGTATGCTCCGTGTTTTGCAGAATAAACATGGTATCAAACAAGGGATTTCGACTTAAATCCCTCGGGAGCTTTATTTTTTCTACCAGAAGCTCAAACGGATAATCAGCATGTTCAAAAGCAAGCAAAGCATTATTTTTTACGTCCGCTAGGAACTCAGAGAATGTTTTGCTTCCTACAGGCTTATTTCTCATCACCAATGTATTGACAAACATGCCTAACAGACTTTTCGTATCTGCATGTGATCTTCCCGCTATTGGCGTTCCTATCATAATCTCTTCTTGATCTGAATATTTTGAAACCAACACATTGTAAATTGCTAGTAAAACCATGTAGAGAGTTGTTTGCGTCTCTTGAGCAATTCGATACAAGCCGTCTACTAGCTCCTTTTCCATTTCAAAAGAGTAGCGATCACCTTCAAAGCTTTGAATCGTAGGCCTTGGATAATCTGTCGGTAAATTCAAAGGTGCTACTTCTCCTGAAAATGCAGTCAGCCAGTACTCTTCTTGCTTGTTAAAGGCTTCCGTTTGGAAGAAGTCTTTTTCCCACACAGCATAATCCTTATATTGGATTCGTTGCTCAAGAACTGTTTCAGCTTGATATAATTTGGTTAATTCATGTATAAAGATATTTGCAGATACACCATCTGAAATAATATGATGCATATCCACAAGTAAATAATGGCGCTCTTCCGTCACCTTAACTAAACCTACTCGTATTAACGGAGCTGATTCAAGAGGGAACGGCTGAATAAATTGCTCAATCATGAGGTCAATATGCTCTTCTTTTGCCTCCAAAAACATTACTTTCATGTTGACAGTTGGATTCACTCGTTGGACAGATTCGCCATTTACCGTATGAAAAGAAGTCCGTAGAATTTCATGGCGATCCACTAATCTCTCAACTGCCCATTCAAGACGTTTATATTGTAGAGGGCCCTCTATCATCATGACGGTTGGAATATTGTATCCCGTACCTTCCTTTGAGAGCTGGTGTAAAATAATCATACGCTTTTGTGCAGATGACACTGGATAAAATTCCCTGATTGAAACTGGTGGGATCGAAATATACCTCTCGTCTACCTCTTTACCGCCACTTTCCAAGTATCTAGCAATGGCTTGGATCGTTGGAGTTTTAAACAATATTCGTAACGGAAGATCAATCCCACACTCTTTCTGGATGAGAGAGATAAGACTCATTGCCTTTAAAGAATGGCCGCCGAGTGAAAAGAACTGATCATGGACGCCAATCCTGGGAACACCTAGTACATCCTGCCAAATAATAGCTAGCTTTTGTTCTAATTCAGTGGATGGAGCCACATAGGCTACATCTGCTCTAATCGTTCCCTCAGGTTTTGGCAAGGATCTTCTATCAATTTTTCCGTTAGGAGTTAGAGGAATTTTGTCTACTGACACAAAGAATGAAGGAACCATATAGTCAGGAAGAGTTTTCCCCATATAGTTGCGCAGATCCATATCACTTACTTTTTTGCTTACAACAAGATATGCGACTATATGCTTTGTCTGTTTTTCATCCATTTGATCTATGACAACTGCTTCTTTAATATCCTTATGATTGAGCAGGTGTGACTCGATTTCGCCAAGCTCGATCCGATGACCGCGTATTTTTACTTGCTGATCGATTCGACCTAAATATTCGATATTGCCGTCTGGCAACCAACGGGCCAAATCTCCCGTTCGATACATCCTTTCCTTTGGTTTAAAAGGATTGGCACTAAATTTTTCAGCAGTCAGCTCCGAATTGTGAATATATCCTCGGCCTACATTGGCACCTGATATAAATAATTCCCCTGCGATACCGTGTGGCTGTAGCTTCTTTTCTTTATCTAAAATATAAACGCCAGTGTTTGAGATTGGTTTACCAATCGACGGGATTTCAGGAATCTCATGGTTAGGATCAATCGTATAGGTTGTTACAACATGAGTTTCTGAAGGGCCATAATGATTATGCAAATATACATGATTGTTACGTAAATATCGCTTCAGCTCATGGGTCACTACTAATTGCTCACCGGCTGTAATGATATGTTTCACACAAGTTGGAAATATCTTAGAAAAGCTTTTATCGTTAAAAATGAATTTTAAAAAGGCACCAGGCAGTGATAAAATACTTATTTTTTCCCGTTCAATGAAAGTGAACAGCTTCTCTACATTACGTCTGGTATCTTCGGTAATGAGATACAGCTCTCCCCCACTTAATAGTGTAGAGAATATTTCCTGATAGCATACATCAAAACTACAAGTCGTATATTGTAATACCTTTTCCTTATACGCAATATTGGTTGTTGCAAAGGTAAATTGCATTAAGTTAACCATATTCTTATGCTCTAGCATTACCCCTTTTGGTTTACCTGTTGTTCCAGATGTGTAGATAATATAAAACAGGTCATGAGAGGAATTCAGGTTTGCAACATCGTCCATGCTTTCTGACCAAATGCTACTAGCTTGGATATCTACTATTTCTATTGAAGAAGGGTTTTTATACATGAGATGTTGCTGTGTCAGAAGGATTTGCACGCCGCTATGCTCCAGCGTATAGCTAATTCTTTCGGCTGGATATGCAGGATCAATCGGTACAAATGCTCCTCCCGCCTTTAGAATTCCTAGTATACCTATCATCATCTCTATCGAGCGATCCATCATAAGTCCGACAAGCCGATCTGGCCCAATTCCCTTGTTTCTCAAAAATCGAGCTAATTGGTTTGATTTTGCATCTAGCTGTCTATATGTGAGGCGTTTATTTTCCAAAACAACAGCAATCTGATCAGGGGTTTTCTCTACTTGTTCTGCAAACAACTCATGAATGGTCTTATCTGGATACGGAGTCTCTGTGTCGTTTAACTCAACAACTACCTGCTGATATTCCTCCTGCGTAAGCATCGTAATATCCTTTACAGCCACATTTGGATTATTTGCCACGCATGTTGCTATTTGCTTCAAATGTCCTTCCATTTTTTTTATAAACGCTGTAGTAAAAACGAAAGCATTATAATCTAATCGAACATGAAGTTCTTCTCTTGGCTGAACCATAATGGTTAAATCATAATTGGTTGGCTCAAACATCTCGACCGAAAGAACCGAAAAACCAATCTTTTGCATGATATTGTTCTTTTTCAATTCTTCCACTAATGGATAATTTTCAATAACAACAATATGATCAAACAGGTTTTGTTTTAATTCAGATTGATTTTGAATCTCGTACAGAGGAACATGTTCGTATTGTTGGAAGCTTAGCGTTCTTTGATGAACATCTTTTACTACTTCACAAAAGGCTTGCTCTGCACTTGTTTGAACGCGGAAAGGAAGAGTATTAATGAATAAACCAACCATTCTCTCGATTCCTTGTAAATCAGTTGGACGACCCGACACAACTGAGCCGAAAATTACATCGTTTGACGAATTATACCTTTGCAGTGCTAATCCCCAAATGGTTTGAAAAATGACAGGTAGGGTCACCTGATTATTTTTAGCGATTAGCTGTAGCTGCTGCGTTAGCGCACGATCAAATGAAAAATGATATTGCTTTGGCAAAAACGCTGACTGTTCTCCAGAAGAACCTTTTTTCGGCAATACAGCTTGATGCTCATAATCTTTTATATATTCCGCCCAATACTGAAGCGATGTCTCTTGATCTTGTTTCTCCAACCATGCAATAAAGGTGCTGTATGCTTGTACTGGTTGTAGTGACAAAGGCTTATTTTCGACTAAAGAATCATACATCTGGATAAGTTCATCAAAAATAATACTGAAGCACCAGCCATCCATAATAATATGATGAAAGCTCCAAATGACCTGATACTCATTTTCCTTCATTTGTAGGATGATCACTCTCATGAGAGGATCTTTGGTTATATGAAACGTAGCTTCTTGGTCTTTTCTTTTCATTTGATCCGCTTGTTCCATTTTTGTTCGCTCGTCAAAGGAACTCAAATCATGAAATTGAATGGGAATGGCGCGTTCCTTCAAAACGACTTGGACTGGCTTTTTCATTTTCTCATGCAAAAACGTTGTTCGAAATACATCATATCTGGATACCAGCATTTGTAAACTTTTTGCAAACAAATCAACATCCATTTTTCCTTGAATGTGGATCGTCATCTGTACCAAATGAGAGTTATTATCCCCGTTTAGTAAGGAATGAAACAGCATCCCTTCTTGCATAGGAGATAGTACATACATGTCCTGAACCAGTTCTCTCCTAAAAGTACTCACCCAGCATTCCTCATTTCTATTTTTTACTTTTATTAAAAAAATAACAGCAGGAAAGTGTAAGTACACCTCGTTTCATTCGTCACCTATCCTTCTAGGGATTACTTCATGGATTCTTCTAATAAACCAAAAATATCGTCCACATCTTCCAGTTCAAGACCTTTTATACTAAAATCACTAGGTGTACGTTCAGTTTCCTCCTTCTCCATACAGTGTCTAATCAAGCGTAGAAGGTGATATTTGTATTTATCGCCAAGCTGTTTAATCGACTCTTCCTTATATTGTTGGTCACTATATGAAAAAGATAGATTCATCCTGCCATTCTCAATCACCCCAGTGATATGTAAAACCATATTGCTTTCCATTTTCGGACTGATATTGTTCTTCCCATCCGCACCAAGAGAATTTCCCTGACTATATGGTGAACGGGTAAAACCTTGACCCTCCAGATCAGAATCGAATTGTCCCAGATAATTGAAAGTAATCGAAGGTTGAAGAGAAAAGGAAAGAGAAGTGTTTATTTCTTTTGCAGTTTTATATTTTAAGATTTCATAGCCGATCCCTTTGTTCGGAATCTTCCGCAAATTCTCTTTAACACTCTTTATGTGATAAGACAAATCATCTGATTTATCCATCTTTACTAGAACAGGATATTGGCAAGTAAACCAGCCTACTGTTCGTGCTATATTAGCTTGTTCGATAATATCCTCTCGTCCATGCCCCTCTACATTTATGAGGATTTGATCTACTTTAGCCCATTCTAGAAGTGCAAGACTTAACCCGGATAGTAAAATATCATTTATTTCTGTTTGATAAGCATGATTCACGTTTTTTAATAAATGTCCCGTGTCTTCCACTGACAATTCCATTTTCATATGCTGGATACTATTTTGTTTGACTAAGGAATTCTCAAAATCTTTGGGGAGAGGAGTAGGTTTTGCAATAGATTCGAGCGCTTGCCAATAAGGAATTTCATGTAAAAGCTCCTTACTAGTAGCATATTTCTCAATTTCCAAGGACCACTCCTGAAATGAATCCGTTTTTTCTGGTAAAGCTATCTCTTTTGATTCCAACACTTGCGCATAAGCTGTACTAATATCTTCAAATAATATTCGCCACGAAATACCATCTACTATCAAATGATGAATAGCAATAAATAAATGGTCACCCTTTTGGGTATGAAATAATCCAAGCTTTACTAATGGGCCTTCATTTAGATTTATTTGGCTGTGTAAACGATAGGATTCCTCATAGATAGCTTGCTGTACATCTTGATTAGATCTTAGGTCGAATGTGAAAAAGTCGTATAGTGGACCTGTTTTCCCTCGATTGATCTGTTTAATCCTTCCATTTACTTGCTTATATACCATCCGAAGAGCATCATGATGCTCAATCATTTTGTCAAATACCTTTCGGATGAGTACCTCGTCAATTCCATTCGGGTGAGAAAGCACATATGATTGGTTATAATGATGCATGTTAGTAAATTGTTGATCAAAGAACCATTGCTGGATAGGAGTTAATCCTACTTCTCCCTCGACAATGCCTTGCTCACTCTTTTTACTTGTTTGCTTTAAAAGGGGGACAATTTCTGTAATGGTTGGATGCTTGAGCAAATCCTTTGTTTCAAGCTTTAGTTGATAGGCATACAATCGAGCAGCTACTTGGATCGCTTTAATTGAATCTCCTCCAAGAGCGTAAAAGTTATCATGAATACCAACTCTGTTATTCCCTAATACACTCTGCCAAATCTCTGCAAGGATCGCTTCTATTTCAGTAGTCGGTGCTTCAAATTCTGTTGTATCAAGTAGAGAGGCATGTGGTTCAGGCAGGGCTTTTCGATCAATTTTATCATTAGGAGTTAGTGGCATCTTATCCAAGCGTACAAAATAGGAAGGAATCATATATACGGGTAGGTCTTTTGCAACATGCTCGCTTAGTTCATTAGTTGAGACTTGCTCTGTTTCGACAAAATAGGCGCATAAATAGGCTTGTTCCAGCTCATCTTTCTTAGCAATGACAGCGGCTTCTCTAATCTTGTGATACCGTAATAAAACAGTTTCTACTTCTCCCAATTCCACTCGGTGTCCCCTAATTTTTACTTGATGATCCATACGTCCTATATACTCAATGGTCCCGTCTGAACGCCACTTCGCCAAATCCCCTGTTTTGTACATTTTTTCACCGGGTAGATACGGATGAGTAATAAATTTCTCGGAAGTTAATTCTGGACGATTCCAATAGCCTCTTGCTAGTCCAATCCCACTGATACATAGTTCACCCGTGTCTCCAAAAGGTACTTCTTCTAAATTTGGATTGAGAATATAAATCTGTGTATTTTGAATAGGTGAACCAATGGGGACTGCCTGCTGCCCTGCGACTTCTGTTTTTGCTATCCAGGTGGAAGCACAAATGCTCGATTCGGTTGGACCATATGCATTCATGTAGGTTACTCTATCTTTCCATTTATTCACTAGGGGAAAAGAGGTGGCTGAACCTGCTGTGATGAGTTTACGCAAATATAAAATGCGCTCTGGGTTCAAATGAATAAGATACGTGGGTGGCAGTGTGATAATCGAAATTTTATGCTGGTTCATAAATGTTTCAAAGCTTACAAAATCGTTTATCGTATCCTTAGAAATCATATATAAGCTAGCACCTGTTAGCAATGCCATAAAGAACTCTGATACAGATGCATCAAAGGAAATGCTGGCAAATTGCCCGACTCGGTCGTTAGGTGTAATTTCAAGTATTTTTTGGAAATAATCGATTAGGTTTACAATACCTTTATGCTCCAGCATGGTTCCCTTTGGATTTCCAGTCGTACCGGATGTATAAATTACATAAGCTAAATCGGTACTCTTGCAGTCCAAATTAAGATTTAATTCCGCTTGCATCATAATTGCTGGATCTTCAAAAGTAATAACTTGACCTTGGAAATCAGCTTCGCGGATAAGACCAACAAGAGCATGCTGGGTTAAAACTATTTTGGTTTGACTATCTTTTAGCATGTATTGAATTCTCTCTTGCGGATATTCAACGTCGATCGGGACATATGCCCCGCCAGCTTTTAAAATCGCTAGAATGCTAATAACCATTTCTATCGATCGATCCATGAAAATACCAACAATTTGATCAGTCTGAACGCCTTTTTCTATCAATAATCGTGCGAGTTGATTTGCTTTGGAGTTAAGCTCTTGATAGGTAAGCTTTTCTTGTTCTAGGATAATGGCAGGATTGTCTGGGGTTTTTTCAGCTTGGCTTTCAAAAAGCTGATGAATTGTCTTGTCAGATAGATAGGGTGTTGTGAGCGAATGACTGTGTATCATCACAGTTTAACCTCCTATGCTCGAAAAATATACAAATACTTCTTTTTCATATATTCGTGCCAATGATATTCAGCACCTAACACCCCCTTCTATTCGTAGATTTTACACTGTGGGACATCACTTTTTAGAAAAGCAGTACAAAAGGAAATTTGGATCGTAATTATAGTAATCAAGGAGTGTTTCATAGAGGAAAAAAGAATCATTGATCTTGGAGATTATAAAAGGTCTCGCCATCTTATAAAAAGAGATATATTATCGTATTATCAAGCTACAACCTCATTTATACTATATCGAGCAAATCGACAGTTAACATCAACATTTTGTAATTTTGTCTTACATTTTCATGATGGATGTGTAAGCATTACAGCCATAACATACATTTCAGCAAATTGCTTTATTTTACAAATGTTCATCTTGGATTAAATTTACAATAAGTTACATAAAATTACAACATCCAAAACTAAATTCATTCATCATATAAAGATTTATTCCATAATATTTTGAGCTTGACAAGCGGTTCCATGATTACTTACTAAAAAAACCAGACCTTCTATTGAAAGCCTGGTTTTTCTTTATGAAGAATATAAGCTTCGTTTCTTATATTACATTTTTTAACAATCAGAAACTTTTACCAATTGCTTACCAGTGTTCTCTCCAGTAAATAGCCCAAGGAAAGCTTCTGGTACATTCTCCAAACCTTCTACAATATTCTCGGAATATTTTATTTTTCCTTCCTTGATCCACTGGGCCATCTGTGTCATTCCCTCATGATAACGATCTGTATATTGAGTTACCAAAAAACCTTTCATAGTAGCTGTTTTCTTGAGGAGCTGCACCTGAACCCTAGGTCCAATATCCTGCTTCTCTGAATTGTAGAGAGAAATCTGACCGCAGAGAGGAATTCGTGCTCCCTGATTAATCAAGCTCAGAACGGCATCTGATATCGGACCACCCACATTATCAAAATAAACGTCTACCCCGTTTGGGCAAGCTTTTTCTAATGCTAGTTGCATATTTGGTGTTGTTTTATAATTAATTGCGGCATCAAATCCGAGCTCTTCTGTTACATACTGAACTTTATCATCAGAACCAGCAATCCCTACAACACGTGCCCCTTTGATTTTTGCTATTTGCCCGACAAGCATTCCCACCGCTCCTGCGGCCCCTGAAACAACTACGGTTTCCCCTGCCTGTGGTTGGCCGATGTCCAATAGACCAAAATAAGCGGTCATTCCAGGCATTCCAAGTACACCCAATGCGGTTGTAATTGGTGCTATATTTGTATCGATTTTTTGTACTTCTCCAGCATCAACCACGGAGTAATTTTGCCATCCTAATAGACCAAGGACAACATCCCCGACTTGAAATTTTGAGGACTTCGTTTCTATTACTTCTCCAATTACTCCACCGGTTATCACTTGATCTAGCTGAAATGGGGGTATATAAGATTTTTGATCATTCATTCTCCCCCTCATATAGGGATCAACAGATAGGTATAGAGTACGTATTAAAAGCTGATTGTCATTGACTTCAGGAATAGAGGATTTGATGAAGGTGAAATTATCTCTTGTTGGAACGCCAACAGGCCGACTAGAAAGTAAAATCTGATTATTAACTGCTTCACTCATTAGAATACCCTCCCTACTTATTAGGAAACGTTACCTTTGCAACCTTATATTATCATACAAAATGTATTAATTAAACTTTTTTTGTATATTTCGTTTAGTTAAATAGCAGTTATATGTGTAATAGCTAATTTTACGTTATAATGTAATTTGATGTTTTAGATTGGGAGGCATTGAAGTGACAAACACTCGAGGCAGATCACGTAAAAATGAGCAAGAGACGAAAAAAGAATTGATTATTCGTCTACTTCCCTTTCTTAAAAAGCAAGGGATCAGCTCTTTGAAAATGGAAGACATTGCAAAATATATGGATATAAGCAAAGCAACGATGTATAAATATTTTTCTTCTCGAACAGAAATCTTAGAAGCGACAGTAGAAGTGTACGTTGATTATATCCTTGAGAACCTTCATGATTTATCTGATAACGAATCCGCTTCTTTCGTACGCCGCTTCCAAAAGGTTTTTGAAAACTCGGTGGTTCTGGCTATTTTTTTATCAGATTTATTATTACAGGAACTAAAAAGCATGTATCCTCATTTATACCAGCGAATTGTTGAGGCGCAAAAAGCTCGTAACGATCATATTAAAGCTTTTTATGAAGCTGGTCATAGGGAAGGTGTGTTCCTTTCTGTTAATCCTTCTTTATTAATTGCTCAGGACGAGCTACTCCTGCCAAGTTTACTTAGTCCTGTTTTTTTGATTCAAAATCACATGACTTTAGAACAAGCCTTATTTGATTACTATCAGATGAAAAAGCATCAACTGCTCAAACCCGAGCTTATTCCTGACGTAGATGACTCATTCATTCCCATGCAGGTAGGGCAATGTATTCAAAAAATTACGTGGACAGAGTAGCTCATATAAAGCGTGTAAGCTACATTGCAAATCAGACTAACTGTGCTCAACTGTCCCTATTCCATATAGGATATTCGTTGGGAATTGAATACATATTAGAAAGCTTGCACTTCTTTTCAGACCATAATAGCCGGTGTTCTTGAATGTTTTCAGGAGTTGGATATTAAGATTCTGGTGTACTGATGAACATTATAATTTTCTCTTCTGGGCGGCAATCAGCTAAGTAATGATCGAGCATTCCCAGATGTACTCCGCATTCACTTTCTAGAGAATCAGCTCCTATCATAATACTAGCCTGATGGGGACTGTTCTCTGGAGAACTAGTTATCGTATAATATTTCGGCTGAAGCGGGGGCAACAGCTCGATAACCCTTTCGAAGGGCATCTCGCAGGCTTCATATTTTTCAAGCAGTTCTAGCATCGACATCCCGTTCTTCTCTACCTGCTGTTCATAGGTAATCTCATCTAACAAAGCCTCTAATTCACGTTTATGTGGAGGACAAACCGTGTAAGCTGCAAGCTCACGTAGCTGTGCATGAGTCACGGTTGCTTGCAGATCTACATTTTGACTCAGCAAATCATCAAGTCGTACTGGTCGATCCAGCGGAAGATGGGCTATGTTACGTCCATCTGCCCTCAAAATCAAGTGATCGTTCCCGTTTAAGCCAAAGCGTCGTAAAATTCGTTCGACATGCTCCTTCCTATTTTTCGGTAATACCCCGATTTGATCCCCCTCCTGATAGCTAAGACCATCTGGCAGTGTGATTTCTACTCGCCGGATGCTTCGCCCACAATTAGCACTCTCCAGTTCCCGGTTTTCTTTTATATAGGCATAGACAGCATTATACTTGAGGGCGAGCGGTACATCTGACAAGTCATTCATAAATTGAATCGTAAGGGTTCCGTGATGTTTTTCCTCAAGGTTTTCCTGTAGAATAAAAGTCTCCATGACGTCAAGCCACATCCGCTTCTGCCAGTCTTCTAATTGTTTTTCGAAGTCTCCGCTAGTGTCAGCTTCGCCTCGCAACGAAAGCCTTTTTGCTCCTTTTAAAGTAAGCTGCTCATCAATAAATCTCGGGACGTCTTGATAGGTATTTGCCCAATTGCGGTCTCCACATCCAAAAACCGCATACGTAACTCCTTGAAGCGCATCTGCCTCTACTCCTCCCAGCCATTGCACGAATTTACGGGCATTATTGGGGGGCTTTCCATTATAAGAAGCGGTAACGATCAGTACGACTCCCTCTTTCGGTAACTTTCCTAGCCAATCATCAAGCGGTGCCATCTCACTTCTGATACCGAGTGAACCCGCAATAGTAGAAAGCTCTCGTGCGGTACGCTCTGCTGTGCCTAAATTTGACCCATAAAGGATTAGTAAAGATACATGGTTGACCCTAGCTATGGATGTTTTAATCTGTTCCCATCGACTATCTGTCCCTCGTATGTTTACAGCTCCTACTTCTGGCTCTTGGCTAGATTGGTCTAGCTTCTGTTTCTTTCGCTGTTTGACACGTATGTAAAATTCTTCTGGTTTGATCGTTAATGTTTGTTGAATGCTTAACTGATAGTTCGTATGATCAATTAATTCAAAGTTCTGGAGAATCATACCTAGAACTAAAGTGGCTTCATGCAGTGCAAATTGCATCCCAATGCAGGCTCGTTGACCATTTCCAAAAGGTTTATAGGCATGATGGGGGACTTTATCAGGGTCCTCAAATCGCTCGGGGCAAAATTCATCAGCATCATCTCCCCAAGCATCTTTATCTCGATGAAGCTGGGGTAAGAGTAATGCAACAACTTCGCCTTTTTTTATGGCATACTTCCCTCCAATGATTGTATCTGCCCGAGCGGTAAGTTCAAATCCCGGGGCTGTTGGCCATAAACGTAAGGATTCCTGTAAAATCATACGCACATATGTAAGTTGTAGAACCTGCTGATACGAAGGAGATACACCGGTTAATACCCGATCCACTTCCTGGTAGGCTTTTTCTCGCACCTTTGGGTTTTTCAGCAAAAAATAGAGAGCAAATGATAATAAGCCGCTTGTTGTTTCATGTCCTGCTATTAAAAATGTGATGATTTGATACCGGATATTTTTGTCATCCAGTCTCTCTCCAGTTTGCGGGTCCTTCCCGTTAAGCATGCGGGTGAGCAAATCGATTTCACCCTGATCGCCATTCGCCTTTCGTTCCTCGATGATTTTGTCTACTAATGAAAACATCGTTTCAATATCTTGGGTAAACTGACGTCTGGTTCCCACCATTAGTGTGTTTTGAATTTTCAATCTTCCACTCTGATACATCGCTTCTTGAAGTGCGCGAACCATACTGTTGATAAAAGGGCTGTGTGTTTCTCTATAAAAACTATTAAAGCGATAATTAAAGCCGCATAACCCAATCGTATCCAATGTAAGTCGAGTCATATCGCCAGGAACATCTATACTTTCATTAGGATTAAGACGTGCCCATTTTTGGATCAACTGCAAGGCAATATCCACCATCATCGAATGGTATCCTTTCATTGCTTGTTGACTAAAAGTAGGTAGGAGGATATTATGGGCCTTTTGCCAATTAGGCTCCTCAATCCTGCTCGTAAATAAACCATCTCCACTAAAGGCACGAACATTTTCCAAATCACCTGTAATGTTTTTGAAGAAACGCGACTCGTCACAAACCTCAGCCGCTAGTTAATGACCAGAAATAACCAAGCTTGAACTTCCAGAAAGGGTTAATCGGTAGATTGGACCGAACTCTTCTGCAAGTTTACAGAGTGAAAGTGTCGGTGTATCTTTGTCTATTAAGGGGTAATTGCCAAGCGGACCATACGTTTTGGGTTGCGGAATATATCCTACTTCTTTCATCACAAACATCCTTTCAGATTCATTCGCGAAAGTGTAGTTGCCCTGCTACGCATCATCAAATCTACTTATGATTTTTCTTGTTTAAAACCATGATAAAGTGTGTCTAAAAGAAGCGACGCGGCCGATCTTTTCGCAATATGACCTTCTTGAACCTGCTGCCATGTCATAAAGAGAAGTGAGTACAGGACATTCAAAATCCATTCGCTGTTCATATCGGCACGGAGGTAGCCTTTGCGTTGCAATATCTGAATGGAGTGTCGAATAGGTTCCTTTACCTCCTCCTCAGCTTCCATCATCTCTTGACTGTAATACAGCGTAGATTCATGAGCTAGAAAATAAATCTTAGCCCCGAGTGGAATTAACGCCTCAACCAATTGTGAAATATAGGATTCGATGTTTTCCTCGTCTAACGGAATTTGCTTTATCGTCTCTCTGAACACCTGAGAAGATCTTAATCCTAGTTGCAGGATCAATTGATCCCTATTTTCGATGTATCTGTGCAGAGTCGCAATGCCGATACCGGCGTATTCGGCAATTTCATTCAAAGATGCAGTTGGCTTTTCCACTAGTAATTCTGTAGCCGCATCCAAAATGGCATTAAGCCTAGCCTCCCTTGTCGCTGATCTGGCATTTTTCATCTTGAAGGCCCCTCTTTCTTTTTGATCGGTTCATTTTTTGATAGATGAAACTATCACTTGATAGAATATTACACCAATTATTATATAAATTCAACTTTTCTGATAAAAATTCCCTCAACATAATCTGGGTTCCCTACCTGACCTTTTTCTACAGGCTATGTACGGTCTTCCCTGATAGCATTGTGTTACAAGCTGTCCGTTCCTGATTTTTTCCCGATTTAAATATGTTCATGAGAGTGATTTATCTCTAAAATGATGAAATTACCGGGGTACGAACATTCGTTCTGTTTTATGGTTTTCTAGCTCCTGCTCCTCGGAAACAAAATCAACTAACTTCGTAAAAAGCTTATATTTATGGGCTTTTTGTGTTATCAGCAGGTGCTTTAAGACAAGCAAAGTATGATTATGCTGGTTATTCTTCATCCCTTTTACGATTGAACAAAATGAAGATTTTCGGCCTAATAATTTGTAAATAACAGTATACAAATCCATTTATATACATGAAAACCTTTAAAATAATCCAGTTGTATCTAAGAAAAATGCCGTTTTCTCCGGTGTAAGAACGTTTGTTCTATCTGTTTTGTTCACCGTTTTATGTAACCCTGAACGCCTATTCTGCTTTCACGGATAAATATTTTTTAGCTTATCTCAGAAAGTAAATCTTCCTGCAAGGCTATACAAAAACAGAAAAAGGCCGCTATTTAACGACCTCTTTCTTCCACTGCCTTATCTTCTGCTTCTACATAACGTTTCAACGCAGACAATTTATTTTCCCAGAATCGTTCATAGTATTCGAGCCACTTCTTCAATTCAAGTAATGGATCTGCTTTAAGTCGATACCTTGTTTCACGTCCCACTTTTCTTTCCGTGAGTAGCCCAGCCTCTGTTAATATCCGTAAATGCTTAGAAACCGCTGTCCGAGTCATCGGAAAATGGCTACTGATTGCGGTAACAGACAGCTCCTGATCACCTAACAATTCCAGTAGCTGCCGTCGCGTTGGGTCAGCAATGGCTTGAAACACATCATACTTGTGAGCTGGTGCACTCATATTACGCCTCGACGTGAGTACGTAATGCTTTCAGTAAGCCTACCCAGCCATTTGCCATTCTGTCTCGCACGACGATATGGGTTTCACCAAACTCGGTGACTGTATCTGGGTCCCAGCCGCTGTGAATCAGCGTAAACTCTGTTGTTCCATCCTCTAAGGTAGTTAGTTCAAAAGTAACGGTCCAATCTTTTCCCCATGTAAAGGAAAGACGCTTAGGCGGATCAAGCTCCATTACCTTACAAGGAGACATACCAAAAGGGCCAGCATTCAATTGGAACTCATACCCCTTAATTGGCTTAAAATCATTAGGCATAAACCATGCAGCAATTCCTTCTGATGTCGCAACAGCTTCCCATACTCGCTCAATTGGTGCATTGCACACGATTGTTTGGCGAATCTCAGGAATCTTGTTAGATTGATTCGTTTGCATTTATTTACCTCCATCAATTTGTTACTTATCTGATATTTGTCGCCACGAAGATATAAAGCTGACCCATATCCATTTTTGGTCATACAACAAAATCTTCCACATCATGAATTATTTTGTTCGATTCGTGCCAAACTATCCCCGGTTGGCAGTCTTAAGGAGATAAATCTATAACACGTTTATTCGAAACGATTTGGTTTCACTTTGTGATTATATGACACCATTTGGTTTCATGTCAAACCATCTTAGCTAACAAATAATTCCTTCCTCCATCATCTTTGTTTATGTGAATACGTATTCCTCAACAACTCTTCCATTACGTCCCTTTGTTGTTCTGGCTTTAGATAATGAGTTAAGAATTGCTTCCTCTGTCGCATCACTTGCAGCAGTGAACAATTGATTCATTACAGGATGCTCCTCACGTAGCTGCATTCGTTTTTCCACAATATGATCACTATGATGTGGAATTTTATGTGCGGTTGAAAAAGCAATCACAATATCTCCGCTGCCATGACCATAATAGCTACCTGTTCTCCCAAGGCCGATGGCACAACGCTTGGCCAAACGTAGCAATTGCCGCTCATTGACGGGGGCATCGGTAGCAAGGACAATCATGATTGAACCATCCGACGTATGTTCAATAGCAGTGGAGGAACGCTGAACATTTGCGAATTGTTGTTGATATTTATCTCTTTGAAATTCTTCTTTTTTTCCAAAATTGCTTAGCACAAGTACACCAACTGAATATTCCTTACCATCTATCTGGACGAGACGAGAAGAGCTCCCTATCCCGCCTTTATACCCAAAGCAAACCATACCTTTTCCAGCGCCGACAGCTCCCTCTTCGGATTGATTCTCCGTCGCATTCATAATTGCTGCTCTAGCGTCTTCTGGTTGAATAACACATCTACGAATAGCATTGAGATAACCGTCATTACATTCACCAACTACCACATTGATCGTACCTGTCGTATCACCAATCTCAGGATTTTGTGCTAGCATTTCCTGTAAGGTCCCTAGCGTAACAGCCGGCACCGAAAACGTATTAGTCAGCATGATCGGGGATTCCAGCACTCCTAATTCATTTATCTGTACAAGACCTGTTGTTTTGCCAAATCCATTGATTACATAACTAGCTGCTGTCACTTTTTCCTGAAATAAATTACCCCCATGAGGCAAAATAGCGGTAACACCGGTACATGCATAATCTTGCGTGCCATTATCTAGCGGTCGATCTATGGTGACATGACCAACTTTTACACCGCTAACATCTGTAATGCAATTTTTCCTTCCTGTTGGCAACGTTCCAATCACGATTCCTAGCTCACGAACTTTTTTTTTTGTAGGTTGACTCATGGATGCACATCTCCCCAGCATTCATCTATCTTTTATTATTACATACAGCTTTCAGCATAAAAATTAACATCTTCCATAGTAACAAGTCTTTAGCAGCATCTGTTACTAGCATTTACACACCACTCTCTATTCAACATACAAATCAAACATGCTCACCTCATATCCTCGCAATTTTAAATAAGTAAATAACTGTGAGCGATGATGAAACATATGGGTAACGCTCTCCGTAAACCAGTGAGCCTGAGAAGCAGAGTGTTCATGATAAAAAGGAGTTGTTTTCTTGTTGAAAAACTCATCTTCTGACATAGCTAACAGATAAGAGATGCACATCTGGTATCCTTGTTCCATCTCTTGTGCCAGGGACTTGGCCGTATCCAATGTGTTGTATTTTTGTTCAATCTGTCTTATGGTATCCTCTCCTTTCTCCTGCATAATAAGAAGGTCTACCTCAGGAATTGCTACTAGATGACAGGCTAATTCGTGTAGAGTACGCATGTTCGGAGCAGGTCGATACCCCCAATCCTCTTCTTTAATCTTCTGAAGAAGTAAAATTGTACTTTTCATAGCTACTTTCATCTGATGAAATAACTCATCCCGTAACTTCACAACATTGGACATGCTTTACACCTCTTTAGTCTATTAGATTTCTCTTCTTGATTCTAACAGCTAATAGTGACAAACTCTGTCATAATGGAACGCATGAAAAAAGTTTATTTACCGATAACGCTCCGCCATTTTTGTAATCTTTTCCCTCACATAAGAAATAAGTTCTTGCGGCTCCTTCGCCATCGCCTCCATGCCTAGATTCCAAACAAGCTCAGCATAGAAGGGAATTTCAGCACGCGGAATCCTTGTATCGATCCAGCCTGTCCCATCGCTGCGCTCTTCAACCACCCGGACTAAATCTAATATCGATTTCGCTTGTCGTGTACCGTCTCTTGTCAGCTCGACGACAAAAGGAACGAGATTTTTCCCGTTTTGTTCACTGTTTATAAGCCAATCCATGATGGAGCAATAACGTAGTTTATCCTTTCCCGATTTATTCTGTATGGGGGCTCTTTTTTCACAATCTGCTTGCGATTGAACCTGCTTTAAAGTAGCTGTATCAGGATCGCTTATTTCTGCTTGCGTAATCCGGTCTGCCCGAAACAGTCGATACGCTTGTCTCTGTAAACAATAAGCTGGGCAATACCAAAATCCATTGTAGCTATACAAGCCGATTGGTTGAATTCTTCTCTTGGTTATTCCCTTTTTACCATCGTATTGAATAGTCAGAATGGATTGATCCATAGCTGCTTCGAGCAATACTTCTAAATGATGAGAAGATTGAGCGTACATAGGATTCCAGAAAACAACTCTGTCTCGCATTTGGTCAATGCGTTTCTTCACATCTTCTGGTAGATAGTGATAAAACTTTTTTAATGCTGCTTTCGTTTCTGTTTGAAAGGGGAGAGAATCAAAAAATTGCAACGATTGGTAAGCAAAAAACATAGCAGTTGCTTCTGTTTCTTTAAAGAAAATAGGAGGCAGCATGCGATCCTGTAATAAATAATAGCCACCCCCTGCTCCTACCTCTGAATAAATAGGAACTCCCATTACACTTAGTTCATTTAAGTCACGTAAAATGGTGCGATACGAAACCTTGAATTCCTCTGCCAATTCCCGTGCCGTGAATTTTCTCTTCGCATTCATCGTCATCATAATTTCAATCAAACGTTGCGTTTTTGCCATTCTTTAGCCCCCGTATTTCATCATATCTATTTCTTTTACTAGAATATAGCAAACTTTTAAAAGGAAAAACCAAAAAGACTGTGTAGCAACCTACAACAAAAAAAACAGCATTGAACCCCCTCTTTATCCAAGCTCGGTTCACACTGTTTTTATATCATTTCTCATTTTTTGTTTAACCGGTTACCTCTAACGATAGAACGGTATTGTTTTCATCTACTTTTCCCTAAAAGCTCTTTTTCCTTAGTATTTGGCATTTTTATTTCCTATATCAATGGTAGATGGTTACATCCGTTTATTTACAACCATATGCAAGGCTTTTGGGGATAGAGTTATCGAAGCGTTTACCTCTAGCTTGTCCTGATTAACTGCTGTTAGCTTGTAGCGTTGAACAATGGTAGCCAAAATCAACACGGCCTCTGCCATTGCAAATCGCTGTCCAATGCACATGCGCGGTCCACCGCCAAAGGGAAAGTAGACAAACGTCGGTAATTTTTTTTCAAGCCCATCTGCCCAGCGTTCTGGACGAAATACCAATGGATCTTCAAAATAACGGGGATCACGGTGCATGACATACTGACTAACTAACACAATCGAATCTTTTGGAATCATATATTCGCCAATCTGAATGTCTTCTGCAGCCTGACGAAGCAAAATATAAGCTGGAGAACGAAGCCGGAGGGTCTCATTTACCACCATTGTGGTATATTGTAGATTTGGTAAATCTTGAATATTGGGTAAACGACCATCAAGCACTTCACTAATTTCAGCCGCCATTTTCTCTGTAACATCAGGATTTTCAGATAGAAGATAAAAAGCAAACGCCAGCGCTGCGCTTGTTGTCTCATGTCCTGCAACAATCAAGGTCATCACTTCATCGCGAATTTGACGATCATCAAGTCCTTCTCCATTTTCATCGCGCATGGAAAGAAGCATTCCTAACAAGTCATCTCCATATATACCTGATGATCTTCGTGAAGAAATTAACTGCAAAATCATGTTATCCATCTCTTTTGCACAGCGCTTATAGTTACTATAACCTGGAAGTGGTATAGGGAACATGACTGCCTTAGCGTAATACCTTAGAATCGTCTGCAAGGCCTGAATTAATTTTCCTTCGTCAATGGTGTTGTTATGTCCAAACAAACTTTTCATTACGACATCAAGTGCTAAATTGAGCATATCGATCTTGATTTCGCGCGTTTTGCCTTCTTGCCAGTTCTCAATGTAACGATTCGTTACTTCAATGATCGTCTTTCCATAGCTTTCTATCCGTTTTTGGTGGAATTCCGGGGCCATCATCCGTCGGTTCCGAAGCCAATGCTCTCCGTTAGCGGTGAATAAACCTTCGCCTAAAATATTTTTGATAAGCTTCGCTTGTAATCGATCATTTTTTATAAAACTCGATTGTTTTTTGATAAATACTTCTTCTATAAGCTCCGGCTTATTTAATTGATAAATGCGTTCATTGAGCAACGGATAATACACGACGTCTCCATACTTGTCTGCGTTTTCCTTAATGAAATCCAGAATATTGTGCAGAGTACGGAACACGTTGTACAGAGGTTTATTTGGTCCAGGCGGAAGTGTAAGAATCATAATGTCCTCCTCAAACGGAAATAGTTTGTTGCTCAAATTTTCCTTGTTCCAATGCCTTGTTCAAAAGACTATAATCCACTTTTGCATTGTGCCGCTTATCAACTGGAATCTGATCCATATAGATAATGGCATCGAGGTTTGCCCATTCTAGCATTTCAGCCAATTCAGCAGTCATGTAGCTCTTACTATTTCTTTCCACAATTAATACACGACGACCGCGATATTGTGTTAAAGCAGTTCGTCCGATCGACTCATCAAACGATAACACGCTCTCCACAGCAAAAGGGTACAAAACTCCCCTTTCATCTTTAATTCGTGCGGCTACTCTTCCCAGAAGCCATAATCTTCCCGTTTGGTCAAAGTACCCAGCATCCCCGGTTCGATGCCAGACTGTTCCATCCACGCGGAATTTCGTCTCTTCATCTCCTCTTCCATGCAAATATCCGGAAAGTACATGTGGACCTGTGACCACAATCTCTCCCGCTTCCTCAGGAGTCAGGCAGATGTTTTCAAATTCTGTACTGGATAAAGAACCAATCGGTTTGGCCCACTGATGACGAACAATCCGTACCTGAATCTCTGGAACAGGGGTTCCTACTAAAAGACCTTTTCCTGACTTGATTGCAATAAGATCATTCGTATGGATATCGTTCCAATCTACTTCTGCAATTGGCTCAGCCTCGGTGGACCCATATACGGCCATTATGCGAGCGTTTGGAGCAATCCGTTGTAATCTGGACATGAGTCGTGGGAATACTGGTCCACCGCCACTGAAGATATATCTAAGCTCTGTTAGAACGATGTCGTGTTTTTCACAGTACCCCAACAGTTGTTCAAAAAACGCTGGTGAAGCTACGATTCTCTGAGCATGTTGTTTTTGGAGCTGAGCAATGACGGGACCCGGTTCAATCGCTCCTGGCCGGCGCAGGTCACCATTGGGAATAATGCTCCTCATCCCAGCCCCAAAATTGCACAGAGCAAAAATAGGTAGTGTTGTCATATCGATTGCTCCAGCTTGCATGTCAAGACTGCGCCGGAGCACCTCGTATTGATCAATTAAAAATCCATGAGTCCGCACAGTCGCTTTTGGCTCCCCAGTGCTACCGCTGGTAAAGGTGATGAGCGCAGGCGTGTCATGTTGACATGAGTGGTATTGACTGTACTCTGTTGCATTGGTTTGTGAGGTTAAAGAAATGGCTCCAGGCAATCTCCTCCCAATCACAAATTTTTGCGGAATTTTTCGAATAGCTGGGGATAACAGCCTCAATAGTTGGGCTTTTGGGCTTGCAATTAACGCTTTAGGTGGGTTTAATGTACAGCATCGTTCAATATGATTTTTACCAGCAGATGGATCAAGAAACATCGCGATCAATCCAAGTCTGAAGATTGCTACTAAGGTGATATACAACTCAATCGACATTGGATAAAAGAGTAGAACCGTATCACCTGCCACTAACCCTTGTTTCTTGAAAATCCCTGCGACTTGAGCAGAACGTTTGTCCAGATCGGCAAAAGTTAGTTGACGGGTATCTTTGTCTGGCATATCCTGTATCGCGATCGCATTGGGGCAATTTTGAATATGAGGTTTGACAATTTCAAAGATATTCATGCTTCCCGCTCCAATTTCTTAGCAAATAAGGTGTAATCACGAAGAATGTAGCCTTCATTCGCGTTAAACCTTGTGGATCGATTTTCTTGGATCATTAACGCATTAATCGCACGTTGATAACCTAGCTTCTGAGCCAAATCGTAAACTGCCTTTACGAGGAAGGAGCCTATTTTATACCCTTGGTAATCTGGATCAACAGCCAGCGTCTTTAAGATTACCTGATCGACCGCCTTTCCCATTTGGGCTTGCATCACATCTGGTAAGGTGAACATAAAGCCGACCAGTCGATCATCATGCTCGGCTAACAAAACCAGTTCTGGCTTAATATATGGAACAATCTTTGTGTATTGTTTCAAGAATTCATTTTCACTTATCTCGGTGTACAAAAAATTTTGATGAAAAGCTCGTATCGAGAGTTCATAGATTCGTGTAAGCTCTTCATCGATTCGAGTCAAATCCAACTGCCGGATACGAATGCCGCGTTCATTCATATGCTGTGTCAGTTGCTTGTACCGTTTTTTCTCATACTCCTGCCCCGCTTCGCCCAAATCTCTATGATCGAGATCAACAATACGCGAAATATAGTGAGATAGCGGTTCGAAGCCATCCTGTGTAAAATGATCTGCCCATTCCAAGGGTGTATTTGGCTCAAGGAAGAAAGGAAGATCTCCTTTTGTTTTCGTAACCAATCGGTGAGTCCCCCACGTATTTCCATCCATTGGGCCTATCACGATTGTACATCCCTTTTTAGCCAATTCTCTTGAACACAGTTGTAGTAGCTCACTTGCTGCAGGAGCATTTCGAGCTGCATAGTGTCCTATTACACCAACCTGATGATCTTGATATGCTGGTACGTTTGACCACCATAGTGAACAGCGTGCAGCTACTCCTTTCTTGTCTAGTATCATCCAGTGAGTATCAGCATTCGATTCGTCTAGAGAATCGATCCGATTTGCAGAAGGCCCCGGTAGTGAGCAAAACTCTTCCTTCATTTCGGTATTCGTAACCTGTACTGCTTTTAACATGTCGAATATTCCCCCTACTCTTTTCGCTGATCATTAAAAAAGCAGAATTCCCAAAATAGAACCTACCGCTGCGCATATTGGTTGGATTAACACGGCTGCCTTCGACCTCTTAAAGACAAAGAGATAGTAAATACCGCTGGCCATAAGCATGCTTACGGCCGCCCAAATCGAATGGACAACTACTTCGCTGCTTAGACCTGAACGAAGCACTAAAGCCGTCAATGTCAGCCCCCAGTTTTTCAAAATGTTTAAAAAAAGGTAAATTAACAGATGCCTTTTCTGAGACGACTGAAAGATTTCCGTGAGACTAAAACAAATGGATTGGGCCAATAGACCGATCAGGAATGCGAAGAAAAAAACCTCACTTTGTGTTTGCTGGTACAAAAATAACCATACAAAACTCATTGTATATGTGGCGATGAATAGGCCTATTTTTTTGCTGGAAAACAGCTCTGTTGAACTCTTCAAAATAATGGGCGATGACACGGAATGCAGCAGTAATACCAATAGAAAGTCTATTCCACCAATAGCCCAGCTCACATACGAAATGACTGATATTCCCATCAAAGCCTGTGGACACACGACCTTCGTTCTTCTGCATGCTTCAAGCAAGATAAACAGTAAGAGTGCTAGAGTGAGCGCCAACAGCAAATGGGCATTGTCCTTTACGATGAGAAACTTGAGCATCATAAAGCTCACAATTGGTACAACTAAATTATCCTTCCCGCCCCAGGAAACGGACTCAGCTAAAGTGGTTAACAGTGACACTGTAATAGAAATCATTAAATTAGCCATTCCGTCCATCGGAAAAAACAAAAATAAGGTGATGTGAGTCGATAAAAAAGCAACTAAAAAGAAGGCAAATGACCCTTCTATGCTCTTCATACCCTCGGGAACTACGTATCTCACCTGACCGTAGCGAACGCCGACAAGAGCAGCGATCGCATCAGCTAACGTGAGAATGATGAGAGAAATACTGTACAAAACCCGTTCTTCTTGTTCCGTAAAAAGGAGAAGAATCGCAATACTCATCACAAAGTACATCTCACCAAATGAATAACGCGAAACATCAGATAAGATTTTTCCGGGTCCATTCTTTAGCCGAGTAACTCGGAAAAGAAAAAGAACAATTGCGACAAACCCTAACACAACCAATACAGGCCAATCCTGACCAAAAAGCCATGGAGCAATCAATGCGAATGTACCGGAGCTCATATGAAAAAGCTTACGAACCCATTCTGGATCAGGCTGGTACCTGACTTGGTAAAAACGCAATCCTGCAATCAACAATGCTATGGCGGAAAGCAGCAGCACAATACCGAACCATGGATGTAAGGGAATAATACCACTCATATGATTTCCTCCAGTACAAACGCACTGTAAAAGAAAGCCTTATCCTGCTTAAAAAGTTCCTGACTCAAGCTGGTGAGTGGACGCAGTGACTCCTCCATGCTCGCAGGGCGACTTCGGGGAACCAGCATATTCCAGTAAGCCAGTCGTCCTTTTTTCCTCCCCGCTTGTACCAAAACCTTCAGTAAATTTTCATATTGGTCTTCGGACATATATTCAAAAATGTCACTCAGATTGTACTTATCAAATGCGTTTTGGCCCACATGCTGTAAATACTCTTCAACTGATAAGCAATGCCATTCAATTCGATGCAGGTTGTTTCGTATAGCATCAAAATTTTCAGGTCTTAATGCATACGGTAATGCATGACTATGTCGTCCTTGTAAAATCCACTGGAGATAAGGATTTTGCATAGGATCAAGCTCAGTTAGGGCATATTGGGCTCTTTGTAGAATCCTTGCTGCTACACTGCCCTCTACATAGCGGAAAAAACGGGTATCACGCCCTAGCCTTCCCATGACAAATCGGGAAAAAAAGAACTGGAACATCAATCTCCAGCGTAACGTATTCCACTCTTTTTGATAAAACGTGCGGCGATCCTTTGGCGTGCGGTTCTGAAGAAGCTTTTCCACGCGAGAGCGAGAATGGACAAGAGGTAAGATTGAATCGCGAAACATTGAAAAATACTGCTCAAATTTCCCAATGCTTCCAATCCCAGATTCTATAGCGGTTGATTGAGAATCCCAATAGTTTTTTACTAGCGGTGTGAGCTGCTTGCGACATTTTTGGTATAGTTCATTTCGCCGGTTACTTGGGATTGAGCCCATAAGTTCTAACAGTTCAGTATGTGTCAGAGCAGAATAGGCTGCCACGCGTAATTCCAAGCAGGCAAGCTGTGCATGGCTCAAATCTAGTGCAACAACACGCTCTGGCGACTTGCTTAGCATCGCTAGTGCATTGTCCCCCGAAGAGGCGATAGCTAAACAGTTATCTCCAGGCTGAATATCTAGTGCCTCTAGGAGGATGTCAGCATCCTCCCAGCACTGGGCATAACGGATTAAGGAAAAGTCAACTTCGCTAGCTAGCTTGGGGCGCGCATCTATCGTTACTTTCTGAACGAGATTTCCAATATTACTAGGCACTGATCGATCCCTCCTCCGGGGTGATCTTACGAATGACCCCTGTACTACCGTCAAATTCAACCCAATCTCCTGTTTTCAACCATCGAGTCAAACCAGTTACAGAAACGATTCCTGGAATACCAATCTCACGACAAACAATAGATACATGGGACAGCAGACTTCCACGTTCGACCAGCAATCCGGCTGCTGAGGAGAAAAGCACAATCCAGCCTGGATCAGTCCGCTCAGCTACAAGGATTTCTCCTGGAAGCAACGTCACATCACGGGGATCCGTAACCACACGAACCGGACCACGTACGACACCCGCCGCACAACCGATTCCTTTCATCACATCCCCTGTCAGTGGTTCTTTAGGGCTTTTCGCTTTAAACGTATTACCTTTATAAATGACGCCATACGTTTCAAAGCGATCCTCAGGCACATCCATTTCATGATATTTTTCAAATTCAGCTTTTCGCAGTGTTACTAGGCCCTTTAGGTTGCTGCATGTTGCAGTTCCGTCTGCCATACCTAGCAATTCTCCCACTTCCAAATAGAATACATCGCGGGGATCGTCAAGCAGATCGAGTGCATAAAAGCGACGCCCCATTTCTAGAAAGATGGAACGGCAACGACCAAAGACCCGTGTTCGTTCGAATCGTAGGTTTTCCCGATCACGAACGCGCAATCGCGCATTTTTAAGTACCCAGCGAAAAAGGACTCGACGAAACAGATTGAAGCCGATAGATTGAAATGCTTGCTCCTCTGCCATGCGTCTTATTTCTTCTTCGCTTGGTCCCATCTCAGTTGGGGCGGGACGGGATGCAAGATGGCCAATAGAGCGCAACAACGGAAGCGGGTTGTCAAACAGATTAACGCTCTCTAGCTTGAGTTCATCCAAACAACGATCTCCGAATTTGTCCAAATAAGCCTCGTACTCTTCTTTAAATGCAGGGAATCGATCCATTTCCTTCATGATTTCTGCTAGAGTGCCATTGCAGAGGATGTCGATGAAGGTGGCATCTTGGTTCGTTAGCTTCATCAGCTTTTTCATACGCATTGCTGGTTCTGCACTGATAATGCCACCTTCTGCTGCGAGCAGTGAATTCTGTAGGGTAGAATCCTCATCATTGCACCATTTAGTCGTCAGCTTTCGCAATAAACCGTAGTAGATCATAGCTCCAAAATCATTAATCAATGGGGCATCCCAACGAGTTAGAAGCTGACCTTGTAGCTTCAGATAGTAGTTGGCTAGCTCGACTGTACTGTATTGTTGCAGGTCTGGGCGTGTAATACCAAGCGCATTGTTTAAGCGTTGGTAAAAAACGTCGATCGTCTTCGGCAAACGTCTAAAATTGCCAATCAATTTAACAATTGTCTTACCAAGACGCATTGCATCCTTTAGTTTGTCTTGCATGCTTACCTGCTGCTGAACATTATCCGTCAGTTGCTGGGGAAGTGCTTCCTTAACCCCCATCATCTGTTCCATAAAGCCTCGATTCATTTGATAACCAGGAAGCAGTGCCAGACAACGATACCAGTTCAGCAGGTTGTAATACACTCGTCCATTGACAAGGCCAATCATGCAACGGAACACGGAATCCCGATTAACAATCTCCTCAGCGGAAACCCCCATTATTCGGCAGAACGACTTGTATACCTCAGCATAGGCGTGACGGGCAAATGAAAATGTCAGGGGGGTTGTGATACCGCCATAGCTTTCTGAAATATTACTGTTATCCCATAGATTAAACTCATCATCAGGGTCAATCATATCCGCTAGGTTGGTAATTGGACGTGATTGCAAGAGATAGAGCTTTCCATCTTGAATTCCCCACTCAATATCCTGAGGTCGTCCGAAATAGCGTTCGCAACGGCGGGCTAGCTCTGCAACAGATCGCACTAGTTCATCTGTAAGGGCTGGCTGATTTGCCTTCTCAACCGCTACCTCTTCACTCTCCACGCCCTCATCGCTTTCCATTGAGAAACGATGCGCAATCAGCTTTGTCGCTATTTCACGCTCCACAATTTCCCCATTACGATTCACTTTATACGTGTCTGCATCGCATTCCCCTGATACTAGCGCTGTTCCAAGCCCGTACAAGGCCCCCACGATGGCAATTTTTCTTTGTCCCGTCAAGGAATCTGCACTGAATGCTACCCCGGCTGTTTCTGAGTCAACCATTCGTTGGATAAGAACTGCTGGTGGCTGGGGCAGCAAGCTAAGCCCCTTTTCTTTTCGATAGGTCAAGATTCGTTGACTAAAGCCAGATCGCCAGACCTGAAGCACCTTAGCTGGCACATCCTCTGGTTTGACAAACAAGTAGCTTTCTAGCTGTCCAGCAAAGGAGTGTTCAGCCCCATCCTCATCTAATGCAGAGGAACGGACAGCCACCAATTCATTGTTTGCGCAAAGTATCTCAACTTCTTTTTTTAGCATCGCTTCCACATTCGGTTCTAAAGTAATGTGCCTTAAAACTCGCGTGACTGCCTCTTCTGATTGAAGGACCGCTCCCTTTAACTCCTCCATAAGACTTTTGGGTACACTTTCCATAAAAGCCTCTGGTATAAGAACAAACCACTCGGGAATCACCATACCTGCCTGTCCCAGCAAAGCGAGGGCACGAGCTTTACCGCCCATCTTTTGCAGCTCATTCTCCTCTGCACGGTTCATTTGTAAAATATACGTCATGTGCTATAACCTCCTTTTCACTTAAAATAAAAGTGGAACAAGTCCCAGGCTAAGATACAGCAAGATAATGAGTAGACCCGAAACTTTTTCTATAGCCTGTGCTACTTTCGTTGTCATTGATTTAAGAAACGTCACTGCCATCCAAACTGCGATCAGCACATTTAATCCAGCACACCACATCACGATTTGGCCAGCACCCACTTGTACGGAAGCCATCCAAACCACGAAAGATGTCAAAAACACAACGGCCACCCATATCCAGGTTGCCCTTTTGTAGCCCCACAAAAAGCTGTAGGTCTCGACACCATATTCCTCATCCTCGGGGATTCGAATCTTGCGCCCGATCTCCAAAATGATTCCGTTTCCGTAGCTGGCTAGTAAAAGCCAAGGAAGCCCAGAAGGAATTGTATCTGAAGCTGTCACCCAGTCGCATGCCACGATATACATCACAATCATCGGCATCATTACCATATGGGACAGCAGGTAAATAATTGGGTGAGCTTTTAACCATTCCTTGACAAAAAATTCCTTACTCATTAAAGCTAGATAGCCCCATGCAAGCACTAACCAAAAAATAAGCTTTGGAGACAACCAATATGCCATACCAAGTTGAAGAAGTCCTATGAAAACACCAAGCACTCCGAGATGCTTCAGGGTTACAACCCCACGCGGAACAGCCCGATACGAACGAAATCGGGAGTCTTCCTCAAAGTCCTTAAATTCATCAGCAATGCGCAACAGCAAAAAGAACAAAAAAGTCGACAAGAAACCAATTACAAGCGACTGGAAACTGGGTGAAGACCCGTTTCTCAGAATAGAAGAGTAAAGCATCGTAGATATACTGAATACAGCGACCACGATTCCATTTTGAACAACGGGAAATCTCTCCCGCTGATAAATCCACCAACGTCTCGACCAAGAAAGCTGTTGATAGCTCACATTAGACATATTGCTTCACCATCCCTTGAGCTGTTCCGTCTGTGCCACGAGAAAGCTTATGATGGGCTCTAGTAAAATCATCAGCGGCCAATGCCGCGATGATCGACAGTTCCCCGGCTAAAACTAGACCGGCACATACCTCCGCAAGCGCGTGTACATGTCCAGCACCTGAAAGTCCCATAATTTCAAGGCATGCCTTTTGACTCGGCAACCCTGTACCTCCGCCCACCGTACCCACAATAACATTCGGTAACGTTATCGATGCATACAGGTCCCCATTTTCTGTCAGTTCGAATCGTGTAACGCCAACGGACGATTCAGATACACAAGCAACGTCTTGTCCTGTTGCTAGATACAAGGCAGCCAAACCATTAGCTACATGACCTTGGGAACCAATCATGCCTTGCAGAACTCCACCTACAAATGCCATTCTCCAGTACTTTTCCATATTTTCAGGAGTAGTGTGGAAGCGTTGGCGAACTAATTTTGCAGGTAATACCACTTCAGCACAAACCTTTTTCCCTCTCACGGTCATGAAAGATTTTGCAGAAGCCTTCTTGTCTCCCGAAAAGTTCGCTTCAACAAAGCTATTCTTGAACGGAACTGGTGAATGCTGTCGAATATAGTTGCAGATTTCTTGTGTTGCGATCGTTACCATGTTTTGTCCAGATGCATCTCCAGTTGAAAACTCGAAAATGAGATACACGTAGTTACCCTCGATCATATGATCCATTCTAATAAGCTGACCAAAGTTTGTTGTGCTCTGGGCAACCTCGCGGAAGGTATCAAATTCAAAAACCGCCCAGTTAGCAAATCGACTCGCCTCTACTACGCTCTCAAAGATAAAGCCAGGGGTCCTCCCAATTGCTTCTTTCAAAATCACGGTTCTGCATCCACCTGCTTGGCTAATGACCTGCGCACCGCGATTATAAGAAGCTACGAGAGCAGCCTCGGTAGTAGCTAAAGGAATATAGTAATCACCTTGGGCATAAAGACCATTGATCCGTAAAGGACCAGCCAAGCCTACCGGAATACTGACTGTACCGATCAGATTCTCAATGTTTTTTTGATACAACTCAAGTTGGTCTACGGTTTGATTGCCTAGTAATTGTTCCTTGGCCTCAGGTCGAACCGACAGTAATTCCCATCTAGACTCGATAGCTTTGGACGAAACTCTTGCTCCCCCGGGTACACGTTTTGGAAGGGGGCTATCGTCGGTAGCAAAATGCTCCTGATATTGATTGTCATCAACACTACGCAGCATGTGATTATCTACTTTTTTACTAGTTGAACATTTCATCGTTTTATCTCCTTTGCAATATGGCACTGGTATAGTTCTAGAATTATTTAAATGAGCCTCTCCCAAGCTTTTTTGCGAATGGAGAGCCTCTGGATGAAAGAGCTACATAAAATTTTTAATATTAGCAAAATTCCTGTCATAAGAAACCAGTACCAAGCACAATTTATACTACTATCCAAATGAATAGCCTTGCTTTTTGTCTATCTTTGCCTATCAGATTCAATATGATTGTTTCTCTTGTTCAAAAAACTGGTGTTTTACGATACATTTTTCTTATCCTAAGTGGGTTGTGGGGGATTAGTTCGCTCCTTAAAAACCCAATTAAGAAATTTCTATTAATTCAAGCGACAACGATACAATTTTATAAACCTAGTAAGCAAATCTGACTCACAAAAAACGACCGCTGAATCTGCTAGAAATGAGTGAATTACGCAATAACAAAAATCATTTTCCACACAAAAATGAGTTATTACAAAAAATTAAACAATGCGAAACTGCTAGAAAAGCTATTATTCCTCCTCTCTTTAGGGAATCTATTCTGAACACTTAAAATTACCCTTGCTGAATACTAGCACAATATGTCAAAAAATACAACTTTTTGTAATTCTCACTTCCTGAACATAGTAAGCCCAGATTCTTGTTCGCAAGACATGCAATCCTAACCTTTTTTCTTAGAACAAGATAGCTCTCAGCAACATATTGATACTGAGATTCTTTGCTTGTTTCTGGAAAAACGTTACACCTTAAATGTAAATCAAGTTTCTTTTTACATAATATATATTTTTTTACAATTTATTGACATTTAGTAACATTCTTTTTCACTTTTTTCACTTTCAAATGTAATTCGACTACAAGTAACAAGCAACAGTGCTTTCCCTGCCTATCTAAGAACAGGAAGAAAGAACTAATTTGTACAAAAAACAGGTTATCTTTTACTCGATAACCTGTTAGCTTGAAGAGTCTCCTATTTGGAGCCTCGTATACGTCTTTTAAAATGTATAATTGGTGGAAAATCTGTCTATGACTTCGATTTCATTAACAAATAAATAAAATAAGGAGCCCCTAAGGCAGATACTACAATTCCGACTGGTAATTCAGATGGAGCTAAGATATTGCGTCCAATCGTATCGGCAGAGAGTAAAAGAAGTGCTCCAAGCAGTGCAGCCGTAGGAATTAAAATCTGGTGCTTCGGCCCTACCATTTTTTTAGCCAGATGAGGAGCAACCAAACCAAGGAACGATATTCCTCCTCCAACCGCCACGCAAGCACCTGCTAACGCAACAGCCGTTGCTAGTAACAATCTTCGTTCCCTCTCCACATTCGTCCCTAAACTCACAGCAATATCATCGCCTAGATGCAACACGTTTAAATAGCGTGCTTTATACATGGTATAAGGAATAAGAAAAACAATCCACGGAAGTGTAGCCAGTACATATGTCCAATTCGTACTCCAAATGCTCCCGGACAACCAGATCATAGCCTTCATAAAATCTGTATCGTTCATTTTAAGCTGGAACACAATTAAGAATGCACCCAATATTGCGTTCAAAGCAATCCCGACCAAAATCAGCCGTGTCGGAGTCACACCATTTTTCCATGCTAATAGATAAATGATAAAGGCAGATAGCGAAGCTCCTAGTAATGCTATTACTGGCAATATAAAAATAGACATGGTGCCAATGGCTGTCATCGAGCCACTAAATAGATAAATATAAATAACGACAAACAAGCCTGCTCCAGAATTAATTCCGATAATTCCCGGTTCAGCTAATTCATTTTGCGAGACACTTTGCAAAATAGCTCCAGAAATAGCAAGACCAGCTCCAATTAATAAAGCAATAACCATCCGTGGTAGCCGGAACTCAAATAATATCAACTGATGATCCGCTGTTCCAAATCCAAACAAGGTTACTATGACATCCAAGGGTGCAATGCGAATAACTCCTAAATGTAGACTGACAAAAAATACTACGATGATCAACGATGTAATCAATCCAAGAACTACCCAGGGGCTTTTTCTTCCTTTTTGCAGTACTTGCATTATAAGCCCCTCCCTTCACGTCTAGCCAAATATAGAAAGAACGGTGCTCCTAGAATGGCAGTCACAGCCCCCACTGGCGTTTCAAAAGGGGCATTTACTAAACGAGCACCAATATCAGATACAATGAGCAACAGTGCTCCTAGTAAAGCGGAGCAAGGAATAATCCAGCGATAATCTACTCCTACTAATGAACGTGTTATATGTGGAATTACCAGCCCAATAAAACCAATAAAACCAGCTACCGCTACAGATGCTCCTGTCAGTAGCAGCACCACCAAGGTACAAATCACTTTAATGATAAAATTGCGTTGTCCTAAGCCTTTCGAAACATCTTCACCTAGACTAAGAATCGTAATAGAACGCGCTAATAGCAAAGCAATCGGGAGCCCTATAGCCCCCACAAGACATAACAATTCGACACTGATCCAGGGCGTATTTGCCACCCCTCCTGCAAACCAAAAGCTTATATCCTTAGCTACATGAAAATGAATGGCGATGGCAGAAGATAACGAAGTAAGTAATGCGCCTACCGCTGCACCAGCCAGTGCTAATTTTACGGGAGTTAACCCCCCTTTAGACAATGATCCAACAGCGAATACGAAACCAGCACCTAATCCTGCTCCCATAAAAGAAAAGCCCATCATGCTTATGTTTGACAGACCTGGAAAAAAGGCAAAGGCCAGCGCAATCGCAAACCCCGCTCCATTCGTTATACCCATAATGGACGGGTCCCCTAGGGGATTTCGGGTCATGCCTTGCATAATAGCTCCCGATACAGCCAAAAAAGCCCCTACTAAACCTGCGGCTATTGACCGAGGCAAGCGTAATTCTTGAATAATCTGATGGGAGGTTAGGTCAGGATTAAAAGAAACAATGCTTGACCACACTGTCAAAAAATCAATATCTGCTGCTCCCAAAGAGATTGAAGCCACCATTACAAAAACAAGTGCTATGAACAAACCAATAATCATGATAAGAGCAATTGCGGGTCTAGATTTGTGCTTTAGCTGTTTCATTGCCCCGTCCTGCTCATTGTGTGATTCGTGGGATACCATTACTCTATCATTCCTTTGTAAAATTCATCCTGTTATCTATTGATTTCTATGAATGATCTGTCTGAAAAAAGATGCATCTGCCCCCTTGTCGTATGTATCATGGATTCCTTATAAACAGAAACAAGCCTCTTTTTCAGTACAGTACCCTTGAAAAAGCGCCTCTTTTTACACCAATGATTATCATTCTCAAATGATAGTATCATATCTTCTACTACTTTTACATAGAAAAAATGAGGTCTAATCGAAGACCACAAGCGATTCAGTAATTCTCTTTCAAGTCGAAAAACCACCTTAGAACCAACAACTATAGATTCTTTCTACTAAAAAAAGCATCCCATTTTATCCATTTTATTCGGATATCGTGGAATGCTTTTTTCGTGACACGTAAAAATGACTTTTATTGTACTAATGTAGAAAATTGCGCTTCATGCAATCTACTATAAACTCCTTTTGCCGCAAGTAACTCCTGATGATTTCCTTGCTCTGTAATTCCGTCTTTTGTCACAACCACGATACGATCAGCATTTTTAATCGTTGCTAAACGGTGTGCAATGACAAGTGTCGTTCTTCCTTCAGACAGTTTTTCCAGTGATTTCTGGATCGCTAGCTCTGTCTCTGTATCCAAGGCAGATGTTGCTTCATCCAAAATAAGGATAGGCGGGTTCTTTAAGAACATACGCGCAATGGCTAAACGTTGCTTCTGCCCACCTGACAGCATGACACCTCTCTCACCAATAATCGTTTCCAATCCATCCTTTTGAGAGAGAATGAATTCTTCCAATTTAGCATGACGCGCAGCATCCCATATTTCCTCATCGCTAGCTTGTAAGTTTCCATATTTAATATTCTCTCGAAGTGTTCCTGAGAACAAGAAGACATCTTGCTGGACAATCCCAATCTGTTTACGTAAGGATTCCAGCTTCAAATCTCGAATATCCATTCCATCAATGGTAATTTTGCCTGAGGTAACATCATAAAAACGTGGCAATAAACTGCATAGCGTTGTTTTCCCAGCACCGGACGGCCCGACAAAGGCTACAGTTTCACCTGCACGAATGGTTAAATTGATACTGTTTAGGATATTTTCTTTATTTTGATAGCCAAAGGTAACATCGTGATATTCTATGTTTCCATTTAAATGGTCTACAGCGATCGCGTTAGTAGAGTCAGCTATATCTGGAGCAGTATCTAAAAGCTCCACATAGCGCTTGAAGCCAGCAATCCCTTTTGGATAAAGTTCAATAACTGCGTTAATTTTTTCAATAGGTTTAAACAATATATTTGTGAGCAATACAAAACCTACAAATTCACCTGCTGTCAAATGTCCCTTAATGACAAACCAAGTTCCACAAATCAAGACAAATAGTGTCACTAGCCGCATAAGCAGGTAGCTGATTGACATATTCATAGCCATGATCTTGTAAGAGAGCAGCTTGGTCAAACGAAAACGACCATTATTAACAGCAAATTGTGCCTTCTCATACTCCTCATTACCAAATGCTTGTACCACACGAATGCCACCAATGTTATTCTCCACTCTCGCATTAAAATCTGCAATATCGGAAAACATTCTTCGAAAAGCAACCGTCATTTTCTTGTTAAAGAAAACGGTTAGCCAAATCAAAAACGGAATAACGAGGAATGTAAGCAAGGCTAATTGCCAATTAATATACAACATGACACCAAATGCACCGCAGAGGGTCATGATAGCGATGAACAAATCCTCTGGCCCATGGTGAGCTATCTCTCCAATTTCCATCAAATCATTTGACATGCGAGACATTAAATGTCCTGTCTTGTTATTGTCAAAAAACCGGAATGACAGCTTCTGGATATGGTCAAACAGCTTTTTACGCATATCCGTTTCAATATTAATGCCAAGCATATGTCCCCAATATGTGACAACAAAATTAAGGGCTGTGTTTAAAACATAAATTCCCAACAAAGCAAAGCAAGCCCCAATAATCAGCGACCAATTTTGCCCCGGAAGCAGTTTATCGACAAATTGATTAACTGCCAAAGGAAATACTAATTCTAGTAAGCCTGCAATAATGGCACATGAAAAATCCAAAATAAATAACCCTTTATAAGGGCGATAATAAGAAAAAAACCGGCGTAACACGAATCTATCACTCTTTTCTCTCTTGTCTACTAATGAAAACATTACTGCTAAGTATAAACGATCAAAAACTGAAAGTGAATATCTTTCTCAATTAGAAGTGTAGGTAAAAATTTTTTGCTCTTTTTTGTAAACTTGATACCTTAATTACTCTACTCACACGTTGACGTTACTCTCCAACAAAATGTTAGAAGGAAATGGTTGTATTTTCCACAATTCCAGCTTACATTGTATCCTAGGGATCAAAAAATAACTAGAATGGAGCTAAATCTACGCCCTGACGGTTTTATTGCTTGGAACACTTCTGATGAATCTTCACTCATACCAAATATTGAAAAGACTCTGACTGCCATCATGCTGCCTTAGTTTCTGAGTCTGTAACTACCCATTTTCTTCTATTGTTCCTTGTGTAAGAAAACAACTATCGTTTCCCTTCTTATAGCACATGAATCTTCGTTATAGAACCTTGTATAAAATAGAATGGCAGCATTTCAGTGCTTAGGGTATCACCCCATTTAGAAATGCTGCCAATCAACCAACCCGGTTGTTTTTGATCTTTATCTTCTCTGTCCTTTACTTATTTTCAGTATTGTATTGTGATGATTCGTATTGGGGAAACACAGGATCTGTGAAGGTATGTTTTGAATCTCGTACTCTTTTTGCTGGTAAATCCATTTCTCCCCTTCGACTCTAGTAAATCCTAGGGAATAGATGTTATGGTGTTACGAACTAATCGAGTAGCAGTCACCATATTTTCTAAGGAAGCGATCGTTTCCTTACGCCCTCTTGTTTTTAACCCGCAATCGGGATTAATCCAAAATTGTCTGGGTTCAAGGACCTGTAGAGCATTCTCTATCATTTTTATCATTTCTTCTACAGCTGGAACGCGGGGACTATGAATATCATAGACACCTAGACCAATTCCTTTCAGATAGGAATGATTATGGAAAGCATGGATTAGCTCACCATGGCTGCGTGATGTTTCTATTGAAATAACATCTGCATCCAATTCGCTGATAGAATCGATAAAATCATGAAATTCGCAGTAGCACATATGGGTATGAATTTGGGTCGTGTCTTTTACAGTAGAAGTCGTTAAGCGGAAGGCTTTTACAGCCCATTCTAAATATGCTTCCCATTCCGTTTTCTTTAACGGTAACCCTTCACGTAGTGCTGGTTCATCAACCTGAATCATCGTGATCCCACTAGCTTCTAACGCCTCTACTTCTTTTTGTAAGGCAAGTGCAATTTGATAGGTTACCTGCTGTCTGGAAATATCGTCACGCACAAAGGACCAATTTAAAATCGTAACAGGTCCTGTAATCATTCCCTTGACCGGTTTCGTTGTAAGAGATTGTGCATAGATACTCTCCTTGACTGTCATCGGCTCAATAAACTCTACATCTCCATAAATAACTGGTGGTTTTACACAACGTGAGCCATAGGATTGCACCCATCCGTTTTTAGTAAAAGCGAATCCACCTAGTTTTTCGCCAAAAAATTCCACCATATCTGTCCGTTCAAATTCCCCATGAACCAACACATCAAGCCCAACCTTCTCTTGTATGTCAATCCATTCCCGGATTTCTGCTTGCAAAAATTGCTCATATTGCTCTACCGACCATTCCCCCTTCCGCCATTTATTTCTCGCCTGACGAACTTCTGTTGTTTGTGGAAAGCTACCGATCGTTGTAGTAGGGAGAATTGGTAACTGTAATTGGTGCTGTTGTTGTTTTCGCCGTTGTTCATAATCAGATGCACGGCCGATCTGATCTAATTGCAAGCTGGCAACAGCCTCATGTATATGTGGGCGATTGCGAGCTACAGAGTTCGCTACCCGTTCTAAAATGGTTTGATTCTCAGCAAAAATCTCTTTAACGCTTTCCTCTCCGTTCTGCAACCAATCTGTAATATGCTTGATTTCAATTAGTTTTTCATCTGCAAACGCCAATGAATCTTTAACTAGTGGATCAAGCTGTGTCTCTTGATTTAGACTGATTGGAACATGAAGTAGACTACTAGATGGCTGAATCCAGATACGGGATGCATCGACATGCTCTTTGATTGTAGCAAGAAGATTTGTCTTTTGAGTCAGATTTGCCCGCCAAATGTTCCTACCATCAATGATGCCCGCCCCAAGTACTTTATCCTGTGGGAAACCATTTGTTGTAATCTGCTCAAGGCTGCGTCCCGCATCATGGACAAAATCTAATCCAATTCCTGCTACAGGTAGCTTAATCACTTCATTGTAAAATGTAACGGAACCAAAATAGGTTTGTAGCATGATTTGTAGTTGTGGAACAGCCTCATGAAGCTGTTCATAGATGTAGGAGATCGTCTTCATTTCGTCTTCGGATAATGATGTTACTAGAATTGGCTCATCTATCTGAACCCATTCCACGCCTTCCTGCGCTAATTCTGTTAGAACCTGCACATAAAGAGGGACAAGCTGTAGGATAATCGCCGGTATTTGTATCCGATCGAACCCTTTGGATAGCTTAATAAAGGTATAAGGTCCTATTATGACAGGTTTTCCTTTAATCCCTAGCTCCTCTTTTGCCTCTTTATAAGCAAGAAGCGGTTTATTTTCGGTCAGGACGGGTTTGATGTCCTGAAACTCCGGCACGATGTAGTGATAATTGGTATTAAACCATTTGGTCATTTCGCAAGCAACTACATGCTGATTTCCTCGTGCCATTGCAAAATAGGTGGACAAAGATACTACCCCACCAGCATATTCATAGCGTTTTGGAACATACCCAAACATCACAGCCATATCCAGCATGTGATCATACATAGTGAAATCATTAACCGGGATCAGATCAATCCCTATTTCCTTTTGTTTTTGCAGGTGCTGGAGTCTGCTTTGTTGCATTTGGGCAAGAAATTCCTTCTTTTCAATTGTCCCGGCCCAAAATGCCTCTAATCCCTTTTTCCATTCGCGATTTTCCCCAATGCGTGGATATCCTAAATTGCTACTTATTCCTTTATTCATGCTTGTTCGCCCTCCTAAACAGGTTATATTTTCGGTAAAAAACACAACTCAAACAAAAAAGCATCTCTCCCCGTTCAAAAGATGGTTAGAGATGCCCGAACAAGCAGTGAATATACTTGTACAACTGCCACAGCTATCTAACACCTCCCTATCTCCCGTAGGTCACACAGTGTTGTTGAAATAGGCAGGTCTCCTGACTTAAGAATCCACATCAGCACATACCTTCCCAATCCTTCGTTGATCAGTGGTTTTTTTGTACTGACTCCTCTTTTACAGTGGCGGGACCGTGACGGATTTACACCGTGCTTCCCTTTTCATCCTTGACACTCATTGTTCAAAGAACCTATTTCCACATATTTAATTCATCCATATCACCAAGATATATACCTACCCTTTATTCTAGGTATGCTTGCTATCATAATATAACTTCACATAAAATTCCATATTTTTATTTAATTCAGTCTCCTATTGTCGCAGGAAGACTTCTGCCACTTCCATGGCAAACTGAATTTTGCCCGCCCTTCGCACCACTGTTCGCCCTTTTTGTCAAATTGCACGGAAAAAGGGGGATTCCTTCTCTTTTTACCTATGTTTTCTGTTCTAATCTCCTTGTCCAATTGATAAGCATATAAGGACATCTACAGGAAAGGAGGCAATCATATGAGTCGAAATCGAAAGGCATACTTTCCTTTCATCGGTCCATGTGATCCTTGTCCGCCACAACGGGTTGTAACTTATGAGACACCACCACAGCTTTACTTAGGATTTCAACCCCCGAATTTACCGCAATTTGATCCATGCAAAGCTCTTTGCTTAGGTACCCTCTGGCCTGCTCTGTATGCGCCTTATGAAAATCCGTACAAGGGAGGCAAATAAAAATGAGCGATCATGATACTTCTACGGATGAACGCCAGCAACAATTTTATGAGCTGCTTCACCAAATTCAGGCGATCGACTTTGTGTTAGTGGAGCTAAACCTGTATCTTGATACCCATCCTACTGATATGACTGCTATTAGGCAATTCAACGATATGGCTCAGCAAAGTATGACACTCAAGCGCGAATATGAATCTTTATTCGGACCTCTGATGAATTTTGGCAATAGCTTTTCACAGTACCCTTGGTCGTGGAACGAAGTACCTTGGCCTTGGCAGGTCTAGAAAGGGGGAATTTTGAATGTGGATTTATGAGAAGAAGTTACAGTATCCTGTTCGCGTAAGCAAATGCGACCCGAAAATGGCAAAGTACTTGATGGAACAATACGGTGGAGCTGATGGAGAATTAGCGGCCGCGCTACGTTATATGAATCAGCGCTATACGGTTCCTGATAAGGTCATTGGTCTTTTAAACGATATTTCCACAGAGGAATTTGCCCATCTCGAAATGATTGCAACAATGGTATATAAGCTAACGAAGGACGCTACTCCTGAACAGCTAGAGGAAGCTGGTCTTGGCGCACATTACGCAAGCCATGATAAGGCTTTGTTTTTTCATGATGCGGCCGGTGTGCCTTTCACAGCTACATATTTTCAAGCAAAAGGTGATCCTATTGCAGACTTGTATGAGGATATTGCTGCGGAAGAAAAGGCACGGGCTACTTATCAATGGTTGATTAATATGACTGATGATGTCGATTTAATCGATAGCCTTTCTTTCCTCCGTGAACGTGAAATTGTACATTCTCAACGGTTCCGTGAAGCAGTGGAAATTCTAAAAGCAGATCGGGAACAGAAGAAGATTTTCTAACTACGCAACGAACTAGACGCTACAAGTGAATATGAAAGGCTAATTGACCAAATTTCTAGTAAGAGATTTGGTCAAATGTTTTTTTCTACGCGCTATTTTCCTCTACGCTCATGTCCAGCCTTATGTCAAAAAGCTTTTCAAGTGGGAATTGTAGAAATACGATTAATTCATACTTTACAGATCGGAATTATAAGAATATAATGAGTCTACATTTTCCCATTTATAAGGAGGAGCATCATGAGAAGAGCTTTTATACATTCATTCTTCACATTTCTGTTAGGAGCTTCCTTATTAGTCGGTTGCAGTAGCGAAGGAGCAGCTCCATCCACCTCTAATACTCCAGCCGATGGTCAGGCAGATACTCAGGCTCAAACACTACGGGTACAGAACGCAGGAGATGCTGTTATCGCTGCTACAGACAAATCGAAATCGCCTCAATCGGCGAAAAATCGAAAAGATACGGTTGTAGTAGCTTTAACTGAACCAGGTGGGGTTTTCAATCCATATTTTTATCACAATGGTTATGACGGTAACGTTACCTCCGTGATGTTTTCTCCACTGGTTGATATTGATAAGAGTGGCAAACCAGTTCCTAAATTGGCAGAAAAATGGGATATTTCCGATGATCAGCTTACGTACACCTTCCATCTACGTAAAAATGTAAAATTTAGCAATGGAGATCCCTTGACTGCTGATGATGTCGCCTTTACCCTCACCGTTTTGCATGATAAAACGTATGACGGAGAAACAGAAATCGCCGAAGCACACATTAAGGGCGGCAAAGCTTATAAAGAAGGAAAAGCAAAAACCATTGAGGGAATTACAGTCATCGACCCACAGACAATAAAGATAACCACTGAGAAAGTAAACGCTCGATCTCTTCTTCTGCTTGGTGGTCACGTTTTGTCCAAAGCTTATTATGGAAAAGGCTATGAACCAGGTAAGCTTGACTATCTGCGTACCTTGCATACAAAACCAGTCGGAGCTGGCCCATATAAATTTGAAAAGTTTATCCCCGGTCAAGAAGTGAGATTCGTAGCCAATGAGTATTATTACGAGGGAAAACCGGCCATTCCGCATTTTATTTATAAAACAACCGATGGAGATACTACGCAGTTTTTCCAAACAGGTGAGACTGATTATAGCTCCTTCCCTGCAAATGCCGATAATCTGGAGCTTTTAAAGGGCCTTGGTTTTGCAAACATCAATATTTATACTTCGACTGCCTACAGCTATCTTTCCTTTAACCATAGCAAGCCTTATTTAAAAGACAAGCGTGTTAGACAGGCGCTAATCTATGGACTTGATCGTCAACAAATTGTGGATGCCGCCTATCAAGGTTATGCACAAGTAGCTAATGTCCCCATATCTCCAGTATCCTGGGCGTATACAGAAGATGTGAATCCCTACGCTTATGATGTGAATAAGGCTAAACAGCTACTTGATGAAGCAGGTTGGAAAGAAAGCTCGGATGGCATCCGTGAAAAGGACGGAAAAAAACTGGTTCTTCACTATCTGACAACGAAAAGTAAAGTAAGCGACATTCTTATTCCTATCGCGAAGGAAAACTACAAATTAATTGGGGTTCAACTAGAGGCAGAATTAATGGATTATCCAGCGCTTGTTGCAAGAACTGACAAAGGTGATCACGACCTTGCTTCCTTTTCTACTACCATGCTAGGTGATCCATCAGATGGTGTTGTTCAGTTTTCTTCTACAGGTGGCGGTAGTTTTACGAATACACATGGTTATTCCAATCCTAAGGTAGATGAACTGCTCGCAAAAAGTGTAGGGACACTTGATATTGAAAAACGTAAGGAAGCTTATAAGGAGCTTTATCAAGCATTAAGCGACGATCCTCCCTTTATTTTCCTGAACTATCGAAAGATACTATCAGGCCATAATGCACGAGTGGAAGGATTTGAACCAAACGGTTACACCGGGATAAGCTCAAGCCTACCTAATCTGAAAATTGTGGAATAAAACGCCCATCGAACATGCTCAGTCCCTATGTACTTGATAGGTAGGACTGAGCATATTCCTTCATCATTCAATCGTTATATCAAACGAAAGGTACCCCTTCCATCTATGTTTTAGTTAGGAGGCGCTCTGTCCATGAAAACTTACATGTTCAAAAGACTGATGATTATGATCCCGACCTTAATCGGCTCTTCTCTCTTAATCTTTTTTCTCTTTGCGCTGACTCCCGGTGACTATGTTGATACTAATCCTAAGCTAAGTCCTGAGAGAAAAATAGAACTAAAAGCATTATACGGTTTAGATAAGCCGATTATAGAGCGTTATTTTGTTTGGGCAGGCAATGTATTACGAGGAGATTTGGGATATTCCCTTCAATATCAGCAGCCTGTAACGACCATCTTAGGTCAATATATCTGGAGTTCTTTCTTAATTGCTATCACCTCCACCACATTAACCTGGATCATTGCCATCTCGATTGGTGTATTTTCTGCAAGTCGACAATATTCATGGTTTGATTCGCTTGTAACAATCGGTGTTTTTGCGGCCATGGCCTTGCCGGCGTTTTTCGTAGGCTTGCTAGCGATTAAAATTTTCGCGGTTGACCTAAAAATACTGCCACCAGGCGGAATCCTGACAACGGGGAGCAATGCTACAGGTCTAGATTATGTGATTGAAGTTATGAAGCACATGATTTTGCCTGTCACAGTATTAACCATGTTGAGTGTCGGTTCCCTCACTCGCTATTTCCGTACCAATATATTAGAAGTGATTCGTCAGGACTTTATTCGAACAGCTCGCGCTAAAGGACTGAAGGAAAAAGTAATTACCTATAAGCATGCTCTGCGCAATGCTTTGCTACCAGCGATTACCCTGCTTGGGTTTGAACTGCCAGCTCTGTTTGGAGGAGCAATTATTACTGAGAAAATTTTTAACTGGCCCGGAGTAGGTCAGGTGTATATGCAAGCGTTATCACTTAGGGATTATCCCCTACTAATGGGATTTACTATGTTCATTGCATTACTTACCGTTGTCAGTAATTTGCTGGCAGACTTGTTATATGGTGTTGTCGACCCACGGGTGAGATTGAAATAGGAGGGGCACATATGAACGCGATTGGTAAAAATAACATAGAGACTGGCATTAATACGGCCTCCTCTTATTCAAAATCCTCACTATGGGGACAGTCCTTTAGGAAATTACAAAAGAACAGAATAGCAGTTATCGGTCTCTGTTTTCTCGTTGCCATCTTTCTCTTTTGTTTTCTGGGACCACTGCTTTCCCCTTATACATTAGGAAAAATTAATGCTGCAATGATCAACAAACCGCCAAGTATGTCTCATTGGCTTGGAACAGATGCTCTGGGGCGTGATATTTTAACTCGTCTGATGCAAGCTGGGCGAATCTCTTTGACGGTGGGGCTTGCTTCCATGGTTCTTTCTGTTTTTCTTGGAACCTTGCTTGGTGTTTTAGCTGGATATTTTCGCGGATGGGTCGACGCACTGATCATGCGTGCCTCGGATATCCTGATGACAATCCCTGAATTACCGATGCTGTTTATCCTAGCGGCTGTATTATCTGAGTGGAAGGTTCCATCTAGTTACCGTCTATATATTGTCATGATTATGCTTAGCTTCGTAGGCTGGGCAGGTTTGGCCCGTCTGGTTCGTAGCCAGATTTTGAGTCTGCGCGAGCAAGAATATATTCAAGCAGCTAAGGTTCTAGGTCTTCGCAGTAGTCGAATTTTATTTCGCCATCTGCTTCCTAATGTTTTACCTTTGCTGATTGTTGTAGCAACCTTACGCATTGGCGGAGCAATCCTGAGCGAATCAACACTTAGTTATTTTGGACTTGGCGTCGTCCCCCCTACCGCAACCTGGGGTAACATGATTGATTCCGCTAACACTCTCATTGATTTTCAAAAAAGACCGTGGCTCTGGATTCCGCCTGGCTTAGCCATTTTTGTAACAGTCATCTCCATTAATCTAGTAGGAGATGGATTGCGGGATGCGCTAGACCCGAAAATGAAAAAGTAGGTGGACGACAAATGAATCATTCAAATAAACAGCCTTTTTCCTTACATCCAATTGAACCTCGTGATGAGCTAGGCCCTATTTCTGGAACCGAAAAAACACATGTACACACTGAGGAGCCACCAGAGACAGTCTTGGATATTAAACATCTCTCCACCCATTTTTATACGGATGAAGGGATTGTAAAAGCCGTCGATGATGTAAGCTTTCAAATCAATGCGGGGCAAATTGTCTGTATTGTAGGTGAATCGGGATGTGGCAAGAGTGTTACAGCGATGTCTCTTATGGGGCTTATCACTGGGCCCATGGGTAAAATCGTCAATGGGGAGATCTGGTTTGATCATAAAGATCTTTTGAAGCTCAATTCTTCGGACATGCAACAATTACGCGGAAATGAATTAGCCATGATTTTTCAGGAACCGATGACTTCTTTAAATCCTGTATTATCTATCGGTGAACAAATCATGGAACCCTTAATTGAACACCTTCACATAAGCAAAAAAATGGCGTTTGAAAAAGCAATCGAGTTAATCTCCCTAGTAGGTATTGCCCGCCCAGAGGAGATTGCTCATTCCTATCCTCATCAATTAAGTGGCGGGATGCTGCAAAGAATCATGATTGCCATTGCTCTTAGCTGCAACCCGTGTTTATTGATTGCTGACGAGCCTACTACGGCGCTTGATGTAACAATTCAAGCCCAAATTTTAGACTTATTGCGAAAAATTAAGCAACAATCAAACACCGCTATCCTTCTGATTACACATGATTTAGGTGTCGTTGCAGAAATGGCTGATTATGTCATTGTTATGTATGCAGGCAAAGTGATAGAAGAAGGGCCTGTTATTGATTTGTTTCTCCAGCCAAAGCACCCTTATACACAGGGATTATTACGTTCCAAACCAGTGATGAACCAACGAACCACTCGGCTCTATTCAATACCGGGCCAGGTTCCGAATCCGATTGAGTTAGGTGATTCCTGCTACTTTGCAGAACGCTGTGAGCATCGTAAACCACAATGTGTAACGAAACAGCCCCACCTATCCCCCGTATCCAATAAACAGAAAGTAGCCTGCTGGTTGTATGAGGAGGAGCACGCATGAATGAGCTATTACTTGATGTACAGCATCTAAAAAAATATTTTCCTCTAGGGGACGGTCCCTTTCCGGCTGGCAGAGGGCAGATAAAAGCAGTTGATGACCTCTCCTTTACGATCAGTAAGGGAGAAACCTTCGGACTGGTTGGTGAATCAGGCAGTGGAAAAAGTACGGCGGGGCGCACAATCCTGAGAATGATTGAGAAGACTTCAGGAGATGTCTTTTACAAAGGCATTGATCTATCTACCCTCTCACCTAAAGCGCTACGAAGGCTGCGCCCTTCCATGCAATTTATTTTCCAGGACCCATACAGCTCTCTTAATCCTCGTATACGGATTGGAGATGCCATAGGAGAAGCACTGCTGGATCATGGATTGGTAGCCAAGCGTGATCTACGTGAACGGGTTCAACAGGTAATGGACCTATGCGGTCTTGCCCCTTATCATTATGATCGATTTCCGCATGAATTTTCTGGCGGTCAACGACAACGTATCGGCATTGCTCGGGCTATTATTTTACAGCCTGATTTCATCGTTGCAGATGAACCTGTATCAGCACTTGATGTTTCCATTCAAGCCCAAATAATCAATTTATTTCAGGATTTACAAGAGAAGCATTCCCTTACCTATCTATTTATTTCTCATGATTTAAGCGTGGTAGAACACCTTTGTACCACGATTGGAGTGATGTACTTAGGCTCCTTTATGGAGGTGGCACCGCGAGATGAATTATTTGCACATCCCCAGCATCCTTATACTCAGGCACTTTTATCTGCTGTGCCTATTCCGGATCCGATGGTTCGACGAGAAAGAATCGTATTAAAGGGCGAAATTCCAAGTCCAGCTAAACCTCCATCTGGCTGTAAATTTCATACTAGATGTCCATATGCAACGGCATTGTGCTTGGAGCAAGTTCCCCTTTATCGGGAAATCGGGACCAATCATTATGTTGCGTGTCATTTTGTTTCATGATTCTAAAAGCCTAAATCTGTCCTAGGTTTTCAGAACAAAAAGCAGGCCTGATTTCATCCTCCTTGAAATCAGGCCTGTTGGCACTAGCTCAGTTTAGAGTATATTGTTCATTACATTTAATAACCAAAATTCCCCTAGAAATGAACCAGCCTACAATCGGTATTGAGCGTTGAGTGAATCTTTTCGCGTGAAATATTGAGGCTGCTCATCTCCTCTTTTTTATATGATGTTGCATCAGGCATGCGAAAGAGTTTGCTGAGTTATAATTCGCCCGCTCTCCATTTTAACCACCTGATCAGCGAGGTCAAAGTAACGATCGTCATGGGTAATCGCAATTACACATTTTCCTTGCTTTTTCATTTCTGGTAACAAGGATTCGTAAAAGAACTGCCGATACTCTGGATCTTGATCCGCTGCCCACTCATCGAAGAGAAGTATCGGTCTGTCTTTTATCTGACTTAGCATCAAGGCAAGACGCTTTCGTTGACCTGTAGACAGCTTGGTCGTGCTAAACATCCCGGTTTGATCCACTTCGACTTTGTCAGCTATCCGAAGCATCTCTAAATGCTTCCGTATCTCGTCTTGTTTGGCTTGGTAATCAACAACATACATTTTCTCGAATAGATAGAAATCACTGAAGATAACTGAGAAAAATTCACAACGTTGATCGGCATTCACTTTTTGCCCGTTTATGAAAAACTCGCCATCATCCTGCTCATACAATCCTGTAATCAGTTTGGCAAAGGTAGATTTTCCACTCCCATTCCCACCTACAATGAAGACGATTTCTCCTTTGCGACAGGAAAAATCGAGTGGTCCCACCGAAAACTCCTCACCTTCCTTGTTTTTGTACCGGAACTGCACCTGATCAGAGGTAAATGTCTCAAAATCTTGGACAGCAAGACCAGCAATATCTACATCATCCCTTCTCTTTTCCGAAGATAACGAGCCTAGCAAGGCATTTAACCGTTCCCAGCTAATCTTAATACGGATCAGCTCAGGTACCGCATTTAATATGCCGTGAACCGGCCCCGTCATATACAGGAAGACAAACACGTAGCTTACCAGCATATGCTTTGGGATCTGCGGGAAGAAAATGGGGAACAAAAAGGTAACGGTCCCGATTACCACTACAAAAAGCAATTCTCCCACTAAATACACATTTACAAACTTGAATTGACCTGCAGATCGCTTGTGTCGATATTCATAACAGCTTCTATCCATGTGTTTTTCAAATTCCCTGCTTTGTGCACGAGTAAGATATAGCTCCTTAAAGCCCCCTATCATATCGTTAATATAGGAAAAAAACACATTTTGGATGTCTCTGGTTTCCTCCCATACCTTGTTTGCCGAACGGCCTGCCAGTGTATATAAGCCGGCCGCTATTATTATAACAGCCAGACAAAACAAGAATCCGTATAGGCTCATTGCAGCTAGATAGATAAAGCAAAATACCAGTGTAACCGTACTGGTCAGTGCTATAACGACAATATTCGAAATCGTACTGATGGTTTCCGTATCGTTGTTTAAACTCGCATAGATCTGACCGTTATCAATCCGTTCATATTTTTGATAGGGAGTCCTAAAAATTCTGTGAACTAGCTCCATTCTTTTTTCATATACCACCTGATTCGTTATAACAATGAGGCGGCTGCGAATCATTTTCTCCCCAACAATATATAGCGAGATACCTAACAGAAAATACAAAAAGACAGAAACGTGAAACGTATTAATGGAAGTGAGCGCTATATTGATCATGAAAATAATCATCGCATTTCCAAATCCGCTGACAAGCCCCTGTATGACGATAGGGGTCAGGGAGGTTTCCTTGGATTTCGGAAATAAACGAATCATGGTTAGGTAGACGGTAAACAAAGTGACGGCTGCTAGCAAGACGTACATTGCGTAAAAAATGGTTATCGGAAGCCAAACCTCAATAAACTGCCATGGTAAACCGAAGAAAAACACATCTGGCAAGAAGTATACAGCGGCTGACAAAACACCGCATGTTATCACAAAAGCAAACAAAGATGTCAGACAGATGCGTCCGGGATTTGAGGCAAGTTTACGATCACCTCGAAGGATCTGTACGATGGCCTGACCAATTGCAAAAGTAAGGACCGCCACAAGGACACTAAGGATCACGAGAGTAATGCTTGCCAATCGATCTGTTTGTAGATTGGTGTCATCCACTACTTCTGGAACTTCTTTTCCTTGCAAGAGCTTGACGGCTCCCTCCGCCATAACGGACACATTCATCGAGTCAATATTCGTCAAAACGATAGCTCCCAGCTTTTCCTCTGGACGAAACACCATGTATGAGGAGAAAGTAGGATTGTTGCCACCGTGTGCAATTTGTCCACCGCCATTTTGAAAAATCATCCAGCCTGAGGCATACGAGGAACCATTTGCCGCAGGAGCTACAGATCGATCTGGCAGATGGGAGGCATGTATTAACTCAGCAGGAAACCCTGAAGCCTCCAACCCTAATTGAATATATAACCAACGCTCCATGTCGTTGAGACTTGATACCACGTAAGCCGCCGGTGTGTTTCCGCGATAATCCGGTGCATCATACACTCGTGGGGAAAAGAAACCGATTTTGTGCCCTCTTGCCATTTGCTCACTCGGTGCCTGTGCCTTCATAAAGGTGTTAGTTAGGCCCAATTGAGTAATAACTTGCTGTTGGACATACTGTTCATAGGATTGCCCAGTAACTTTTTCAACAATATAGCCTAGAATATCGTAGTTAACCGTTGCATATTCAAACTCTGTTCCTGGCTTGCGGGCTAATTCCCTGTTATTGAGCGCACGTACGTTTTCTTCGAGGGCCCGCTCACTGGATGAAATGGGGATAAAACCAATGCTTTCAAACGGAAAACCACTGGTATGATATAACAGATGCTTTATCAGGATCGTTTCCTGCTGTCCTTTATATGTAGCTGAAAACCAAGGTATGATGGACTGAACAGAATCGTCAAGTGAAAGACGTTTTTGCTCGATAAGCTGTTGGACGGCTAGTGCCGTAAATGCTTTGGTGTTCGAGTTGATTTCAAATAGTGTGTCAGCAGTTACGGGGGTTTGCTTTTGAATGTCAGTAACTCCAAATGATTGTTTGTAAATCGTTTTCCCCTCTTTGACGACAACAATGGCTGCACCCGGAATTTTCTCCGACTCCATCGTTTTATTGACCAGTTGTTCGATCGCCGCAGCGGCTTCCCCACTTCCCATTTCGGCATACACGGTGGTGCTCATTTGAAGTACGAGGATCAGGCACATTAGCATTACGAATCGTGCTCGTTTCACTACTTCTTTCATTAGAGGCAGAATTATCCTCTCCTTTTTTAGAAACTGTGTCTATGTCAGAGAAAGCGGGCAACCAGCCCTTCTACGCCGGCTGCCCCTTTTATCGATCCATTACACAGGTGAATGATGATAGAAGGAAGTAATCTTTTTTGAACTTTCTTGCCATTGACCAACAATTTCTTCCCATTCTGCTTGTGTTGGCAGGGTAAGATCGGCTATTGTTATCCGTTCATTTTCCGCTATTTGGCGCAACAGATGAACAAAGCTCGCCGCAATGCGCTTCGCGGTATCCGTAGCGTACAGCTTAGTAGCATACACTAAGGAGAATTCCAATCCATCTGGTCTTTCTTCCGCAATCATTGATAGATCGAATTTGGCTACAGGCTGATCAACCGGATACACCGAGATCGTAAGTCCGTCCAACTGTAGCTGAGGAGTTTCAAAATTGTTCAGGGTAAACATTGTGTCAAACAAAGGATTACGGCTCAGATCAAGCTCAGGGTATATCTTATCGACTAGACTTTGGAATTGATAATCCTGATTATCGAATGCCTCCAGAACATTTTTCCTTACCTCTTCTAAAAAGGCCATGAATGTCTGAGAATCATCCACTTTTTGACGCAACACTAGGGTATTGATAAACGAACCTACTACATGTTCTAAGTCAGTATGGGGTCTTCCGGCGACAGATGTACCCACGCTAATATCTGATTGACCGGCAAGTTTGGAGAGCAGGATGTGATAAGCTGCCAATAAAGTCATAAACATGGTTGAGTTCGACTTCTCTGTAATAGTGCGGAAGGCACTCCACACCTGCTCATCTGCATGAAAGACAATCTGCGCCCCGGCAAAAGACTGGATAGGCGGCCTTGGGTAATCCGACGGAATGTTCAAAATAGGAATTTCACCCTCAAACTTGCTCAACCAGTATGTCTCTTGCTTTTTTACAGCCTCAGTTTGTAGCATCTTGTTTTGCCAAACGGTAAAATCCTTGTACTGAACAGGCAACCCCGGCAACTCTGCACCATGATATAGTTGCATGAAATCACGCAGGATGATACTAATTGACAGTCCATCAGAAATGATGTGATGCATATCAAACAGGAACAGATGAACATTCGGTGCGATCTGAATTAGACCTGCCCGAGCAAGCGGGGCCTGCGCAAGATCAAATGGACGAATAAACAACTGCGCCGCTTCGCTTGCTTGCTCCTCTTCCATTTCTGAATAGGTGACATCTAGCTCTACTATGTCTGCGATGCGTTGAACGAGTTCGCCATTTACATATTCGAAAGAGGTTCGCAGGGATTCATGGCGATCTACAAGCTTTTGCAAAGCTGTAGCAAAGAGCTCTTTATTCAAATGTCCTTCGATTTTTAACACGCTTGGCATGTTATAGGCAGTCTCTGCTCCCTCTATTTCCCGTAGCAAATACATCATTTTCTGAGTCTCTGATGTAGGATAGTGCTCCTGTTTTGCAACTGGCTCAATAACTTTATAGCTCTCTTCCTCCGCTCCTATAATCAGCTTCGCTAGCTTACCGATGCTGTCATTCTGGAAGAAGATATCGAGCGGAATCACCTTTTGGAATTTCTTGTGAATCCGTGCCAACAGCATGATTGCGCTTAGGGAATTGCCGCCTATGCTAAAAAATGGATCATTCACTCCGATTTTCTCGATTTTCAATAGACTTTTCCAAATATCTGCTACTATTAATTCTGTTTCAGTTGTTGGTTCTTCAAAAACCCCTAGCTGTTCGTCCTGTCCATTCGGTTCAGGTAACGCTTTGAAATCAATTTTTCCATTCACTGTGACCGGAATCTTGTCTAGAGATACGAAATGGGAAGGAATCATGTACACAGGTAATGAGAGCGACAAATAATCGACTAGCTCATTTGTGTTCCATGTACGATCGGACACGATATAGGCGCACAAATATTGGTGCCCTTCGCCATCTTCTCGTGCTATGACGACTACTTGGTCAATCTCTTCATGCTGTTGCAGATATGCCTCGATTTCACCGATTTCAATCCGATGTCCCCTGATTTTTACCTGATTGTCAATCCGACCTACATATTCAATAACACCGCCAGGTAGCCAGCGTCCCGTATCTCCTGTACGGTACATTTTCTCTCCTCGGATAAACGGATTTGCAACAAACCGCTCGTTAGTCAGTTCTGGCCTGTTGAGATATCCTCTAGCAACACCCGCTCCTGCGATAAAGATTTCTCCTGTTACCTCAGGCGGAAGAAGATTCGCGTTCTGATCAAGAATGTAAATCTGCTGATTTGCAAGTGGAGCCCCAATCGGTACGGATGTCCTTTCATTCAAGTGATCCGGATTTACATGGTAGTAGGTAGAGTCGACGGTGCACTCCGTGGGTCCGTATACATTCGTAATTGCAAAGGATTCGCCCGCGAATTTGGTATACAGCCCTTTGACAACACTTTCTCGTAACGGCTCTCCGCCGACAACAAAGTGCTTAACCGTAAGCTTATGTTCCATTTCAGACACGGCATTCAGCAGCATCGACAGATGAGTTGGTGTACCATCAGCCATATCAATCTGGTTCTCTCTGTAAAAACGAAGCAGTCCCTCCCCGTCTACGCGAATATGCTCCGGCACGATGTACAAGGTATGACCAAGCAACAACGCACCGTAGATCGGCTTTACAGACATGTCGAAGATAAACGGAGCTATCTGCGCTATTCGCAAGCAACGATCGTAGGCGTTGTGCACAATATCATGTAAACTCATGACAAAATTTGTGACGTTTCGATGTTCCACCATGACCCCTTTTGGTTTACCTGTCGAGCCAGAGGTATAGATGATATAAGCGAGATCCTCAGGTTTAGCTGTATCCGGCAAGTTTGTGGCATCCCCATGATATAAATGGGGATCATCCAACAGGATCGTCTCGTATTCGCTGAGAGAAGGTTGTTTGGTGGAAGATAGCGTAAGCAAAATTTTAGCTCCACTGTCCTCCAGCATGTAGCGAACCCTTTCCTCTGCAAATGTGTGGGAAATGGGCAAGTAAGCTCCTCCCGCTTTTAGTACAGCTAGCATGGCAATAATCATTTCTATGGAAGGCTCTGTCATGACTGCAACCAGATCATTGGTCTGCATCCCGCGTTCGCGTAGATTCCGCGCAACTTGATTTGCTTTTTCATTGAGTTGCTTGTAAGTAAGCTCGCTCCCTTGAAAAACAACTGCGCTACGCTCAGAATGTTCACCCACCATTTTTTCGAACATTCGGTGCATCACTACATCAGTCGGATAGTCCGCTTTATTTTGATTCCAAGTACGAAGCAACAGATGCTTTTCCTTGTCGGCAAGAATTTGTTCCTTAGTGATGACGGCATTTGGTTCGTCGGCGATCAGTTGCAGGATGCGAAGATAATAATCTAGCAGGCGTTGCACATCTACGCTATCTAACACTGCTTCACTGTAGGCTATCTGAATTTCTGATTGTCGGCGGATATAAAACTCAAACACACGATGATCGACAATGTGCTCCTCCAATTGCCATTCTTTCTCCTTCAGCGCGATTTGATCCTTGCCCTCCAACTGATTAAAAACATGGAAATCTATATAGCTAAAGGTAGATTCAAAAAATTCACTACCAGCATCTACATCTGCGGCCATTTTCGTAATCTCAAACAATGGGAGACGTCCATACAGCTTCAGATCGATCATTTTTTGATTCATCTGTCTAAGTAAGTCTATCCATGTCATCTGTGTCTTTAGCTTGACTCTTACTGGTACAGTATTTAAGAAACAACCAAGGATTTGGTCCGCCTTCTCACACTGTGGTCGATTGTGCTCTACCAAGCCCACCGCAATGTCATTCTCGTAGGATAGCATGTGAAGCATCATGCTATAGGCTGTAAAGCAGACCGTTTTCAGATTGGTCTGATTCGCCGCAGCAATACGCTCCAAACGCGTTACCAAATCAGGATCAAGTGGATGGATGAGCTGATGCATACGATTTGTTTCATCTGTGTTCATTTTTTTTGGAAAACGGAAAAGCTGCATATCGTTTAGTTCATTTTGCCAATAATCACGTACTTCTGGACTGTTTTTGACAATCATCTGATCTAGAATAAATGCCTCGTAGTCATGCGGTAGCCATTCAGGAAGATAGCTGTCATCCACTCTTAGCTTCGTATAGGTATTAGAGAGCTCTGTGATAAAGGATGCTACACTCCAACCATCCAAAATCGCATGGTGGAAAATCATGCACAGTACATGCTCTTCGTTGCTTACCGTAAAAATTCTCAACTTCCACAATGGTTTGTCTAAAGCGAAAGGTACCTTTCGATCTTCAGACAAATAATGATTGATAGCCGTTTCTTGATCGTACTCATTCGTTATGTCCATATGTTGCAAATCAAGATGGAACGCTTCTCGCTTGTGAACGATTTGAATCGGCTCAGGAAAATCCTGTAGGTTAAAGGTGGTCCGTAAAATCGAATGTTTTTTCACAAGTAACGAAACAGCTTTTTGAAGCAGGTCGAGATTAAATTCTCCATCTTTAAACGGATACAGCATTTGATCATGATAGACTGCCTTTTCAGCATTTTTTCCTGAGGCGTATAGCATTCCAAATTGGATATCACTCATCGGGCAGATGCTTTCAAAATCCTCCGGTAATTTCTCAGCCAATGGAAGTTTGTCCACTATTTCAGTCTGCCATTCCATAAGCTTGGCTTTGGCCGTATTCCATTGATCACTCCAAGCAGGTGTCCCGTTTTGACGAATCAATTCGGACTGTTTTCGAATAGTAGGGAACTTATACAGATCCTGTACGCTTACTGCCGTTTCCAGTTGGCTATTTACCGCTGTTAACAACCGAAGCACCTTGATGGAATCTCCTCCGAGTGCAAAAAAGTCCTGAGTTACACCAATTCGCTGATTCTCCAGATCAAGCACCTGTTGCCAGATGTTCTCCAGCTTTTCCTCCGTCTCATTTTCAGGAGAAATAATCTGAACATCGCTCTCCAGCTCCCAATCGATCTGCAATAACGCGTTTCGATTCACCTTCCCATTTACGGTTACGGGAATTTTTTCGATTTGTACAAAACGAGCTGGCATCATATATTCAGGAAGCTTTTGGCTGATGTGCTCGCGTAACTGAGCTGTTGTTACTCTTTGCTGAGCGGTGAAGAAGGCATGCAACTGGTTTTGTGCATGGCAATCTTGTATCGCCAACACGACAACATCTGTCACAGCAGGGTGTTTTAGTAACATGTTTTCAACTTCACCAAGTTCGATCCGATGTCCACGAATTTTGACCTGCAAGTCCATTCGTCCGAGATACTCCATATCACCTGAAGGTAGAAGCCGGACTAAATCTCCAGAGCGGTATAAACGTTCCTCAGGCTTATACGGATTCGGTACAAATCTGCTCGCGGTCAACTCTGGCTTATTCAAATAGCCACGTGCAACACCCTCGCCTCCCACGTACAATTCTCCGGGCACACCGATTGGGACCAACCGTTGCTTTTGATCCATCACGTAAGCTGTAAGCGTAGGGATCGGTTTACCGATGTTACTTGCATTTCGTTTCATTTCTTCCCTTTGAATTTCCTTGTAGGTAACGTGCACCGTGGTTTCTGTAATTCCGTACATGTTAACTAATTTGACGTCTGGATACATCTCATGCCAGCTTGTTAGCATTTGCGGTTTCAGTGCTTCCCCGCCGAAAATTACGTAGCGAAGTGCATCCAGTCCTTTCACCTGATTCTTGCAAACAAACTGAATGAGGTTAGCAAATGCAGAAGGCGTCTGGTTGAGGACGGTTACCTTTTCTGACTGAAGGAAGTGGCTACATTTTTCTGGATCGCGCACAGCTTCTTGGGATACCAGAACTAGCTTACCTCCATAAAGTAATGCCCCGTACATTTCCCACACGGCGAAGTCAAAGCTAAACGAATGGAATAAAGCCCACACATCATTATGGTCAAATTCAAATAGGTTCCGATCGTTATGCAAAAGGCGAACGACATTTTTATGTTCGATCATTACGCCTTTTGGCTCCCCTGTTGAACCCGATGTATAAATGATGTAAGCAAGCTGCTCTGGGCTGTCAAATTCATTCAAATTGGAGGTATCATAATGTTCTATTGCCTCATCGGAAATAGTAACCAGTTGCCAGGAATCCGAGAGTGCTCCCGCAAGAGCAGGATGAGTAATGATCACTTCCGGCTTGCTGTCCATGAGCAAATATGTAATTCTTTCCTGAGGATACTCTGGATTAATGGGTAAGTACGCACCCCCGGCTTTTAACACAGCCATAATGCTTACCACCATATCAATGGATCGATCCAGCATAATCCCTACTATACTTTCAGAAACCACACCCCTGCTTCGCAACAAACGTGCAACCTGATTAGCTCGCTCGTTTAGTTCACGGTAGGTTATTGTTTGTTCACCACTTACTACAGCGATTCGCTCTGGATGCCTAGCTACTTGCTCCTCGAATAGCCCGTGGATTGTTTTTGTTGAAGGATAGCCTGCTTGTGTACGGTTGAATTCGGTTAACAGCCTGTCTCTCTCTGTTTGCGAAAGTAACTCGATTCCATCCACCACTGCATTCGGATTGTCTGCGATTTGTTGCAGGATGCGCAAGAAGTAGGTAGCAAGCTGATCTACGGTCTCCTCCTGATAGACATGGGCATTGTATTGCAATTTTAATGTCGCCATCTCATCAGGAATTACAACTGCCATGAAATCAAATTCTGTCTGTTCAGAGATTTCAACGTCTTTAATGGAAAAACCGAGCTTCGTCTCTTCCCCTGCCTGTGCGATAGCTTGATCTGCTGGGTAGTTTTCGAAGACGAAGATATGTGAAAATAAATCTTTTTTCAATTCAGATTTCTTCTGAATCTCACTCAGCGCGAGATAACTGTGAGGCTCACTTTCCAGAGTCGATCGTTGGACTTCGTGTAGGAGCTCTGCAATTGACTGATTCCCTTCTGACTTGATCCGTTTTGGAATTGTATTGATAAACAAGCCCACCATATCTTCGATGCCCGACACCTCGGCTGGACGCCCCGATACAACCGTTCCAAATACAACGTCATCCACATTATTCATTCTTTGTAATAGCAGTCCCCACGCCGTACTAAATACCGTGTTCAGTGTCACCTGTAGATGGTTGGCAAGCTCCTGTAGCTTTGCCGTAGGAATGGTGTAAGACTTTTCGTTACTTTCTCGTTTCTTCCCTTCTGAATCACTGCGATAGACAGGCAGGATAGCTTGATGCTCGTAATCATCTAGGTATTCACTCCAAAAAGTCGCGGCCTGCTGTTGATCTTGTTCCTGAAGCCACTGAATGTAATCTGTATAAGCAGGAGGTGTGTCATCTGGTAAAGGATGTCCATCACGCAGGGCAAGATAAATGCGGGCAAAATCGCGAAAAAGAATCCCAACGCACCAGCCATCCATCAGGATATGATGAAAGCTCCATATAATCGTATGAGCTTGTGGAGCATTTGTCAGAATAACAACCCGCATAAGCACATCTTTGGAAAGGTCAAATTTTCTGTCGCGGTCTTGTTTTTTCCATGCCTCTATGTAGGCGATTTGCTCTGTCTCAGGCATCTGAGACAAATTCTTATGGATTACCTCAGCAGGTCGTTGTTGCAAAACGACCTGCAAAGGTTCCTCCACTTCCTCGTATATAAAGATGGTACGTAAAATATCATAACGTTCAACCAGTTTTTCCATACTTGCAGCAAATAGGGCGACATCTAGTTCGCCTACTACTGTCATTGTCATCTGCTCAACATACGCTTCTGAATCCCGATCCATTAAATAGTGTAGGAGCATTCCCTCTTGCATAGGAGCAAGAGGGGCAAGCTTGGTAATCTCTATGTTCTCATTCATCTGAAACCTCCGAATTTACAGTTTTCTTGAGAGCAAGTTTTGCAGCTTGGAAAGACCTTCGATCGACATTTTTGAATAGCCCAAATCTGATGGAGTGACAGTTGTTTCCTCTTTTTTCATACAATGCTCGATGATGCTTAGCACATTCTTGTTCAAGCTGGTCAGAAACTGCAATATCGTCTCCTCTTTATATTCCTTGCTGTTGTACGTAAGCGAGAGAGTAAACTGACCTCGCTCCACCATGCCGATAAATTCGAGTGAATGCTTTCTGATATATTCTTTGCTGATCGCTTCTCCTGTGTAATGAGGTGAGATTTGTACAAGATGCTCAGGCATGTCCTGATCGAATTGTCCCAGGTAGTTAAAGCTGATTGGCGCAGTGTAGTTAAGTGACTTGTCCTCGTTATCCTCTGATCCATATCTAAGAATTCCATAGCCAATCCCGTTTTTTGGAATTTGACGCAAACTCTGCTTAGCAAATTTGATCTGATATTCCAAATCCTCTGCCCGCTCTGTTGAAAGAAGCACCGGATATATGCTGGTAAACCAGCCTACTGTTCTGGAAATATCTAGCTCAGGCAGAATATCTTCTCTACCATGACCCTCTAGGTCAAGCAGAATTTTGTCCAGTCCGGACCACTCTTTGATAGCCAGACCAAGCGCCGCAAGAAGCACATCATTTACCTGCGTGTTATAGGCCTGATGAATGTGACGCAGTAGCTGGTCTGTTTTTTCAGGATCAAGCGTAAAGGACTGCGTCTTGGTGTCTATTATTTTGTTCTGGTGAACGACCGCATCTACGGGAAGCGAGGAAACAGGCGTCTGTACCGTTTTTCTCCAATACGCATACTCTTTTTTCAGCCTTTGGTTTTTGTTATAGGCTGTAATCTGCTCCGCCCATTGCTTAAAGGAATCTGTTTTCTTTGGAAGCTTAATTTCCTCTCCCTGTTGTATCTGTTGATACGCTTTGGCGAAATCCTCCAAAATAATTCTCCAGGAAACCCCGTCTACAACTAAGTGATGAATGACGAGCAACAAATGATCACCGTCCACACTTTTAAACAAACCTACTTTAACCAAAGGACCTGTTTGCAGCTCAATACTGCCTTGCAATCTATTCGCATGCTCCTCAACTTTTTGAACAAAGTCAGGATCATCAGCAAGATCAACAACCTGAAACGTAAAGAGCTCCTCCTCCATGCCACGGTTATACGGGATTACCCGATTCTCCTCGAAAGTAAATACCATACGTAAGGCATCGTGATGTTGCAGTAACGTCGTAAGAACCTCTTCCACCATCCTCGGATCAAAGCCCTCTTTCCGATACAACATGATAGCGTGATTATAATGATGAACATCGTTTCGTTCACCAGCAAAGAACCAGTGCTGAATGGGAGTCAGCGGAGCATGTCCCGTGACGATGCCTTGTTCGCTTTTTCCACTCTTCTGTTTAATCAGTGGAGCTAATTCTGCAATTGTTTTTCGTTGAAAGAGATCCTTCACATCTAGGTGAAGCAGTCTTTCCTTTAGACGGGCGTTCATCTGAATCGCCTTAATGGAATCTCCTCCCAAAGCAAAAAAGCTATCATGAACACCAATCGTTTCAACTCCAAGCACTTGTCTCCAAATATCAGCAAGAATCTCTTCTTTTTCGGTGCGAGGTAATACTAAATTTGTGTCCGAAGATAAATGAGTATGCGGTTCCGGTAGCTTTCGTTTATCCACCTTACCATTTACTGTAAGCGGCAGCTTGTCCATCCGCACGATGTATGCCGGAACCAAATAATCCGTAGCGTTTTCCAGTACATGCTGTTTGATCTGAGCTGGTGCTACTTCGGAATCAGGTACATAGTAGGCGCAAAGCTCATTGTGTCCCTGAGCACTTGTTCTGACGACTACAACAGCATCGGAAATATTCGGATGTTCCAACAGTTTAGCTTCAACGTCCGCAAGTTCTACACGGTGTCCCCTGATTTTGACTTGTCCATCTGTTCGACCGATGTATAAGAGATTTCCGTCAGGCAACCGCCGTGCCAAATCGCCTGTCTTATACATCCGTGCTTCTGGAATATACGGATTAGACAGAAAACGCTCGGCTGTCAGGTCAGCACGGTTATAGTATCCTCGTGCTACTCCTTCTCCCGATATATACATCTCCCCAATACTTCCTACGGGAACGGGCTGAAGATATGGATCGAGTAAGTAAATCTGTACGTTATCGGCAGGCACTCCAATTGGGACAGAGCCTTTGCTATCTCTCTCTTGATTGAACACATAAATCATGCAGCCAACTACCGTTTCGGTTGGTCCGTATTCGTTGTAGATTTTCACTCCGCCGTTAAACCGCTGAACTGTTTTCGTTGCCAGCTCTGCTTTTAAATCCTCCCCGCCTACAATTAATTTTTTTATGCTAGAACGTGAGCAGTCTAATCCCTCTAGCGTATGCAGATGGGAAGGAGTCAATTTCACGATGTCCACCTGATTGTCCTCTACAATCTTGCGGATAACCGTTGCTTTGTTCTCTTCTGAATAAATGACGATTCTGTTTCCGGAAACCAATGGCGTATAAATCGAAGTAACGGTCAAATCGAACGCCGGAGACGAGTACAAGGCAAAATCGAGCTGTTCCCCCTCGAGATATACCTTTTCTGCCCAGCAAATATAATTGGTCAGACCTTGATGTGTAATCATGGTTCCTTTCGGTTTCCCAGTCGTCCCTGAAGTGTAAATAAGATAGGCGAGATGATCTGAATCCACCGATTTTTCCGGATTAGATGAGTCACCCTTATAGAGTGCCGGGTCATCGGCCATAATCAAACGTCCTGAAAAATCGGTCAAATTCGCCAAATTGGCTTGGGTAATGATGAGCTGTGCCTGACTGTCTTCCAATAGATAATTGATTTGCTCTCGTGGATATTGCGTATCTATAGGTAGATATGCTCCCCCCGCTTTCATTACGGCCAGCATGGAAATAACCAATTCAAAGGAGTGATCTAACATAATCCCTACCACTACCTCTTTTGTTACACCAGCTTGTTGCAGGACTCTTGCCAGTTGGTTCGCTCTGTCGTTTAGCTCGCGATACGTAAGCTCTTGATCATGATGTACCAAGGCTACTCGATCTGGCCCCTGCTCTACCTGACCCTCAAACAAAAAGCTTACTGTTTGGTTTTTCGGATATGATATAGACGTTTGATTCCAGTCGTAGATGATTTCGTCCAGCTCTTCACCCGCAAGCATTTCAATTTCACATAGCTTTTGATGTGGTTTTTCTGTCGCTTCACGCAAAATAGCTAGGAAATGCATGTACATACGTTCCACCGACTCACGTTTGAATAGCGCGGTGCAATATTCCATGGTGACAGACAAATTCTGATTCCACTCTGAGACAAACATCGTTATATCAAATTTGGCTACCTGAAAATCGAAATCATAAGGAGTTACTCCATACGTGCCCTTTTGCAATCGTTGATCATCTATGCTCTGCATGACAAGCATGGTGTCGAACAACGGATTTCTGCTGAGATCTCGATTGATCTGTAGCCGCTCTACTAAGCTTTCGAACGGATAATCCTGATTTTCATAGGCTTGCAGTACACTTTCCTTTACCTCATTCAGAAAATCGTAGAAAGTTTTATTTCCTCTAGGTTCATTTTTTATCGCTAGAGTATTCACAAACATACCGATAACCTTTTGCAGTTCTAGATGATGTCGTCTGGACACAGGTGTTCCTACGATGATCTGCTCATCTCCTGTGTATTTGGCTAACATGATATTATAAATGGCCAGCATCACCATATAGGTTGTTGTTCCCGTTTCCTTGGCCAGCTTTTCAATTAATTGACGATCGGACTTGGAAATCTCAAACGAAATCCGATCACCTGCAAAGCTCTGCACTGCCACCCGCGGGTAATCTGTAGGCAACTGTAAAATCGGAATTTCATCCGAATATTGCTTCAGCCAATAGTCCTCCTGTTTTTTCATGTCGCCTGATTGCAGAAAGCCTTCATACCAAACAGCAAAATCTGTGAACTGAATGTCAGGAATCACCATCTCTTCCTCATGGTACAAAGAGAATAAATCCTGCATGAGTATCTGAAGTGACAAGCCATCAGCAATGATGTGATGGATGTCAAAAACCAGAAGATCTTCTTCCGACTTAGTACGGAACAATCCAACTCTCATCAGGGGAGCCTTAAACAAATGAAACGGGCGAATAAACGATTGAATTTGTTGATTCCATTCATTCTTCTCCACTAGTTCAATTGTAAGTGGAATTTTCACAGCTGGATGAACCCGCTGAATCGGTAGACCATCTCTGAAATCAAAGGATGTTCGTAGCATCTCGTGCCGTTCTGTCAATTTGACCAATGCTTGCTCTAATTTCTTTGCATCCAGTTTATCTTTGAGAACATAGGCACTCGGCAGATTATAGGTGATGCTACCGGCCTCCAATTCCTGAAGAAGATACAGCCTTCTTTGAGCTGGAGTAACAGGATAATGTGTCTTTTCATTCGATTTTTGAATAGACAGGCAGTTTCCAGTTTCTATAGCTTCAAGCTGTTTAGCGAATTCTTGTATTGTCGGTGCTTGGAAAATAACACTGATCGGAACCTTAATCTGAAGGCGTTGTTGAACCTGTCCTATCATCAGAGCTGCCTTAAGAGAGTGGCCTCCTTTTTCAAAGAAATGATCGGTTATACCCAGCTTCGTATCGCCAAGCACCTCTTGCCAAATCTCCACGAGCTGTTCCTCTAATTGGGTTGCTGGCGGCGTATATTCCCTTGAGGTAAATGAATCGGCTGTTGGCTTTGGAAGGGCTTTTCGATCAAGCTTTCCATTCATAGTCAACGGTAACGCATCCATAATAATGAAGCAGACTGGAATCATGTAATCTGGTAAATGACGTGATAAATACTCACGCAGTTCCGTAACGTCGAACGGCTGCTCCTGAACATAATAGGCACACAGATTTTTCTCTCCGGTGTTATCAGTGAAGTCGATGACAGCCGCTTCTTTTATCTTGGAGAAGCTTAGAATTTTCGCCTCAATTTCACTTGGTTCTATTCGATATCCACGAATCTTCATTTGATTGTCAACCCGTGCAAGATACTCTATATGCCCATTCGGTAACCATTTCACTAAATCTCCCGTACGGTACATGCTTCCTGAACCAAACAGATTTGAAACAAACCTCTCTGCCGTAAGCTCCGGCTGATTCACGTATCCTTTAGCTAAGCCCGAACCAGCGATACACAGCTCCCCAGAAACACCGATAGGTACAAGCTGGTCGTAGCGATCTACAACGTAATAGCTTACCCCTGGGATTGGTATGCCAATATCCACCTTATCTGCTGTCGTCAGATCGCTTACAGACGCCCATACTGTCGCTTCCGTGGGTCCATACACATTGTAAATCTGAGCTTTAGACAGACCTTGTATCTGATGAAGCAACGTCTCAGATAAGAATTCTCCGCCGATCAAAATGGTTTTAATCTGTGAAAGCACCTCTTTGCATTGCTCGTTACTCAACAACAGGCTCATGCGAGACGGTGTTATTTGCAACAATTCTATCTGCTGCTCCATGATTAATTCACTCAACGCAAATGGGTCTGTTTGCTGTTGTTCATCAGCGATTACCACCTGAAGACCTTTTGTTAGCGGTACAAGTGTCTCCAAAACAAATATGTCAAATGAAATGGTTGTCAACGCCAAAATATTTTTGTTTTGTTCTAAAGGAATCGCTTCTGTCATTGCCTGTATAAAGTGAACGAATGCACGCTGTTCAATCATGACCCCTTTTGGATTACCAGTAGAGCCGGATGTATAGATTACATACGCAAGGTCTTCTTCGCTTGCCTTTGAAACCACATTTTGCTCGTAAGTTTCTGATTGAACAGACAGCATGTTACTATCAACAACTTCGCATGGCAGCTCAAATCGCTCGATAATAGGTGCTTGTGATAGGACGAGAGTCGCATTGCTGTCCTCTACCATAAAGCGAATTCGTTGGGCTGGAAAAGCTGGATCAAGAGGAAGATAGCATCCCCCACTATGCAAAATACCCAGCAGGCAGACGATCATATCCACCGAACGATCTGTCATTAGACCAACGACACTTCCTGGCCCGACGCCCTTTGCCTGTAGCATTGCCGCTACTTTCATCGCGCGTTGATGCAATTCTGCGTATGATACTTTTTCACCATTACATACAACTGCGGTTCGATCTGGTGTTTTTTGCGCCTGAAGCGTTAGTAACTGTTGAACGGTCATTCCATCGTGATTACTAGTATTGCCTTTGTACTGAGTCTTCTCTACCAATAGATGTCTTTCTGTTTCCGTCAGCATTTGAATCCTATAAATTGGCACGGACGGGTTGGAAACAATGCTTTTTAGGATTTGCACAAAATGCGTACCCATTCGGTGAATTGTTTCCGGTTTAAAAAGCTTCAGCGCGTATTCTACGCTTACACCCAAACCATCGTCCTGATCAGAAATCATCATTGTGATATCATATTTTGCCTTCGTAGCATCAATCGGATAAGGCGTAACAGCGATCCCTGGGAGCTGTAATTCTTCTGTGTGAATGGTATGCATGATAAACATCGTATCAAACAATGGATTGCGGCTGATATCACGCTGTACGTTAACTTGTTCCACCAATTCTTCAAATGGATACTCCTGATGCTGTAATCCCGCGAGCACTTGGTCCCTGACTTCGGCAACGAACTGATTAAACGGCTTCTCTCCCTGTGGACGACTTCGCAGTGGCAACGAATTGACGAACATCCCTATCATTGTTTCCGTATCTTTGTGCAGTCTGCCCGCTACAGGAGAGCCAATGACGATATCCTCCTGCCCACTGTATTTAGATAGTAAGACATAATAGGCGGACAGTAGTAGGACATAGAGTGACACTCCTTGACTTGTGGCCAATTCCTTCAATGCATTCTCTAAATCAGGAGGCAAATAAAACTCATGTACCTGCCCATCGTAGGACAAGATCGGAGGACGGGAATAATCCGTCGGTAATTGTAGAACGGGTATTTCTCCAGAAAACGTTTGTAGCCAGTACGCTTCGTGCTGTTTTTTGATTTGAGAGCTCTCGTTTCCTTTTTGCCAAGCAGCGTAATCCTTGTAATGAACACGCAGTTCAGGCAACGTTTGACCTTGATAAAGTGAACAGAATTCCCGGAGCATAAGATTAACTGATTCTCCGTCTGATATGATGTGGTGCATGTCCACAAATAAGACATGCTGCTCCGTAGACAATTCAAACAGGCCTACCCGTAATAACGGTGCACGATTCAGATCAAAGGGTTGGCTATACTGATTGATTTGTTCTGATAGGCTTGCCTCATCTGAATGGAAGAAATCTACCTGGAACAACATCTCGTCATGAATTCGTTGTACAACGATATTTTCTCTCATTTCAAAAGAGGTCCGGAATGCCTCATGCCGGTTAACGATCGTCTGAAATGCTTGAGCGACCGCCTGTTTGTCAAGGGGCCCCTCCAATTCAACAGCCGCCGGCATGTGATAAGCTAGCTGTGCTCCCTCAAATTGGCTGAGTAGGAAAATGCGTCCTTGCACGGACGATGCTGGATAAAACTCTTCCCTAGAAATGGCAGGAATAGATCGGGAGCTATCGCTTTGACTACTTTTGCCTTCCTTTGCTTCTAGATAAGCAGAAAATTCTTCAATCGTCTGACACTCCAGCACCTTGCCAATCTCGACAGTGATTCCATAATTCATTTGGAATGTATTTACCACTCGCATGGCATGAAGAGAATCTCCGCCAATCTCATAGAATCCTGCCGTAACTTCTATCTCCTCATATCCTAGAACCTCGCCCCATACATTGGCCGTTTTTTGTTCGGTTTGAGAATAAGAATTGTTGGCACGTCCAGCCAGCTTCACCTGTTTGCGGGCAGGTTCGATCGCAACAGCGGCTTCAGCTACTGCGCTACCTGCTGTTTTTTTACTACCTACGATTTGAAGCTCATCGGCTAAGGCAAAGGGAAGCACTTGTTGCTGTAGCAGCACATGATCGAACCGAATCTTCCCAATAAATACACGACTGATCTTTTTGGACATCACCTTCTGAAAAGCAGTAACAGCCAATGCAGTCGAAAGAGGGACAAAGATCCCGTTCTCATCATTACCAGCCTCAAATGCCATTCCCGTTTCCTTCCAAGCAGACCAATTAATCGTGATTACCGGTTTGTTTTGTTTTCTTCGATAATCCGCAAAAGAATCCAGATAGGCATTCGCAGCCGTGTAGTCAGCCTGCCCCGCGGAGCCGAATAAGGAGGTCCCTGAAGAGAAAAGAACAAAAAAGTCTAGCTGATCCTGCTCTGTCAGCTTGTCTAACAGCCATGTTCCCTGAACCTTCGGGGCCAACACTGCCGAGAACTCCTCAGGTTCTTTGCGGATGATAAATCCGTCTCCTGGAAGGCCTGCGCTGTGGATGATTCCATCAATTCGCCCAAAACGTGTCCGCAGGTCTTCTAGTACATATTGCAAATCAGCTTCTTTGGATACATCCGCCTGATAGTACAAAATCTCGCTACCCATCCGCTCTATTTCCTGAATAGCTGTGAGCTTACGAATTGTTTTTTGGCAAACATCATTTCGAGTAAGCATACTGTCCCAGTCATCTTTTTCAGGTAAATCAGAACGACCGAGCAAAGCCAACTTCACACTTTGCTGTCCAGCCAAATACTTGGCAATCGCAAGCCCTAAGCCGCCGGTACCACCCGTGATCAGGTAAACACCGTTTTCACGAACTGTCACATCACAATCGGCAGAAGCGGAAAGATCCTTTCTGCGAAACTCTTCTACATATCGTTTTCCTCTACGATAGGCGACAACTTTACTTGTCTGCTCTTTCGTCGCTTCAAGCAGAAGGTCCTTTACTCCTACCATCTCGTCAGCATCCACACACGTACTTACCAACTGAGGATACTCTTGCTGGATTACTTTTGCTAAACCAAAGAGTGTTGCATATTCCGGATTGAGTGTACTTTCCGCTCCTGTCACCTCATGCACATTGTGGGCGACTACTGTAATGCCAAGCTTTCTGGCTACATTAGAATGAGCAACTAATTGTTTTGTTAACGAAAATAAACTATGAACGCCACGCATCTGTGCAAGCTCAAGCTCGGACAAAGCTTGTATACTCTTGTGATCCGTTACGCCAAACATATGGAAGACATGGCCGATGTCACGTGAGTCAAGCTCCTCTAGCAAACAGCGATAATCCTTTTCCTTGGCGCTTAAAACAAACTGGTGTTCTGTGCGTTTTTCAAAACATGCTCCAAATGAGACCTCAATGACATCATTTCCTAATTCACGAAGCTGTCGTGCCAACTGATTGCCTAATTCCCGTTCGTCCTTCAAGATCAAAACCGCACCAGTTATGGTCTGTTGACTTGCTTCGTCAACCATCGCTTCCTTCCAGCCTACTTCATAGAACAAGGAATCCTTTAGTTCCTCAGCTTCATCCTTGACCTCTGGTATCTCAATCCAGCAACGTTTCGGTTCAAATGGATAAACGGGTAGGCGAATCTTCTTATACTCTGCACTAGAATAAAGCACATCCCAATCTATGGAAGCTCCTTGCATATAAAGGAGGGCTAGCTGTAGATAGATTTCTACCCGCTCCGATTTATCCGCTTGTGAAAGCTTTCCGAGCAACTCGACTGCTTTTCGCGTTGCCTCTTGACTTTCCTGTTTGGCATAGCCATACCCGGCAGTAGCCATATCTCCCTTTTGGACAGCATCCGCATCCAGTGAAGCAAGGGCCTCCTGAAATTCACCCGGATGGCTTAATACCAGTGCTATCCTGTATTCGTGGTGCCATCTTCCAGTATTGGCAGTGTAGCAGGCATCAGCCATCTCGTTTTCGTTTAATGTACGGCTAAAGCTCTGATGCCTCCTAATCAGTTCCGCCAAAGCAGCAGTAGATTTCGCAGATAATGTATAGAGGTGAGGCCATTCTAGAGCTGTTTCTATGGCTGAAGCAGTTGGGGCTTCCTCCAGCACCATGTGACAATTGGTTCCACTCATCCCAAACGAGCTAACGCCGCACCGTCTCGGCTGCCCATTTGTCTCCCAATCGCTAAGCATATCGTTTACATAAACAGGTGAGTTTTCAAACGGAATGTTTCGATTGGGCGTGGTAAAATGCAAGGATGGCGGTAGCTTTTTGTTATACAATGCCAATACCGCTTTTACAAAACCTGCTATACCCGCAGCATTGTCCAAATGACCCATGTTTGTCTTCAAGGAACCAATCGCACAAAACTGACTTTTCTTTGTAAACCTACGGAATGCTCTGGTTATTCCGTCAATTTCGATCGGGTCTCCTAGCTTGGTGCCTGTTCCATGTGCTTCGATATATCCAATGCTCTCCGGCTCAATTTTTGCTTGCTTCCAAGCGCGGAGAATCACATCCTCCTGAGAAAGGACATTTGGGGCCGTAATTCCCACAGAGGCACCATCCTGATTGACGGCACTACCTTTGATCACAGCATAAATATGATCGCCATCACGCAGCGCCATTTTTAACGGCTTCAGCAAAACCGAGACAATCCCCTCGCCCGATCCAGTCCCATCTGAGCTGTCGTCAAAGCTTCGCGCTCGTCTATCTGAAGAGTCAATGTTTAAGTCAACACTTAGTGAGCTAAGCGGCAAAAGATCAATCTTCACGGCCCCAGCTAATGCCATATCGCACTCCTGATTGCGTAGTGCCTGGCAAGCCTGATGAACAGCGATCAATGAAGAGGAGCATGCTGTGTCAATCGCCATACTAGGCCCTCTAAAATCTAGTAAATACGCAATTCTACTGGCAATCATGGCCGGAATATTTCCGACCATTGCCATCTGTGCCAGTTCAGGATCAATTTCAGTGATCATTTGGTAATAATGATTAGCCTGAAAACTATTGATTCCAACAAACACACCCGTACGACTGCCTGTTATCCTACTTCCGCCATAACCAGCGTCCTCAATCGCCTCCCATGCACTTTGCAAGAACAAACGCTGAGAAGGATCGATTGCACTTGCCTCTTTAGGCGAGATACCGAAAAATGAGTAATCTAAGGTGTCCACTCGATCTAAATAAGCCGCCTCCAAATACTCGCCACCCTGCATCCCTGCATGCCGGACAAACGCCTCTGCATCGTTTCTCCTCGATTTGGGGAACGGACCGATACAATCGATTCCGTTTGCAATCGTTTGCCAAAACATATCTTGATTTTCTGCCAAGGGAGCCTTCACGGAAATGCCAATGACAGCAATCTCATCATGAGTGACGTTACTTTCTTCCTGCTTGATACGTTTCAACAGCTCAATAGCCGTCTGTTTTTCAATGCTACCTATCGTTGACTGCTCGATGACGTATTTCAAGAGATTATTCATTTTCGTTTAGATCACCTCTTTATTCTCCGCATGCAATGTTTTTTGAAAAAATGATCTTGTTTACGCCTTTACATATCGCCAGGTATTCTGAAAAGTAAGCATCATACCTTCTTCTTCTTCCGTAAACTCCATTAATCCAAATTCATCTACATAGAACAGATTATCCTTAAGAGGAACACAAACCGTCTCGGTGTCCTCATCAATTAAAACAGGGCCTCTATCATCCACTCGGAATGAAAAACTGAGAACGTTGTCCGTGTAATCCCCTTCAAACTTATACCACTGGGATGAATCAGATTGATATAGACGTTCGGTCGTTCTTTGGCATGCGGAACTGTTGACCATGATGTACGGAGCAGCTTCCCCGTCTTTAGGTATAAAACCGATATGATCGAGCGGTTCCTGTTCGTCATCGTAGGTGATAAAAAAGTGCTCTCTGACGTAACATAGTTGTCTTTCTTCGCCATTCAAATTTAAATACAGCTCATTATCAGACATTCTCACCTGAGCCGCGCCCTTGAGAAAACCGATATACGTTCCTTCATAGCTTGACCATTGCGATTTATCCACGGACGGTTCCTGGAAGCTGGCTGCTGCAAAAACTTTCGGCATTTGTTTAGGTAGCTCAAGCATTTGGTCAAGAATCTCATGTGCCTCTGTCCAGCCATAATCCTGCGAGGAAAGAGTTATGACACCTACTTTTTGTTCCGGTACAAGAAGAATTGCACTGTTGTATGTGCTAATTGCCCCGGCGTGCCTTATCATCTGAACTCCCTTGTAAGTATCCCTAAAAAATGTAAGTCCGCTTGCCAATCCAGACAGTGTGAAGCGGTCCGCCTGTAGCGAATGCATCTCTTCGATGGATTCTGGCGAAAGAATCTGTGTTTGACCAACACGCCCCCTATTCAGATGCATAAGGGCAAACGTAGCTAAATCATTTACCGTTGACATCGCAAAGTAGGACGGGTAATTCGCTACGTTTTCTGGAAAGTTATGCTGAACGCGTAAAGAACCGTCAGGATGTCGGTCATGGGCAAGCGCCAATGAATAGGTGAAAGCCACCAAAGGATCATACAAAGTCCGGCTCATTTGAAGCGGATCAAATAACCATTCTTTCATGAATTCTGGAAAAAACTGACCCGTCACCCGTTCTGCTACATATCCCGCCAGATTCAAATGGTGATTGCTATAGGAATGCAAAAATCCTGGTGGTGCCAGTAGGGTTAATTGAGAGATTTCTTCCCGGACATATTCCCCTAATGCCCCTAGATCACGCTTGCCAACCATATCACCGCCGTCTGGAAATCCTGCCGTATGGTTGAGTAGCATACGCAATGTTACTTTCCCAGCGGCCTCTGGATCGCTAAGACGGAATTCAGGTATGTAATTTATAATCGGTATATCGAGCTCTACCTTCCCCGCTTCTACAAGCCGCATGATGGCACTTCCAGTAAGTGGCTTCCCTAAAGAGCCAATGCGGAAAATTGTATCGCAAGTTACAGGGGTCCCCCCTTCTTCCTTGTTAATACTGCCAAAGCCCTTGGCATAGACGACTTCCTCACCCTTGAGAACGGCTATTGAAAAACCTGGGATGCGTGTTTCGTCAAACGTTTGCTGAATAATTGCATCAATGCTTTCAATAGATAGCATTCTGACATCAAACCTCCACATGTATAGAATTAACGCATCCTTTTTGTTTGTATCCCGTGATCTGATACAATTGATCCATTCTTCTTTCCTGTTCCTCCAAAGGCGTCTGTTTTGCAGCTAGCATCATCTGCAAGCACTTCATCGCCTCGTCTATTTCCCCCAAATCAGGTCGTCTTCCACACTCCTTCAGCTTATGCCCAATCTCTTGCAATCTATGATACGGCTGCACAAATCCTTTTTGGTATGCTACTTCGTCATTGTTACGATTCTTTGTGCAGATACCAATCCGGATGCACGTCTGCACCACAGTCGGAAATTCCTCTTCAAGCTTCTGACGATCTGATGGTTCATCAAAGGAAAAAGCCCTAAGTGTCGGAACGTTTTTCCTTGTCAGATTACGAAGCACCGTTTTTGGCCCGAACTCAATAGCAAGTTCTACTCCTTGGTCATGAGCATCCTGCATAATTTGCGTCCATTTGACTGGCTCAGTCATTTGTCTAGTCAGTAACTCGGCAATGCAAGCTTGATCATCATACGGCTTTCCAGTCACATTGGAATAAACCGGCCATTTCAATGTATCAACATTGACCTTCACAAGCTCAGCATGCAAACGTTCGGCTGCTGGCTTCATCAGCATGCAATGAAAGGGAGCACTTACCTGTAACGAGATAAGCTGTGCACCTTGTTGCTTTATCATCTCGCTCACCCTGCTGACTGCCTCCCGATGACCGGCAATCACCACCTCATGCAAAGAATTGTAACAAGCGATCTCCACTGCCTTCTGTCCCTCAGATACGCTGTGGCACATGTCAGCTACTAGGGTAGCGGGGATATTACGTACAGCTACCATACTTCCTTCACCCGGCGAAACCGCTTCCTGCATGAACTGTCCTCTTTTGGAAACAAGTAGAACAGCATCCTGAAACGAAAGGGCTTCTGCGCAAACCAGAGCAGAATATTCACCCAGACTATGACCGGCTAGATAGGATGGCTCGATTCCAAACTCTTGCATGAACACCCGAAATGCCGAAACGCTTACGGTCAGAATGGCTGGCTGTGCTATTTCCGTACGTGTTAGTTCTTCCCGACTGCTTTGCTCACAGCACTTTTTTAGGTCAAATCCCAAGGTATCACTTGCTTCCTCAAACGTCTGCCGAGCAATTTCAAAGTCTGTATACAAATCCAAGCCCATTCCTGCATATTGGGAGCCTTGGCCCGAGAACATCATGGCGAGCTTTTTCACTTCTTCCTCCTCACTCTCGTAGAAGCTTAAGAATCCTGAGGGCAGTCATTTTTCGATTGCCCATCAGGAAACTGACTCTTATCGTTTGATTTCCATTTCTTCCAATAAGGCTAATGCATCCTCCATGCTCAAATCGCCTTCTTCTACCTTTTCTAGCATCGTCGCTAGTTTCTGGTCCATGCTTTCCTCCGCCTCTACTGGTTCTAGCTGTTCTTGAATGTATGCTGCCAACTTACTCACAGTAGGGTAAGCAAACAAATCAGTGACACTGACCACGTTAGGATAAATTTTTGCCAATTCCCCCTGCATCTGAACCAAAAGTAGAGAATGTCCTCCCAGATCGAAGAAATTATCATGTAAACCGATGCTAGGGTTTTGTAATAACTTCATCCAGATAGATAACACCTGTTCTTCTATATCATTTTCAGGTATCTGCAACTGAGCTTGCTCACCATGCACTACTTCTGGCATCGGTAGCTTCTTATAATCTATTTTTCCATTAGGTGTAAGGACTAGTGCTTCCAGTTGAACGAAAAAGGATGGCAGCATGAAAGCTGGCAACGTCTGACTTAAAAACGTACGTAGCTTTACTTCGGCTATCGGCTCAGTTGATACGTAATAGGCACATATCGCTGAATAACCTACATGTTCAATCACCTTTACGACAGCTTCTTGCACCAAATGATGCTGTAATAACCGTGCTTCAATCTCTTCTAATTCAATTCTGTACCCTCGAATTTTGACCTGAGTATCCCTTCGCCCCAAGAACAGGACGTTACCATCAGGCATCCATTTTGCAAGATCGCCTGTTTTGTACAGCCTTTGCCCCGGTTTAAACGGGTGTGCTATGAATTTTTCAGCTTGAAGCTCCTGCCGTCCAATGTAGCCTCTTGCTAAACCTACCCCTCCTATGCATAACTCACCGGGCACACCGATGGGTTGAAGTCGGTTGTACAGTGGGTCCAAAATGAGTATTTCTGCATTAGCGATCGGTTTCCCAATCGGAATCTCTGATGGGGTCGACTGATCAATCGGATAGACCATACTCGTGACTGTACACTCGGTCGGCCCATAAGAGTTGACCACCTGATAGCTCGTCGGCGAAATTTGCTTTAGCCTATCGCCACCCACTAGTAGCATCCGCAGAGAACGATTTGGCAGTTTCATAAATTGCTCTCCAATTGCAGTCGCCAAATAACTGATCGAAATTCCGTTTGCCTCGAAATACTCATGTAATTTTGGCAGGTCTAGTCTGATCTCTTCTGGAATGATATGAATACAAGCACCACTTATCAGATATGGGAAAACCTCCCAGATAGAGGCATCAAACCCAAATCCTGCATACTTAGTGGTGGCGTCCTGCTTTGAAACCTTAAAATAGTCACGGTACCACAAAGATAGATTTAACAAGGAGCCATGCTCGATTAAAACACCCTTAGGCATACCAGTCGATCCTGATGTATAGATGACATAAGCCAAATCCCGTTGTTCGACAGGAAGCAGGAGATTGGAATCATCCTCCATATCAAGCGTAAGTGTAGTCATATCTAACCATGACTCGCTGTTGCCGTTATATGCCTCTTTTACCCCAGCAGAGGCCAAAACCGTCTTCACTTTACTATCTGCTAAAATATATTGAATCCGCTCTGCTGGATACGCTGGATCAATTGGGAGAAAAGCCGCTCCTGCCTTTAACACTGCGAGCATTCCCACTACCATTTCCAGAGAATGATGAGCGATGATACCAACGATTTCGTCACTTCTCACTCCCGATCTGCTAATTACTCTGGCCAATTGGTTCGCCTTTCGATTGAGCTGGTCGTAGGTCAAGCTCCGATCCTTGAAAACGAGTGCTGGGCGCTGAGAAGCTATTTTTGCCTGTTCTTCTATACACGCATGAATGGATGGATATACTGGATAGTTCGTTTTTGTGTTGTTAAAAATTTCACTGATCTGCACTTTCTCCTCATCCTGCAAGATCTCTAATCCACAAATCTGACCCGTTGGCTGCTCTATTACCCGGGAAAGTAGCGTACGAAAATGTTGCAGCATTCGCTTGGCTGTCCCCTCAGAAAATAGCTGAAGATCGTAGGACAAGGTAATATGCAGGTCGCTCTTTGTCTGTTTGGCAAATAAAGTGAAGTCGAATTTTTCGATCGGATTTGGATCATGTAAGCTGACAAACTGTATATCTCCTGCACGGAAGCTATCCGTTTGATCCTCCTCGAAAACCAGAACGGTTTGGAAAAGCGGATGACGACTGGAGTCCCTAGGTAGCTGGAGGTTCTCAATCAGCTTTTCAAATGGATATTCCTGATATTCAAAGGCTTGGAGAGAAAGAGCTTTTACTTCTGTAAGAAAGTCTATGAAACGCTTGTGACCTGCTGGTTGGCTTCGCAAGCCGATCGTATTTACAAACATCCCTATCATTTCTTGCAATTCAGAATGGAACCTTCCAGCAACTGGCGACCCGACGATGATATCCTCCTGCCCCGAATATCGTGAAAGAAAGACATGATATACCGCCATGAGTAACATGAACTTAGTCGTTTCTGTCTCCATCGTCAACCGTTCCAATGCGGCCATGTCATCTCCAGTCAATGTAAAAGATACCTTGCCTCCTGCATGTCCCTTCATCGAGGGCCTTGGAAAATCAAGAGGCATCTCTAAAATCGGGATATCGTGCGCAAATGTATCCAACCAATATTGCTCATGCTTCTGGAAATGAGCCGATTGAAAACGCTCATTTTGCCAGGTGCTGAAGTCCTTATAATGTACAGACAATGGGGATAGCTTGATGCCCTGATAAAACGCCGCCATGTCCCTAATTAGGATTTGCATGGACAAACCATCAGAAATAATGTGGTGCATATCAAATAAAACCGTGTGTTCTGTCTCACTTTGACGGACGAGTCCGACACGAACCAGCGGAGCATCGGCAAGATCGAAAGGCCGAATAAAATGGGCGATGATCGTATCAAGCGTCTGTTTTTTCGAAACCTCGAACATCTCGATTTCTACTGGACAACTTTGGGAGATACGCTGAACAGGTTCACCATTTACCAGGTCAAATGAAGTTCGCAGAGTCTCATGACGATCCACTAGCTGCTGATATGCCTCCTGCAATCGCTGTTTATCCAGCTGGCCCGTTGCCCGTAAGATTCCTGATATATTGTATGAAGTATTACTGCCCTGCATTCGATCCAGCAAAAACAAGCGTTTTTGTGCAGAGGAGACTGGATAGTGCTCGCTCTGGGTTACTTGCTGAATTGGGAATTCGATCTGTTTAGATTTTCCTTTGATCCGTGTAGCCATTGCTTGTAAAGTAGCGTGGCTAAATATCTCGGTCACTGAGATATCCGCATCAAACGATTGCTTTATAGCTGTCGCAAGCTTAACGGCACGCAGGGAATCTCCCCCTATGGTGAAAAAGTGATCCGTCGCTCCAATTCGCTCTAAACCAAGAACATCAGACCATACTGCTGCCAATCGCATTTCCCAATCCGTGGTAGGAGGCACATATCCCTTCGTCTGAAGGCGTTGCTCGCTCGGTTCTGGCAGTTGATTTTTTGCTACCTTTCCATTCGGAGTAACAGGAATACTCTCAATTTGGACAAAGCTTGCAGGGATCATATAGATCGGAAGCCTCTCTGCCAAATACTCACGTAATTCCATTAGGTCGGTCTCCTTCTGGAACACGATATACGCACATAAGTAAGCTTCGTCCTCTGCATCCTCTCTTTTTATCACACAAGCATCAGCGATCGCCGGATGATCTAGGAGGACAGCTTCAATGTCTCCTAGCTCCATTCGAAATCCCCGTATCTTCACCTGCTGGTCAATTCTGCCCAAAATCTCTATATTTCCATCAGGTAGCCATTTTGCTAAATCTCCTGTTCGATATAACCTCTCCCCTGAAACAAACGGACTTTGAATAAATTTATCTGCTGTTAATTCTGGCCGATTGACATATCCTCTAGCTATGCCTGGTCCAGCAATGCATAGCTCCCCTGGAACGCCAATCGGCAGCAGTCTTCCTTCCTGATTAAGGATATACACGTGATAATTGCTTATCGGTTTTCCAATAGGAATGCTTCGCTCTTCTCTACCCTGAACATGAAAATAGGTAGCGCACACCGTTGCCTCTGTTGGCCCGTATGTGTTGTAAATCGCTACTCGGTCTGCGTAGCTGGTATAATATGCAGGCTTTAGCACATCTCCGCCACTGATGATCAATCGAAGACTCGGGATAACCGGGTATTTATTTAGTTCATTTAGCAGTAGGGGTGAACAACTAATGACAGTTACCTGATGTTCACGCAAAATGGAAGCCAAAGCAGACACATCCCGGATTTCCTCACGGTGTGGAATTACCATGCAGCCACCATTCAAGAGAGTCGGATACATCTCCTCAACGAATGCATCAAACGAATACGATGCTTGCTGCAAAACCACGTCATCAGCGGTTATTTGGAACTCTTTGTCAAAAGCATGCAGATACGCAAGCAGATTTCCGTGTTCCACCATTACCCCTTTTGGTTGTCCTGTAGAGCCTGATGTGTATATGACATATGCCAAATCAGTTAGCTTATTAACACATGGTGGGTTAATGTCCTCCTCTGCAAGCGAAGGGTCATCCAAAGAAAGTATGTCTTCAATAAAATCAAGTTGTTCCGCGATACGGGATTTGGTCACGAGCAATGGAAAACCACTGTCTTCCCAAATGGCTCGAATTCGGTTCATCGGTAGCTCTGGATCAATTGGCAAATAAGCTCCGCCCGCTTTCAGCACAGCCAAAATGACTGCTACCATGTCGGCAGAACGCTCTACGATTAAACCGACAACCGTGTCTGGGCCTACTCCCTTTTTCTTCAATCTGCTAGCCAAACGATTTGCATATCCATTTAGGAACCCATAGGTATACGACTTTCCGTCCGCGATGATAGCTGTTTTTTCTGGTTGTCGTTTTGCCTGTCCTTCAAATAGCTCTTGTACCAATTTCTCCGTGCTATATGTAGAAGTCGTCGTATTAAACTCGTCGAGTATCTGCTGTTGCTCCTGTTTGGACAACAGACTGATTGCCGACAGTTGCTCATCTGGGGACACAGCAATCTGCTTCAGCACGCTAATAAATTGCTTAGCTAGGCGGACAATTGTTTCATTTGTAAACAATTTGGTAGCATACTCAAATTCAAAGCACAGGCCGTTTGCTTCCTCTCGGGCGGTGACTGACAAATCGAATTTAGCCACTTGCTGTTTACATTCAACCGACCGGAATGATAGCTCTTCGCCAATCGAAAACGAATGGATAAGCGCAGATTCTAATGTGAACATCGTGTCAAACAGAGGGTTTCGGCTGGAGTCACGCTCTACGCATACCTTGTCGACCAGCAATTCGAATGGGTAGTCTTGGTTTTCCAAAGCCAGAAGCATGTTTTGTTTCACTTCTGCCAGGAAATCTTTAAATAACTTCTCGCCCGACGGATAATTGCGCAACGCCAAAGTATTAACGAACATGCCGAGTAGATTGTCCAACTCCTCATTGCGCCTTCCCGCCACAGGCGTTCCCACCACAATATCGGACTGTCCAGAGATATGCATGAGCCATACATAATAGCTAGCTAGCAATACCGTATACAAGGTCGTCCCATTTTGTAATGCAAGTCGGTTCAGTGTCTCAGCCTCCGATTGATCCAAAACCATCTTGACAAGACCCCCAGCAAAGCTTTGAACGGCACTGCGCTGATAATCAGTAGGCAATTGTAAGATCGGGATCTCACCAGCAAAGCTTTCCAGCCAAAATGTTTCCTGTTTTTTGCATTCTTCTGATGATAGCCATTCACTCTGCCAGACAGCATAATCCGTATATTGAACTGGCAGTGCTGGTGGCTCTATTCCTTGATATATCTTGACAACTTCCTGAATGAAATTAGAAATCGTTACACCGTCACCAATGATGTGGTGCATATCAAAGAAAAGCAGATGTCGATCTTCAGCCGCCTTTGCCAGTCCCAATCTCAGAAGGGGAGCTGTTGTCAAATCGAATGGTTGTATAAATCGGTCGGCTATCTCATCGACGGTTGTTAGGTCAAACGACGGATCAAGAGAAAGCGACTGGAGGGAGAGAGTGATAGTTGGTTCCACTCGCTGAACAGGTACCCCATCAACCCATTCAAACGAGGTCCGTAATATATCATGACGTTGTAAAATCTGTACAAAAGTCTTCTCCAAGCGCTCCTTGTCTAATTTTCCCTCGATTTGCATCACAGCCGAGATGTTGTAGTTGACGCTGGCTCCATCAATTTCGTGTAATAAAAACAATCGTTTCTGTGCTGATGAGACAGGATAATACGAACGCTTCTCTACCACTGGGATGAGCGATGAGTTAGCTGATTGCTGCGTGATAACATATTGTGCCAGCTTTTGTACCGTTGGGTTTTCAAAGAGTGCCGAAATCCTCAGTTTCATTTTCAGCATCCGGTGAACCCTGCCGACCAACTGCATTGCCTTTAACGAATGACCTCCCCTTTCAAAAAAATGATCTAGAACGCCGATGTTATTGATCTCTAACACTTCTTGGAAAAGCGCGAGCAACGTTTCCTCCGTCTCATTACTCGGTGGTTCATAAGAAACGGCTTGTTCAAAAATGATAGTAGGCTTAGGCAACAAAGCTTTATTGATTTTTCCGCTTGTGTTTAATGGCATCTTCTCTATTTGTTCAACCCAATCAGGAACCATATATGCCGGTAAACGTTGCGACAAGTAGTTTCGTAGAATGGAAGACTCCAGTAGTTGATCTGCCACATAATACGCGCACAAATATTTTTGCTGTTGCTCGTCTTCTCTTACGATTACACATACTTCCCGTACCGATTCGTACTGAAGTAATACATGTTCGACTTCTGTTAGCTCAATGCGGAATCCGCGAATTTTCACCTGATTGTCGATTCGCCCTAAATATTCAATGCTACCGTCAGGCAACCATCTGGCCAAATCTCCTGTCCGGTACATCATTTCATGATCAGCAAAAGGACTAGCAACAAACACACTCTCTGTCAGCTCAGGTCGATTCAAATACCCACGAGATACACCATCTCCAGCCATACACAGCTCTCCAGGAAAGCCGATGGGAACTAGCTTGCAATTCTTATCCACAATATAGGCTTTCGTATGACTAATAGGCTTGCCGATCGGAACATTCACCTCATAATCCGAGGTGACGGGGAAAAAGGTTGAAAACACTGTGTTCTCTGTTGGACCATATCCATTCACGATCAATAATTGTGGACATTGCTGACGAACTCGGTTGACGTGTATGGGAGAAACTGTGTCCCCACCTACAATCAATGTATGTACATCCGAGAAGAGGGATGGATTCTCCATAGCAAACTGGTTGAACAGCGGACTAGTCAGCCATAGTAGTGTGACTTTATTTTGTTGTAACGTTTGTCTAAAATGATCGACGTCTAAAAGCTGTTCTTTTGTAAGTAAGCAAAGCGTAGCACCATTTAACAGCGATCCAAAAATCTCAAATACAGAGACATCAAAGACAAGCGAGCTTGTTTTTAATAGACAATCCTGTGCTGAAATCCGAACAGTCTGTTGATTTTGCACCAAATGGATGACATTACGATGCTCCACCATGACCCCTTTTGGCAAACCACTAGAACCGGACGTGTAAATAATATAAGCCAAATCTTTTGGACTAACAGAATAAATCATGTTTTCCTTAGAATAGGAGCCCAATGCTGAATTCTGGATGTTGAATATGCAGCCGTTGTACTCCTGAAGCAAAGACGTAAAGCCGGTCTGCGTAATTACTACTTTGGCGCCACTATCGTTGAGCATGTATTGAATTCGTTCTAATGGAAAACTTGGATCAATAGGCAGATACGCCCCGCCTGCCTTTAGGATGGCTAGAGTGGCGATAATAGATTGCATTGGCTCCTCCACGAGAACCGCAATCACACTCTCTCGTGATATACCCAATTCGATCAGCTTCCATGCTAGCTGATTTGCTTGTTCATTTAGTTTTTGATAGGTCAAACTTTGATCATCATGAATTAATGCAACATGATTAGGGTGTTCCTTTACTTGTTGTTCAAACATGAGCGGTATGGATTGATAGAGGACGAATTCATCTTGTTTATCGTTAAATTCTTCTAATATCTGTTTCTCCTCTTGCAATGTCAGCAACGAAAGTTTTGATACCTTCTGTTCCACATCCTCTGTCATACACTCAATAATCCGTTCATATAGGGTAAGCAATCTACCAATTGTCTCATTAGAGAAACGATCGGAACTGTATATAGCCTTTATCTCTACCTGTTCATATTCAGAAATGACCAAGGTGAGATCGTAGTTTGTCATTTCAAAAATAGAATACTCCTGAAGCGATAGAGCATCTGTGTTTCCTAATTGTTGATCCAGTGGATAATTCTCTACCACCACAATTGAGTCAAATAACGACGGGACATGGGCTATTTGACTGTAGCCTTTAATTTCTGCCAAGGAGGTAAACTCAGCGTCATCCCGCCCCATCATGGTCGTGTTCACTTGCTTTACTACATCAAGAATCGGAAGCTGTTCACTGGCTCTCACCCGCAACGGTAGCGTATTAATAAACAGTCCAACCATCTGCTCGATACCGGGAATTTTAGCGTTTCTCCCCGAAGAGGTGACGCCAAACAAGACATCCTCGCATCGGTTGAATTTTTGCAGCAATACCCCCCACGCGCTGTACATAAAAGCCGAGAATGTTACCCCATGCTGTTTGGCAAGCATCTCAATTTTCTCTTTCGTCCGTATAGGTAGCATCAACTGCCGGGTACTTACAACTGCGCTATCCACTTCGTCCCTATTGTAATCATGGGGTAACATTGTTTTTGAATCGAATCCATCCAGATACTCTTGCCAATAAGTAGCTTGTTTGTTTTTATTCTGCTTTTGTATCCATTGGATAAACTCTCTATATTTCGTTTTTTCTTTATATTCCGTTAATTCATTATTCAGTAACGATTGATAAACATCCCAAAATGTCTGAAGCAAAATCCCTGTACTCCAGCCGTCAAATAAAATGTGATGGTTCGTAATCATTAACACACATTCTTGTTCATTCAAGAGGACAAAGGTAATACGAAAAGGGGCTGAACTTAAATCAATCCCTTGGTCCAGATCATTGCTTTTGATGATTTCTAGCTCGTTTGCCTGTTCTTCCCTATCCCTGTTTTGAAGTGAAAAAACTCGAAAAGGAATGGGATGCTCCTTCAAAATAATCTGTACAGGACTTCCTGTTTTTTCCCAGCGGTAAATCGTGCGAAGCATCTCATTTTGCTTGGCAACGATGTTCCACGCCTGTTCGAACAGCTCTGTCCGAATAATTCCACGGATCGTTAGCGAAAGTTGTTCTATGTATTGTCTGGAATTCTGATGTTCCAGATAATGAAACAACATGCCTTCCTGAAGCGGAGTCAGACCTAGAATATCCTCAACATTTTTCCGATCCAATGTGACTACTCGACTCATGGATACACCCTCCTCAGTTTAATGCTGAATCAAATTCAAATGTGTAGTTAGTCGATGGATCAGCCATCGCAACCACTACCTTCCGAGGGCCTACAAAAGGGGCACGGCCATGTGATACAAGCATATTATCTAGCATCAGAACGTCTCTCTTCTCCCAAGGGAAATAGACGGATGTGCGCTCGAAGACATTTCGGATTTCCTCAAGAATAGCTAGATCTATCGGCTGCCCATCACCAAAGTATGTATTACGTGGGTAGTTCTCTTCTGGTACGGCCATCATGATGTAGTCGCGAATTTCCTCTGGCAGGTTGGTTACATGGAATAGGTGAGCTTGATTAAACCAAACCCATTCGCCCGTTTTTGGGTGCTTCGCAACGGCTGGACGCAGGGAGCGAGTTCGTAGGCAATCGCCGTTTAGCCACTCATATTCTATCCCCATTTTCTTGCAGTACTGCTCCACTACTGTTTTATCCTCTGTTCGAAACACATCTTGCCATGGCAAGTCGAGCCCTCCGCCGTAATTACGAACATACATGACTTTCTTTTCCATAAAACGCCTTACGATAGCAGGATCAAGCAGCGATAAAACCTCTCGGCTGTCAGCAATCAGTGTCTCTCCTCCCTGTTGAGCCGGCTGTGCACAATAGAACCAGATTTTCATCGCCCATTGGTGGGCATATGAGTTTTCGTTATGCTGCGGAATGCTCTGGTCCGCTGGATATTCCGTCGAAGTGTACACTCTTCCCTGCACCTCTGTTCGTGGAGTAGAGCGTTCACCGTACTCTACAAGCTCAGGAGCGAATTGCTTCGTTAGGTTTTCGAAGCTCTCAATGGTCGGTACGTCAAAACCTCTGAAAAGAATACCACCGTATTTCAGCAAGCTTTTTTCGATTTTGTCAGCATGCTCCTTTACCCATGCATGCAAATCAAGCTGTTCATCTATTGGTCGAATAACGAGCGGAAGCGTCCCCTGTGCATTTGGCAATAGCTCTACTCTTACCTTCTGATCAAACATCGTTTCCTGAATCGCTACCACTTCTTTTTGCATCTTAATCCCCACTTTCTTCATTACTATTTATAAACTTTTTATTCCTATTTCTACTAATCAACGCTTTTTGATTCAAAGAGGTAGATTCAAATCAGATGGCGATACCTGCCTTGTCCTGTTCCTGACAGTGTATAACCAAGTCGTGAAATTGCTCCCTGAAATTCCGCTAATTCTAGCGTTGTAATAGATAGAAAAGTCATTTTTCTAAAAAATTCAGTTATATCGAGATAATATCTAATAGTATATTCAATAAATGGAATAATTTCCATATATTTTCCAAATTCATAAACGAAAACATAAAAGTTAAATCAGCAACACTAGCGTGCAAAATTTCTTGGGGTTTCCTACAACACGAATAAGACGGAGATGATGGTCGTATGGTTCGTGTTCAAAAAAATGAACAAGGACTGTGTATCTCTGCATACTGTCCTTGTTTCAAATGGCTCTACATTACACGTTTGTCAGATTGAACTAAACATCTTGCAATAAACACTCCCCCAATGCATAGCCATCTATCAGAAAGATAGCCAAAAATGCTAGTAACAACATAAGTAGATATAAAACTGCTAGACTAGTCATACATGAAAAGAAGCTTGCCTGCTCTAACGGAGCTGTGTTTACTTAATAAATATTATGTAAAGTATTAGTGTCACTAGATTGTATCTATACTATTCGTACATATGTAAAACTGAATCTTTTTTCCTACTTTCCGTGATATAGAGGTATTCTTCACAAAAAATATTGGATTTTTTGGGTTCGAGTCCTACGTTATTCTAGCGATTTCGCCCTCTCTTACTTTCAACTAGAGTTCTCGTAATTGGAAGGCTTACATATATAAAGGGTGCTCCTATATAAGGGCACCCTTTACGAATTCGGTCTGTCATAATTTTACTTGCTACATTTTATTTACGAAAGCATCGTACTGCTACTGAACAGTATCAGATTCCTTTGCTTGTAAGGTTACTACATCAATTTTTTGATTATCCCAAGAGGTTAAAAATGTTAGTACCTCATTTCCATAGGTATAAACATAATTTTCACACGTAGCGGATTCATAACAAGCCTTTACTTCCATTTGATACTCTGTCCCATACGTTTTGAAGACCTCTTCCTTTGTTTTTGGCAAATTGTCTCCCTCAAGATACTCCATATAAAAGGTGCTTTTTATTATCTTCTCGTTTTGCAAAATCAGAGTATGTGACAATCCCTTTTGACTTCGATATGCCAGTAATTTTGTTTCTCCCTTGTTATCCTCTGACTCTGGCTTTCCGTATTGCTGCACCACTTTGTGATATGAATCTCCTACTGATAATCCATTATATTGTAATTTGTACTCCTGTTGAGATGTTTTCGTATCCTGTGCACAGCCTGAAAGAAACATTACTACTGCCAGCAAATAAAACAAATTCTTCAATTTGTAAGCCTCCTTATTTAATGGCAGTTATATTTCATTTCCGGCCATCATTTACAAATTTATCATGATACACTTTTATATTTTTCATATAGTAATCCCAATCCCAATATCCCCCTGGATCCGTATGTGTTTGATTTGGATACTCGCTATGTCCCTTAATGTGTCTTCTGCTTATGGGGATATCATAAGTATAGGCTAATTTTGCTGCCAACTTTGCAGATTCTCTATACATAATATTGGTAAACCATTTTGGATCATCAATATATCCTTCATGTTCAATGCCAATTGTGTAGGGATTTGCACTTCTTGCATGATAAGCTACATTTCTGTCATCGACCATTTGGGTGATATCGCCATCATCACTCACATAATAATGAGCAGAAGAAGCACCCATACTCCCATGATCTCTTTGTGCCCAATCAATGGAGCCAGCATATGTGCCTTGCATTACGTGAATCACTAGATGCGTAATATCTTTTGCAGATCGTCTTGTAGAATCATAATTAGATTCGTGGGCTGAAATCCATTTAATATCAAGTTGAGGCAGGACTTTTTTTTCTTTATATTCTTTTGAATTTTCTGATGGCAACTTGATTAATTTTTCACTGGATAAATCAATGAAACCATTTTCAATTAAACTAAAAACATCTTCAGCATAATGCGTCCTTACCTCATCAGAATCAGCACCACTATATAACCTTACTGCTTCAACCCAATCTTTATAATCCTTTGAATGATTCTTGTTCTTTGTAATATCTTGCTGATATTTTGCTAATATGGCGGCTCCGCCTTTAATATTTGATTGAGTTGATGTTTTTAATACGTCTGTACTAATTCCAGTTATTTCTGAAGCCTCTTCAAGTGTTTTTCTTTTTGGATTTGACATTAAATTCATAAATCCATATCCATTCATATTATTAGGCTCTCCGTCGTGATCATCTAGCATCGACTCAATCCAGCCTATGGAAATAAGTAATGTAATAGGAACATTGTATTCATCTGCGGCTTCTTTAAACCACTTAACTAATTCCTGTTGGCTTTGTGGAGAAGCATATACTACCGTTGGATTTGTGATAAATGAAGGTATGCTCGATAATAACGTAGATAATAGGGTACATAAAATAGTGAGATTAATAGCTTGCCTTTTCAAAAACGAAACATCCTTTCTCGTATTCCAAAGAAAAAAACCTTCATCTTTTCAACGAGCAGACCTTCATTTTGGAGTTACACAGCCTTGATTTTCTTGTTATAGGTTGCACTATGACTCTTGAATTCGTAAAGCTCTCTGATTTTGACATTTTTACTGTAAGCAGAGTGTGGGATGATTAACTTTTGGAATATTGCTAAAATACATGCGGATATTCCGTTTATAAAGCGAAGATAAACCTATTTGCTCCCCTCAAAAACTAGTCTGGTAGCCATTAAAAACGATAGGAAATCTCATGTTTCCCATATAAATTGACAGTATCTTCTTATTTGGAAAAACGCAATCTTTTTTAATTTTTGGTTAACAACATTGTCATTGTCTACTTCAAAATATCCCATGGCTTTTCATTCAACAGATACAAACTTAGCAATGGGCTTAAACCCCCGTCTATATCAAAAGCTTTTCAGGTTTTAGATTATGTCCTGATCGCTGTAACCTTGTTCTTGTACCTTTCATGATGATACGTCGATTACAGTTATATCTCCTTGAATATCTGTTCTTTAATGATGGTTTTCACATTTGGACCTTGTATTACAATATGAAACACAGAGTCGAACTCTTCCTCGTCACCGCTTTTCACTAGTAACTAGTGCTTGATAGCATTATTTTTATTCACTTACTACCCATCCAAAATTCCGTATGAAAGCTTTTCTTATTTATATATGCCTTCGTAAATCTTAGTAGCTCTTCGTAAATCTACATATGTTTTTTTATTTTTAGCATGAATTTTTCGCCAAGATCCATTATCACTTCACTTCTTTTTTCATCTTTTACATGCTGAATAATTACCGGTAATGTTTTAACCATAACTACTTAGAGTTAAGTTCTGAAGCTGTTTGTTTAGGGATGTCTAGATCATCGCCATCAAATGTAATATAGATTTTCGGAAATAGAAATATTAAATAATGCCGTTATCAACGGTAATTTTTAATATTTATACTGAGTGCCATATAAATAAAAGCTTATTTCCATATAACCCCATACGACCTGGATGCCACTTGTAACAAGGATGATTCCAACCTTGCTTTCTTCAAATGAGATTTTGTTACTAAGAATCCCATTACAAACAATTTCCAGTAAAGTATGCTGTATTTCATCTTTTCATGTAGCTTGTTCTACCAATACTTACTTATTCATCTTACATAATGTTGCAAATATGGTTAAAGTTAGATATACGTAAACCAAAAATTCTTCATTACAAGAGTCGCCACCATGGCTGAACATTTTGTTTTGCTCAAACGTGATAAGAAGATTTTACCTCCATAACGCAACGAAAGCCGCCTCATCATAAATCGGCGGCTTTCGTTAGAAGCGTTTCTGTTTACAGAAACCTTATTTAATCCAACCATGTTGGTTTGATATTGATTAATTTGTGCCAGCACAGAACATTTTTTGCACTTACGTCGTGCTATCTTTTTTATCGGCGATGAATTGTTTTAATCTTTCGACCGAAACAGTTCCATCTATTTTGTCGATTGGCTCACCATTTTTAAACAAGATAGTAGTAGGTATGCTCATAATTCCAAAATGACTGACAGTATTGGTTTCTTCATCTACGTTGATTTTGAGGAGCCTCACTTCGTTGCAAGCTTCCTGATCAAACGCTTCAAGCACTGAACCAAAAAAGTCGCAGGGTCCGCACCAAGGTGCCCAAAAATTAACCAATGTAAAGCCCTCGCTCTTTATGTCTTCTTTAAAGGTAAGATCCATTGAATGACAAATGGTCATTTGCAGCTTCCTCCATTTCATAGTTTTTTTACAGATGTATAACACCTTAAACAATCGATTGGTATAGTGGATAGCCTGCAATGTTTCAATGCTACAATGCCGCATGCTTCAAGTCTTCAAGCATTGCAACCGTACGATCTCTACCATTACTTGTGCTTCATACCCATCCGACAATGACAGTGCAGTTGAAAAAAGTCATGTCAGCACAGGTTTGGTATCAAGATTTTACAATTTCTTGCCTCCTTGCTCCTTCCTAATTCCTCTTCATTTCTCCTGACAATGATGAACCGGCGTATATCTCATCACCTCCCTATAAGCAATGCAGGATACGAATAAGTAGCAAGCTTTCCCGGTAAACGTATAGCTACAGCATCCAGTCTTCTCGCCCATAGGACTGATATGCACGTCTACTTCGAATAATGTCGAGACCCTCTCTTTTTCCCCCTTCATAGATGAAAGCACATCGATTATACTTTTCGAATTATGCTATGTGAAAGTGATTCACTCCTGCTGACATCATATTTCAAGTCATTTATCGAGAATCCCCCATTCATCTACTTTAGAGAGACTTTTGCACCATACCATGTAGTTGGCAATAGGGCTATTTTGTTCCCCTCATCTACTTTTTTCTTGCTACAAGCTGAATGACATGGGCCAATCCAGTGTGCAATTTTCCTTCCACTCTCTCTTGTTCTCCATAGAAGAAATGAATCACCTCATAACCTTCACACCAAGACAGAACTTCCTGTGGCTCATATAGCATAGTAACGTCTGCGGGCCCACCTGTTCCATAATGTAATTGATCCTTGGAGTACACCTCAAGCATAATAATTCCACCAGGCTTACTAGCATTTTTCATTTTTTGAAAGATCATTTCCTGCGCATCTTTATGAAAATGTCCAAATACCATGATTGCGGCATCATATTCCTCGTTTGGTACGTTATCTACCAGCAAATCTACCTTTTTTGTCTGAACATCAACAGCATACTTCTGAGCTAGTTTTCTTGTTTTTTGCAGACCACTCTCTGCATAATCAATGGCGGTCACTTCATGACCTCTGCTTGCTAGAAAAACAGCATTCCTACCTTCTCCCTCTGCAAAGGCAATAACCCTTGGGCATTCTTTTAATCGAAAGGCTTGTTGATAAATAAACACGTTCGGTTCTTCTCCATAGATATATTCCTCTGAACGAAACCGCTCATTCCATGTACTTTCCATATTAATTAGCCTCCTGTGATTCCTTTATGTTAGCGATATATTTTTCGCTGCCTAAGACTTCTGTCAAGGGTTTCATGTAATGAAATATCCGCGGTAAGATGATCGGTATGTATCCAATGCCAAACAAGCATATCCTCCTTGCCGATCAGGTAGATTTTCTACCAGAACCCCTCTCATTCTCATTCATTGGTTCTCCCTCTTGTTGCTATTTTTTTGCCGGAAAAGCCTTTAAGTCACAACAACGTTCTGCATCTTAGTCATGTGGAAAAAATTCATCGCAAGTAATTGTGAAATGTAAGGCAAAACGTTCATCTGCATATAACTAGATATTGTAGACTCATAATGTCTATAATTAAGTTAAAAAAAGCTCTTTTATAGGTGGCCAACTGTTCGCCTCCTTTCATTGTAAAGTGACTTGCTTACACCTGCGTTTGCTTTTTAGCTAGGTCAGACAATTTCATTTTTTTGAGGTGCGACTCCATTTTCTGTTCCGCTTCCATCATAACAGCTTGAATCAGGCATTCGTCACCGTGGAGAAAGTCACATTCAAATAAAGAACTGGTGCCTTCAATAGCATGGATAATATCCAAAAAGGTAATATCGTCTTTTTTGCGAGATAACCGATACCCTCCGTTAGCTCCCGAAACTGATTCGATCATCCCTGCTTTCACGAGCCTTGTTAAAATTTTGGAAAGATAGGTTGGTGAGACGCCTTGGGCTTCCGCCAACTGCTGAACTCCTACCGGCTTTACCGGAGAATCGGAAACGAGCGCAAGCATCGTGTGCAGAGCATAGTTTGTTGCTTTCGTGAATCTCATGAACGCACCTCAATTACGGATTTATTGTATCCATAATATCCTTGAAATCAATGGTGTGTCAAGCTGTACCTTTTCATCAATTCATATTGTCTAGCATTGATGGCTTGGAGGCACTACATTACTCTGTTTAGTTCATTAGCTCGTAATTATAGGGACTAATTCGTTGAAGCCACCTATTACTGCAATGAGAGTACAAGCCTGCGACACCTTCCATTGGGCTACGTCCTCCAAAATGCCTAGCTCACACGAAAGGGGCATCTGAACCACGTGTTCGTTGAAAAAAAGTTGATTGTCTACCACTATTCAAGTATTGAACCCGTTAGCGTAACAACGTCGTTTCACCAAAGATCATCGCTGAAACCTTACCCTTAGTATCCTTGGCTAAGTCCTACTATCTGATCTTTAACATTTACATTACTTAATCCCCCGTGGTAACAAACCACGGATGCAATGTCGAGGTCTACATACTTTTTTAAAGAGAGACGAGCTGCATTCATATCCGGTGTGGTCGGGACATGAATTCCTGCGAGAATCCCATTTACACTGTACATCGAATCCCCGGCGATGAGAGTCTTACTTTGCCTTAAATAAAGGCTGATATGACCGGGAGTATGCCCTGGAGTATGAATGACGCGAATCCTGCCACAAAACGGCAGTTCCTGACCGTCAATCAAGATATCGTCCACTCTGCCTTTCGGGGGATTATCAAGGTGCCCGTCTTTTAGAAGTGGTATTTCCCCCTGAATATACGGCTTATCCAGTTCGTGCGCATAAACTTTAACATTAGTACTACACTCCTGCAAAATCTCAGGAAGACAGCCTATATGATCCACATCCTGATGCGTCAAAATCACAACTTTTAGTTTGTCGAACGACACTCCTACCTTTTCCATAGCCACGCGTAAATCTTCAATTTGCCCAGGGAATCCTGTGTCTATTAAAACAGCCATTTCTCGATCCCACAAAAGAATTGGGTGAATAATATTCCCATGAAAATCTAGATGAAGCATTTCTACTCCCTTTGAAATTTCCATAATATCGGGCCTCCGTAAAATTAAATTTTTACGCAAAAATGCAATACTATTTTGTAGGTTTAGTAGTTGTCAACATCTTCTCTATAAATCGCTCGACATAACAGAACGGTTCCCTGCCGCTTACTTGATGTCTATTGATTTGCACGATACTGCCCGTTAGTTGAATAACTTACCTTTTTACAACGAACACCATGTATGAATGACCTTACGCGTATAGCATGTAGTCTATTAATTGAAAGACAGAATGGATCAAAGCCTTACAGTAATAATTAATATGTAAAGTATAATGGTTTCGCTGACTATTTTTACTAATTTTCCTAATCAAGATTCTATTCTTAGAACCTTTATTCATTTCCCTAATTGAATTGATTCTTTAGAAAACGCCCGAATCCAAAAATTCAGGCGTTTCGTTCTATATTAGAAATATAGACAATCTGGGACACTATTTATATACCTATCCTCCCTAAATAAGGGATGTTGCATGAATCAGTGGTGTTCAATTCCAGTAATTAAAAAGTGATTATCCTTTTCAACTAAACTAAATTCTACATCCACCTTATTTTTCTGTTTCGATTTGGGATCTAGGTAATCATATTCTGTGCCCGTTACCCTTACAATCATTTTAGAGTCCTTTTTGTCCAATATAACTTTTAAATCTTCATCGATGCTACTTGTCCCACTTCCGAATCTTTCTGTGGGGATTGAAGCATAGGTCCCATCAGACTCCTTGCTAAAGAAGGTTGCAAAAATAGCCTCCGATTCTTCTGGTACAAAGTATTTATTGAGTCGGGCAATAATGATTTCCTTCGCTGTTTCGTCCAGCTTGGTGTTCGAGCTAAGCAGTCTAGTAAGATCATCTGTCCATGTTTGTAATTTATTAAACCAGATCCACTTGGAGATATCATCCTTCGTTTTTAGCACATGATCATCTAGTATTGGTGGGGAATACGGTTCTAATAAGGATATGACTAAGCTAACATTGTCCTTTGTTAAAAATCCCTCTTTAGACTCAGGGGTAGGATTTGTTGCGGAAGGGACAGGCTGTGCGTCCTTCCCTTCTGGCTTAGCAGCAGGTTGACTAGAACCGCATCCACTAATTGGTATTGATAGGCAAAGGAAAAGCGTCAAAAACATTTTTTTCACAAAAGTTATCCTCCTTACTTCTTGTTATGGAAAAACTCAGGTTAATCCTAACCTGAGTTTCATACACCACTTATTATATTACAAAAATTCAAAAAATACATTTTTTAACTATTCAAGAGGAATCCCTAGTTCTTCCCGTTGTTCAGGGGTCATTTCTCTAATCTCCTCAATGCTGTAAAAAGTTCCTTCACTTAAATCAAGTTCACCATGATCTTCTATTTCTTCAAAATCTCCAATAAGGCTTTTCTTTACTTTATATTCTGGGAAATAATCAGATGGGTTCAAACGCTCATTTGAATGATTAAAACCAGAACCACTTCTCACTTCAAAATGTAAATGAACGCCTGTTGAATCACCAGTAGTCCCCATTACTCCAATTTGATCACCTTCTTTAAGCTTGTCGTTAGTAGAAACTAGTGGTTCTTTATCTAGATGAGCATACCATGTTTGGATTTTCTTTTTGTCAACAGTATGATCAATGACAACTAGATAACCATAGCTTGCACCCTTTGTCTTACTACTATGGAAGCCTGCTTGAACTACCTTTCCATCATAGGCTGCCATAATTTTATCTCCAGCCTTTGTACCACTCTTAGGAATAATATCGAGTCCTTTATGCTTGTCACTATAGCCCCGGGATAGTGTTTTTGATTCTGTTGGCAACGTTTTGGCGTATGCAGAACTTACTCCAACTACTAGTGATAGAATTGTAACCAGTGCTATTGCTTGCTTTTTCAAATTCATCTACTCCTTAACTCTATTTTTCAAATCATAAGTTCATTATATATTAAATTACCATTATATCAATAATTTTCCAATAAACTATTTATTTAATTTAGATTATTTAAAATATTATAAATTTAAATACTTTATCTTAATTATGTCATAAACAACAACAAGATATTCTATGATGCGTGCATATTTATACTCCCTCAAAAAACAAAAATTCTCTACTTTACTTATCTTTAGTACGATCCTCGTATCCATAAACTTTTCATATAAGAAATGGGACTGAAAAATTATGATTAGAAAGTATACTCTGATAGAAGGGCACCCTTTAAGAACTAAAACGGTAATATTACTTCGCTACATATTCATCTTACAATCAACTCTTGTCCTTTATCATTTACACTCATCCATGCATTTATCTTGTAATCGAATCGTGTGAACCTTTTAAACCCATCCATTCATCTATCTTGTAGTACGTGCCATTAATAGTGACAGACTTGACTTTCCAAGCTGGATTCCATTCGTCTTTCTCCCAAAATAAACCATACCCCTTTCCATCCATTGGTTTCTCTGTAAATAGATAAAACGTTTCCTTATCCCCCGCTTCGAAATTATCTTGAAGTGCTATAGCATCGGTACGATATTTATACCCGTACAGTGCGATACTAATATTGGCATCAGTGTCAGAATCCGCTTCTGAATCGGTTTCTATAATGACAGTATTTTTATACCCATCATCGTATGAAATACTAGTTTTTTCAGAAAAGGCTGCCACTTTTGCTTGAACTTCGATAGGTGCAGCAAGTGATGCGATGGGGAAATAGAGTGTAAAAACAGATAGACAAACTACTGAGACTAATTTTTCATTTTTTATCTTCCTTTCATATGGAATGAACTAGTTCGATACCAAAATATCACATATTTGTAAAATGATCTATGAATTATTTACTATTTTCAATATTTTTTCATTTTTGTAAAAACATTTCACGCATTAGTTATCTACTAGTGAAATGAAAATTTAGAATAATATAAAATTTAGGGTTACAAGCATCAATCGTCTTGATTGTTACTCTTTCTGCTCATGACAGGTGCTAAAACAATCCATAACGTATCTACCTTTTTTTAATAGGCAATCACCCTAGTCACTCACTTAAAAGGATAAAAAAGAAGCCCTCTTCAAAAAAAGAGCTTCTTTTTCTTTATAGTAGCTAGTCTGGACTCTTCCATTTTCATAGACATTGATTAGCTCAGCGGTTTATTGTTCCACTCCAACTTATAGGAGCAAATTCCCGCTTGTCCCCCTGCCATTACATACGGCCCCATAATAGTATTCAAGCGAATCATCGACAGTACGACTATTTATATAATCTAGCGTTGCTCATTTGACAGACCCCATACCAATGATTTTTACTTTCACCTTAATATTTACTCTCGATTTCTGAAAGTTGTCCAGCCAGTTCTCTTTCACCTTTTTCCATTGGGGGTAGGTATAAGCTCGTGCGTACATACCGAATCCTACTGGATCAATTTTCGCTTTTTGCAGTTTGCGAATCATTTTAGAGAATTTTTGTTCCAGATTTTCTTCAATCATTTTCTCCAATTCCTCTGGTGATTCCATCACATTGAATGGGAATAGACGCTCTGAAATAGTAGCAGTGGAATGAACATTCACATCAAATATGAAGCGGTCCCTTTCATATCGAGCTTGCGTTGTTGTCTTGATGCTATGGAGATTGACGCTAATTCGTTTCGTGTCCACTTTATCAATGGCTTGTCCTGGAGCATTCGGCAGGTGTAACGTAAAAGGAAATTCTCCCCTTGTTTTTTTTCGCAAGATATAGATCAGCTTTCCTTCATCTGAATCAACTAACATTTTGACGCGGGAAGCTTTGTCCAATAACGCCGTACCGACCAAGAGAAGCTCCTGTTCCTTGCGAAGTGCCGTAATGCTTGGTGTAATGCCATCGTCCTTCAATTGACGATGGAATTCCTGTATGGTGGTTTTGGTCGTCTCATTTCGAAACAGACCTGTCTCCACAAGGTTTGACAAATACAATGGTAAACGGGGCTTGTCTTTAGGCGTATAGCGCATTATTTCGTCAATGGAACCGTCATAATAGACAACACGGGCCGTGGCCGTGCTTTTGGGGTCTCGATAGAACGGATCAAGTAGTATTGACCAATCCTTTTGCTTGGCGAGTTTTTTTCCAATAATCACGATCTGTGTCTTGCCTGCCGTAGTCAAGCCCAAAGCCCGCTTATCGAAGCCTTCGCGTGAATGTCGCAAGGTAGTTGCACGGACCTCGAACTCTTCTTCCTTATCTTTCGCTTCTTTCGAGAAGACCGGACTTGAGATCCCGAATACCAAATTCCCGTCATCATCCAGATCAATCCCAATAACCAGTGTCAATGTCATATTCTCGATCGTCGTATAGCCACAGCCCGAGATGGGAGAAAGGGCGAACAGCATCATTACGATTATCAATATCTGGCGCATCATCGACTCGCCTCCCTCGGTGTCCACTTCTGGTAAACCTTGATGTATAGATAAAGTAGAACGGGCAGGAGATAAGAAACGATCAGGCCGAGATAGCTTGCCCACTGATTCCAGCGCAACGATTCAATCCAAGATGGCTTCAGCCACGAGGCAATCAAGACTGTTCCGATGCAGATTGCGAGTGCATACGGGCCGTGGTTTTTTGTACCAAATAGACTTGCTCCGCTGACGGAGGCGCAATAGATAAATGGAATTAACGATGTCGAAATAACAAATAGATAGATCGCCAGGAAAATGATGTCAAATCTCTCCAAGAAGCGGAATTCGATGAGCTTCAGCAGATTGAGAACAGGTTGATTGTAATCCAGAATCTCCTCTGGACTGAAAAAAATAAAGCAAACAAGTGTACTGAACACATAAATAAGCATTGTCAAGGTATTGCCCAACACGATACCGTGGACTGCCAGATCCTTGCGGCGAAGATACGGATAGATGATGAATAATATTTCAAATCCAAGATAGGCTTTCGTCGTTGTCGGCATCGCCTGCAGGATCGGTTCCCAGCCTTCCTTGATAACAGGAAGCAGGTGAATGAAATATCCCTCACGCAGTGGTATCAGCAATACAGGAGCCATCCATATTGTTAGGAAGAACACAACTTCACAATATCTAGCAATAGCAAGAATATGCTTCCTCGCTGTTATGTAGGCAGGAATAACGAGCAGTAGCATAATAAACGGAATCGACGTCATGGGCAAGAACCATGCCCTTGTATACAGCATAGTTGAGATAAATGTAGACCATGCCGAAAATGTGAAATGTAAAGTAACCAGCGCAATAAGTAGCTTGCTGATGATTTTTCCAAAGAGTCGTTCTAACAATTGAAAAAAAGTATCTTCCGGGTATTGCGCCATTACAGCAACCATAATGATGCTTAATATCAGATTAACCAGCCAAGACAGCACCAGCGCAATCCAGCCATCCGTCGAGGCTATCTCCGCAAGCTGACGTGGCAAGGACAGGACGCTGGTTGCCACTTGAATACCGTGAATCAACAAGGTGTACTGCATAAAGCTGATGCGGTATTTCCTATGTCCACTCAAGATGAATTGCCTCCTCCCGGCTTATTATTAGCTTGCCGTCGAAGCTGTTTAGGGTGAGATCCAGCTGGACGTCTTCTCATCAACCACAATGGAAAGCGTACGAATGTATCCTTCAGATCGGGAAAACGGATAGGAGCTAACGGGGTACCATATGAGACTCCAAGTGATGTTAGCGAAGTCAAATGAGAGACAAGAAGCATGCCACCGCTTACAATGCCAATAAAGCCATATAAAAAAGCAATCAGCATCATCGGAAAACGCAGGAAGCGAATCGCAGTTCCCATATCATAATTAGGCATAATGAAGGATGCAATTGCCGTAGAGGCAACAACGATAACCATGATGTTGCTGACAATTCCCGCCTGTACGGCTGTCTGCCCGATAATTATACCGCCAACAAGTCCGACGGTCTGTCCGATCGGAGCCGGTAGCCGAATTCCTGCCTCTCGCATCATTTCCAGTGTTACTTCCATAATGAATGCCTCTAGAAGCGGATGGAACGGAACTCTTTCTCTGGATTCTGCGACTGACAGAATTAACTTAATAGGAATGACCTCATAATTAAAAGTAATGAAAGATATGTAGATCGCCGGTAAAAATAGTGCGACAAAAAAAGCAAAGAAACGGAGCAAGCGAATGAAGGAAGCATAGATCCACCGCATGCTATAATCATCTACGCTTTGAAAGAATGATACAAACGACACCGGTCCGACAAGCACACTCGGCGAACGGTCAACAATGACGACATATCGGCCTTGCAAAATATGAGAAGCAGCAGAGTCAGCTCGCTCTGTCACCAATAGCTGAGGGAACGGAGAAAATGCACTATCCTCGATTAGCTCTATCAGTTCACCTGTATTGATAATGCAGTCGATATCCAGTCCTTCGATGCGTTGAACAAGCTCCTGTAAAACCTCTGGAGCGGCCACATCCTGTAGATACATAATAGATAAGTTTATCGGACAACGCGCCCCTGCTTTAACCTGCTTAATTTTAAGTTCACGGTTAGGAATATAACGCCGAATTAGGGCGATATTCTGTGAGCCCGTTTCGACGAATCCCTGATGTGAGCCTAGAATAGACGTTTCGATCGCTGGGTCGGCAATCGATCGCTGCGGCCATCCGCTTGTATCAAGGATGTAAGCTTCCATAGAACCAGAAAGAAACAGCACACTCTTGCCATCAAGGAGTAGCTTTTCAATTTGTACCATATCGGACTCTGTTTCGATTTTGCCCACGCTAATAGGAAGGGAGCCCTCCGTCATTGACAGTGATTCGATAAGCGGACGAAGGACATCATTATTGATTGAGTTCATATCGATTAAGCCTTCGAAATAGACAAGCATAGTTTCATCTGCGTGCGGCGACTCGATACTCCGGTAGACCAGATCAGGAGCGTCAGAGAAAATGGATTTCAGCCGTTGAATATTATCTGACAGCTGTTCACTTACTTTACCGTACTGTTCTGGCATTCTGTTCACCCTCACGATTGTTCATATGAGTGAAGTCTGCCTCACAAGTTTCCATTTTATTCTTTATAAATGGGAATGTATGATGTAGATGGAATGATTACCGAGCGGGTACATAAAAAAGAAATGATGGGAACTGAGGGAATAAGCTCCTTCCTTCATGTTGAAGATGCGGCTAGAGCGGCTTTCCTAGCACTTGATTGGCCATCTGGTCCAGTTAATATAGTGGATGACGAACCAGTTGCAGGATCTGTGTGGCTCCCCGCTTATGCCTCTATAATAGGCGCACCTCAGCCCACAATCCTAGCAGAGAGCAATCGCGGAGAACGCGGTGCATCAAATGCTAAAGCACGTACGCATTATGACTGGACACCTCTTCATCCAACTTGGCGTGAGGGTTTCAAAAAAGCTTTAAAATAAATACCTTTATGTATAAAGAGGTTTTATCTCAGAAGTAATTGCCGTAAAATATTTAGTAGAGCAAAGAAAAAAATACAAGACCTTTCTGAAGTAAATACAATACCCTATGAAATTCAAGAAGAGCATACAGATCGATTTATCACCGCTTTGTCAAAAGGGAACATTCAAGAAATTACGGATATGTTAGCTGAAAATGTAACCTTACTTGCAGATGGAGGTGGCAAGGTTGTTACTGCTATTAATGAAATCGTGAGTAAGGACCGTGTCGTAACCTTGCTACATGCGATTGCCACCAAGTTTTTTGTTGGTAAAACAGCACAGGTCGTACATGTAAATAATCAAAAAGGCATTCTGATTGTAAAGGATGACAAGCCAATCGGGGTATTTAGTTTTGTTTGGCATCCAACTACGCATAAAATCCGCCAGTTGTTTTATGTGGTAAATCCTGATAAATTCCAAAAGATCGATCTATCTCTACTCTCTGCCCCTCTCTTCACCATCAATTGAAAAATAACAAAAAAAGAGCCTGATCGATCCTTTTTGAGGCAACAATCGGCTCTTCTTTTCCCTTATGTCATTTGGTCCATATCCTCTTCATGCTTCTCTCTCATTCTACTAAAAATAGACGCCAATACAGACCCTGAAATATTATGCCAAACACTAAAAATAGCACTTGGTACTGCTGCTAAAGGAGAAAAATGTGCGGTTGCAATTGCGACTCCCAGCCCAGAGTTCTGCATACCTACCTCCATAGCGACAGCCTTTTGTTTGGCTAGATCCATTCCGCAAAGACGGGCAAACAGGAAGCCCAGCAGAAAACCAAGGACATTATGAAGGACGACAACAGCAAAAATCATCAATCCCGCTGAAGCTAGTTTCTCCTGATTCCCAGCTACTACACCGCAGATAATCATCACTATGGCAACTACCGATACTAGCGGTAATGCTTTCACGCTTGCGGCTGCCTGTCTTGCAAAACACTTTTTCACCAAGAGCCCTAGAATGAGTGGAATGATAACCACCTGAATGATGGAATAAAATAAGGACCAGATATTTATATCGACCCATTTACTTGCAAGTAGCAAAATTAAAAACGGTGTAACAATAGGTGCAAGTAGCGTAGATACAGAAGCGATCGCTACAGCAAGAGCTACGTCTCCTTTTGATAAAAATACCATCACATTAGAAGCAGTACCGCTTGGACAGCACCCTACCAGAATAACACCAACTGCAATTTCTGGTGGCAAATCTAAGACATAAGCTAAGATAAATGCCAATAGCGGCATCACAAGATAATGGCCAATGACACCTAACGTCACATCTTTTGGACGGCGAAATACCTCTTTAAAATCTGACGCTGAAATCGTTAAGCCCATACCGAACATCACGATGCCAAGCAATGGTATTATATAAGCTCCAATCCATGTAAAATGCTTAGGAAATATATAAGCAATTACAGAAAATAACAGAACCCACACGGTAAATGTCTTGCCTGCAAACGAACTGACTCTCTCCACAAATCCCATCATAAAGCCCCCCTGTGATTTCTCTATCTATATTTGCTGCATAAGTGCATATATTTCTCGCATAGGCCTGAGTATATTTTGCTTAATGCTTGTTTCAAGCTTTTCTTTATCCCCAGTTTGTAACGCAAGAATAATGTCCTCATGTTCATGAATGGAAGCCTGATTCATTTCACACGGCTGCTTCAAAAATACATATTTAAAACGACGAATATGATTTTGCAAAGAAACATGAAACTTGCTCAAATACGGATTATCGGCAACATCTGTTATTAGATTATGGAATTGCTCGTCATACTCCATCGCTTGGAAAGGCTGTTCTCTAGCAATCGCTCCTGCAAATTTTTTGTTCCATTCTTGCAATTGTTCGATATGCTGAGGCAAGATGTGCACAGAAGCAAATTCGGCTGCCAGTGCATGTAATGTTGCAAGTGTGGGATAAATTTTTAAGATATCTTCCTTCTCAAGACTGGTCACTCTCGTCTCTTTCCCTGGTTGCATATGGACCAATCCCTGTACTTCAAGTAATTGAAGAGCTTCTCTTACAGGTGTTCTACTCACGTTTAATGCTTCCGCCAGTTGATTGTCCACCAATTTTTCTCCTGGCTCTAGTGTCCCATCTATGATCCATCTTTGAATATGAGAGAAGGCATGGTCTTTGGCTGACACTCGAATAGGTGCTACGTAATTACTAGGAATTGGCATGTCTTCCCTCCTTATTCAATATGTAATATATCGCATACAGCTTGTACATTCAACCGAATTTTCAATCTATTTACACTTCCAAATTATACAAAAGGACCGTAGCTGGGCTTTATCCCAACCACGGTCCTTTTCGTTAGCTTTCCTTTTACAAACTACATAATTTGGTTGTCGCTTGTATGCAAGGCTCGCTGGCCGCTATTAGCATCTCTTATTAGAATGAGGTATCCTTTACGCGCTCGTTCAAGAAATCAAAGTCTTGATCATGGAGCGGCTCCACTTTCCCTTTTTGATAACCGCTTCCTTTTGTGGAAAAGAAGTCATGCGTGCTCGTTTCTGTACGTATCCCGTTTAATACAACAGGGTGAACTTCTTCCTCATCAAAAATCGGTTCGAGCCCAAGGTTCATTAGTGCTTTATTTGCATTATAACGAATATACTTTTTCACTTCATGTGTTAACCCAATGGAATCATAGAGTGTCTCGGTATATTCTAATTCATTTTTGTATAAAGCTTGGAGAAGTTCATCAACAAACACTGTTGCTTGCTCCTGCTCAGACTCTGTTAATCTAGCAAAAACCTCTTGGGCTAGCAAGCCGACAAATACACCATGCACACTTTCATCACGGATAATTAGCTTGATAATTTCACCGCTTGCTACCATTTTCCCTTGACCTGCTAAAAATAGTGGATAGAAGAATCCGGAATAAAACAGGAAGCTCTCCAAAAATACGGAAGCTACCATCGCTTTATACAGGCTCATATCGTCGCCATCTTTGATACCTCTGTAGATTTCATCAATAACTTCTGTTTTATACTGCAGATGTTTATCTTCTTTTACCCACTGGAAAATTTCATGAATCCGCTCAGAACTTGCTACTGTTGTAAAAATAGTGCTGTAGCTCTTCGCGTGAATCTCTTCCATCGCTGCCTGGAAAATTAGAATTGCTTTCTTTTGCTTCTCTTTAACATGCTGGGCAATCATGGGCATGCCAACATTTCCTTGTTCTGTATCAAGCAAGGTTAGCCCACCTAATACCTTCATGTACGTATCTCGTTCATTGTCCGTTAGATTCGTCCATGACTTTAAATCCTTCGAAATTGGAATCTCTGTATCTAGCCAGAACTGAGATGTATTTTGCGTCCATAGCATCTCGGTATACTGGGTTTCCGGTTCATTCCAGTTGACTGCTTCAAATTTAGACATTGCGATGCTCCTCTCTTATACGCTGCAACTAACGCATTCCTCAATGGTTTTTTTCTTTGTACGGGTATAATACAGCGTCTTTAAGCCCTTTTTCTGAGCATAGATATAATACATAGCCAAATCCCGTGTGGTTGCGTCATCTTTTACATACAGAATAGTAGAAATCGCCTGGTCGATATGCACCTGAACTTCTGCTACGAGATCAATCACATTAAACATGTTCATGTCATAAGCTTCTTTGTAGTAGAAGAAATTGTCATCATCTAAGAACGGCATCGGATAAATCGTTTTGGAATCACCATATTCGCGTTCCTCGATACGCTGTGTAATAGGTGCAATAGATGCCGTAGAGGACTGTAGATAAGAGATCGAGCCCGTTGGAGCAATCGCCAACCGATAGGCATGGTAAAGTCCGTGGGTTTGTACCTCATCCTGCAAGCGAGCCCAATCTTCCTTCGTAGGTATATGGTGACCTTCGAACAATTGCTGAACCTTTTCGGTTTTTGGTGAATAATCGTGCTGCTGATAACGTTCGAAATAGCTACCGGATGCATATTCACTGTGCTCGAAATCTTGGAAAGTAGTTCCTCGCTCTTTTGCAATTAGCATAGAACGTTCTAATGAATAAAAATTTAAGATCATAAAGAATGTACGCGAGAAGTCAATCGCTTCTTTTGACTCATAAGGAATCTTATTTTTAGCCAAGTATCCGTGTAGATTCATAGCTCCCAAGCCAACAGAATGAAGCTCTCGGTTTGCCTTTGCCACAGATGGAACGATCGAAATATTTGTACGGTCACTCACCTCTGTCAAAGCATCCATTGCTAGATGAATCGTGTCTCTCATTCTCTTATTCGCCATTACATTTACAATGTTAAGCGAGCCAAGGTTGCACGAGATATCGCGGTTAATAACATCCTCCACCCCATAATCATTAATGGTGGAAACTTCACTAAGCTGAGCGATTTCACTGCACAGATTAGAAAATTTAACTCGGCCAATCTCTTTTAATGCGTGATATTCATTAACATTATCAACATACATAATATATGGGTAACCAGATTCCATCTGGATTTGAGCTAATTTCATGATCAGATCACGCGCGCCGATTTTTTTCTTACGTACACGCGGGTTATTGACCAGCTCGTCGTACATGCTGGTGATGTCCATATCGTCTAAGTGCTGCCCGTACTCTTTGAACACAGTATGAGGATAGAATAAGTACATGTCTTTATCTTTTTCTACTAGCTCAAAGAATTTATTAGGTGTAACAACGCCAAGTGATAAGGTTTTAATTCTGATTTTCTCATCGCTGTTTATTTTTTTGGTATCTAAGAATTCTTGAATGTCGGCATGGAAAATATTGAGATAAACAACCCCACTACCATCGCGTTGACCAAGCTGATTTGCATATGAGAACGCATCCTCAAACAGCTTCATTACAGGAAGAACCCCACTTGCTTTACCATCTAGTCCTTTGATTTGCTCGCCAGCGGCACGGATTTTGCTCAGGTTCAAGCTTACACCGCCGCCAATTTTGCTTAGTTGCAAAGCTGAATTAATAGAGAACCCAATCGAATTCATTGAATCATCTACCTCAAGCAAGAAACAGCTAACTAGCTCCCCGCGACGTTTTTTACCTGCATTCAAGAAGGTAGGAGTAGCAGGCTGATATTCTTGTGAGATTAACAGGTCTGCATATTGCAGTGCTTTTTCGCTATCCCCTTTTGCTAGGAACAAGGAAACTACAGCAATTCGATCCTCGTAACGTTCAAGGAATTTGCTTCCATCGTTCGTTTTCATCGCATAATTATTATAAAACTTGAATGCACTCATGAAGGATGGGAAGCGGAATTTTTTATCATATAAATAGCGATAGACCCGTTCGATATCGGCGAATTCATAGCCTTCAAACACTTCAGCTTCATAGTAGTCATTTTCAATTAAATAGTTAATCTTCTCACGTAAGTTATGGAAAAAGACCGTATTCTGATTTACGAAATCAACGAAATAGCTCTTCGCTGCCTCTAAATCTTTATGAAACTGAAATTTCCCGTCTTTCTTCACCATAATTTCGTTGTTCAACGTGATCCATTGTGGTAGTTGCGTGGACAAAGTGAAATACCTCCTGCTTAAAAGTTTCTACATCTCGTTTGGTACCGCTCAATTCAAATTTCATGACCAATGGTACATTGTATTGTTCGGCTATCTGGTCAGCTGCAAGTCCGTAGCGAGTCCCCCAATTCATGTTCCCGCTAGTTGCAACTCCCTTCATCCATTGAGAGTGTTGCGTTAGAAATTGTCGTGTCGTTTCAGGAACTTGTCCAAATCCCGTTGTATATGTAATCAGAATGAAAGGTTCGTTTATGACGATATCATCGGAAATTTGTATACAGCGAAAATCTAGTTTTTGGACAAAGCGTTTCACATTTCCTGTTTTGGAATCATATACGATCAGCATCGATACACCCCCCTTTCATGTATAAAGGACATAAGATGGTAGCCAAGCTGACTGCTGATAAATGCCGCTTTTTGCCAACATAAAAAGCTCATCCCTTCATGGGTGAGCTTTAAAACGGCACAACAAAGAAAGAATAGCAAAGCAAATAGCCGCTACTATTTAATCCCCGTACCGTTTCAACTTCCCACTCCCCGAAGATGCGAAACTAAGAGAATGGGCAGGTCTACTGACTTGTGTTTCACTTTACTTTGAGCCCTTCCCATATAAGTCGCCTGAGACATGCTTATACAGTGGTTTTGCTCATTTCATCCACACTTACAGTTGCGGGGACAGCTCTGGAATTTCACCAGATTCCCTATTAAGTCGCAAAATGACACCTAATTCTCGGCGGTAAAGTAACTTTTTATCAGTATGTAGTATATAACATTCATATGAGACACTAAATGTAGTCTTGTCACCTAGCATACAATGTTTCTATCAAAAGAGCAAGATACAAAATGCCTACGAGTTAAATTAAAACTCGACTCATAAATTGACAGAAAAACAGGCTAGATTTCATGCAAAACTGCCTCTTTTATATGTTTTTCCAGCTCATAATTACACTCCTATTCTTGTATAACAGAGCATCAGCTCAGACTGTTACAGCATATCTAGTAACGTAACTATTACTGGGAAACTCATAACTAGACCTCGACAAACAGGCGTAGGGGCTAACACAATTAACCATATTTAGCTTGTTTCATAAGAACGAATGTTCTATACTTAAGTAAGCTATCTACATCCCTTACAGATATATCATTGTACCAGTATAAAGTCATTTTGATAACATGTTTATATGTATTTATTTTAATAGACGAAGTTGAGCAAAGGATGGTGGTCATTCTCATGTCTATTACAAAACAACGGGATTCCTTGCAACTCCTTGAGAAAATCCCTTCTTTTCCTTGGTTTGTTGAAAAATATGTGGATCACAAAAGATCAAAGCGCGCTTCGGTCTCCACTTTACTCGGCTACCTACGTGATTTTGAGTTCTTTTTTCGTTGGCTAATGGCAGAGGGACTTTCCACCGCCCAGGAAATGAGCGAAATTACACTCGATGAATTAGAGGGACTACGTAAAGAAACCGTCGAAGCCTATCTTCTCTACTTACAGGACTCTCACTTATTTGAGCGTTCGCTGCTATTAACAAAACCCACTAAAAGTGCAAAAAAGGAATACAGTGATTTGACAATATCTCGCAAGCTGTCAAGTTTAAAATCCCTGTTTTACTATTTATCTGCCCTCTCAGAGGATGAACACGGTGAATCTTACTTGAAGCGAAACGTCATGGCAAAAATTGAGTTACATGTAGAAGAGGTTACACCGCTTGCTCGTGCAAACGCTATCCGCTCTAAGATTTTAATAGATGACCAAATCCAAAAGTTTGTCGATTTTGTATATCATGACTACTTAGATTTTTGTGATACCAAGAAAAAGCTACATTTTCACTATCGAAATCGGGATCGCGATGTAGCCATTATCGCACTAATCCTTTCTGGCGGATTTCGTGTCTCTGAAATTGTTAATTTGAACCTTCAAAATGTGGTCTTGGAAAAAAATCAGGTCTTAATGATTCGAAAAGGCAAAAAAGAGGATGCTCCATTCTTCAGTGATTGGGGTAAGGAATATTTGCTTCGTTATTTGAATACACGCCAAAAGTATCAGCCGCCTGCTCATGAGGACGCTTTATTTCTCACGGTATCGCCTACGAACCCAATCGGACACCGCATCGATCTACGTTCCGTTCAAAAATTAGTAAAAAAATATGGAAGTGCATTCGGAATGCCAGACATCTCTGTACATAAATTACGTCACAGCTTTGCTACCCAATTTTTGCGCTTAAACCCTGATCCTCATCAGCTTCAAGCTCAATTAGGACATTCCAAAATAGATACGACGATGCAATACGCCCATGTACTCGATGATGCATTGAGTCAAGCAGTCAATCGAACAACCAGTAAATTGTAAGGAAATGCCCTTCTTCGTTACATGGAAAAACCTACAACGTCAAAGCTACACCCAATCTTATTCGTTACACGATCCTCCCGTTATGCTAAGACATACAAAAAAACAGGCAGCATCCTTCTTTTTGAAAGATAGCTGCCTGTTCCTATTTACGTACTATGCTGGGTCCAATCTATTCTTCCCCTTGCATGGCGTACCACGTTTCATAGAGCTGTCTGATCTCTTGTTCTTGTGCTTCTAGTTGATTCTGGTAGTGAACTAACTGAACATAGTCATCCTTCGCTTGCTCCATTTCTCGCTGCCACTCCATACATTGCTCCTCTTTTCGAGCGATCTCTGCTTCCAATTGCTGAAGCTTATATGCATTCCCTTTAGAAACTTTCGCTTTAGGGAGAGAATTGCATTGTACCAACTTCTCATTCTCTGTTTGATTTGTTTGAAGTACAAGATCTACCGTTTCAGTCTGGTCACATCGTCCCTTTTGTTCCCGATCAGTATGACTCTGCGTTTTGTCTTGTATCCCTTTTACAATCCTGTCTTTTTGCTTATCCACTCCTATTGTATGATTGTGAACGAATTGGTGCTTTCTGCGCTTTTCTCTCGCTTCCTCATAAGTTCCTTCATAATGGATTAGACGCTGATTATCAATCCAGTAAACGCCATCTACCATTTTTTGCAAGAAATACCGATCATGAGATACGACGAGAAGTGAACCTTGATAGTGAAGCAGGGCCGCCTCTACTGTTTCTCTCGCTTCAATATCTAAATGGTTTGTAGGCTCATCTAGTATAAATAGATTGATGTCTTGCTGCATTAACTGTGCCAGCCTTAGTCGCATCCGCTCCCCACCACTGAGCTGACCCACTTTTTTAAAAACTTGCTCTCCATAAAACAAAAAACCTGCCAGAATATGCCGTGCTTGTGCTTCTGTTACAATGGCGATCTCTCGAAACGCATCAATCACACGCCGATTGGGATCTCCTTCTAAAGCCTGTTGTGATAAATAACCGATCTTTACTTGGCTTCCAAGTGCTATCGTACCTGCATCCGGTTCTAGCTCCCCTAAAATCATTTTAAGGAGCGTAGATTTTCCGCTGCCATTGGAACCAAGCAAAGCTTTCCGCTCCCCATATCGCAAAGTAAAATCCGCTTCTTGTAAGAGACACACATTCCCAAAGGATTTCGTCACATCATTCATTCTTATTACGTCTTGACCGCTTCTCTCTGCCCTGCGAAAATACAAATCCATTTTGTCAGCTTCAAGACGCGGACGTTCGATTTTTTCCATACGTTCCAAAGCCTTCTCCATACTTTTGGCTCGGCGATGAAAGGAATCATTAGGAGGATTCGCTTGGTTTCCCCATTCTCTTAGTCGCTTAATTGCTTCTTTCATTTTCTTGATCTTCTTTTGCTGTTCTTGATAATCCGTGAATTGCCGTAGGAGACGCTCCTCCTTTTCCTGTACATACTGGCTATAGTTCCCTTGATATACTTGCAACTCTCCACTATCCACTTCCCATATACTTTTGGCCACTGCATCCAAGAAATAACGATCATGAGAAATGAGTAAAATAGTCCCAGGATATTCACGTAAGAATTGCTCTAACCATTCCATTGATTCTACATCCAAATGGTTCGTAGGTTCATCTAGTAGGAGAACATCACTTTTTTCGCATAACATTTTTGCCAAGCCAATCTTGGTTTTTTCTCCCCCACTAAGCAAAGAAAAAGGAGTCTCAAGTAGCGACGAGGACAATCGCAGACCATCTACTACCTTCTGAATCCTCGCTTCCACCATATAACCGTCTAATTGCTCAAAGCTATCCTGCAATTGTTGATAACGAAATAATAACTTTTCCTGTTCCTCAATTGATAATTTTTGATATTCATCGATATTCGACATTAGCTCTTGGCACGCTTGCATAGATATTTCTATTTCCTGCACCTTAGCAAAGGCACTTTCAATAACATGACGCCCCGTCCACTCCAGCGGATACACAGGTTGTTGTGGTAAATAGGCAAATGTAGCATCCTTCGCTCGAAAAACAGTTCCTGAATCTGGAGAATCCAAGCCCAGTAATAAGTTGCAAAGGGTGCTTTTTCCAGCACCATTTGGGCCTACAATCCCTATTCTTGACATACGGTTCACTTCGCAAGTAATCTCGGTTATTACCATAGTAGCTCCGAATGATTTTGAAAGAGAGTTAGCAGCAAGAACGATCATGATCTCATTTCCTCCTTGGAAATCAGTCCCTCTCATGCGTTACACAAGCGATAACATACCCCATGAATCATTTCATGCCATTTGGCCCCTACACATTTTTTTGAAAACACAAAAAGCCACAGGCACCTACCTCCTGTAGCATCGTTTTTCCTTCTACTAAATCCAATCAGGATTATGAAAAAGTGAAAGAGAGGTTATGTATGCATGGTACGCGTTAAAGGAAACTGTTCGGTTTTATTAGTAGATTGAAAAATGGACAGACTTCTCCCGTTGTTAACGAAATCATGTGTTTGACTGGACATTTCTACCACAAACCACGCTTGAACAGCTCCTGACATGTACCTGCACCTCCTTTAGTAAACTTTTCCATAGTATAACGGACGTTTTATCACTTGTAAAGCTGATTTTCGATGACTTACCTGCTGCTTGATATCATTCTTTCATTGATTATAGCTTCTCGCCGTTTTGTTCTGCTAGTCTCTGTAGGATTCTTCTTTTCTTGTAGAGCATCTGCCCCGTCATTGCTATGTCCGCAATCTGTGTACGATTCGTAAATGCACCAAAAAACATGCCTACGATCGGGATTAGCTGAAATAGCTTCTTCCACGCCATACTATCCATGTATGTCAAGCTCACCTCACGCCAGCCTTGTAGCTGAGCAATGATTTCTTGATGTTTTTCTCCCTCATCAAAGGCGGATAGCTCTGCTAAAATAGCCTTTTTGCCAACAACATCTGCCGAGGTAAATTGCAAACATTTGATGATAAAAATACGCTCCACCTTATTATGCGGATCAAAACCATATGTAAGTGCCATCTCCTGCAATACTTTTAAGGAGAGCCCTATGATAACTGGTATATCTATCGCAAGTGTAAACATACCGCCAAAGCCTGTGGTAGCCCCTTGAACCATTGCAACATTCGTACGCGATTCCGCTAATTGAAGCGCTACCTGATCCATCTCCTGCAACGATCTCATTTGCACTTGTTCAAGTGTATGTGGTGGGTTGCTAAAACGGCTCCAAACATCTTGATTCCTGATTAGATATTTCCCGCCTGTCTGGATATAGGCCCCCAATTCGTTTAACAAATCACCCACCTTTTCTTTTAAAGACTTCGGGACAGCTCGATCTAAGTATACAAACGGAAGGCGACCTATTTTTTCCCAGAACCATAAATCTTTCTGCTCTTGTTCCCATATCTCAATGCTACGAAACTGCTGTTGCAATTCCTCTACGCTTTCCATGAATTATACCCCTTTCACCACTACACCTCTTGTCTCGCATTCACGATTAGGTAGCTAATCGACAAACCGCCTCATACAGATACTCTACGCCAATACAAATATCTGAAGCATGGGACCACTCGTCAGGATGATGACTAATCCCATCCTTACAACGAACAAATAGCATCCCCATTTGCGTTACCTCAGACAAAATCATCGCATCATGACCTGCCCCACTATGCATCAGTGGCAATTCGTTCTGTCTTCTCAGGCCGATCTGACGAAACATCTGTACAAGTTCAGTCGCGGCATCTGCCTTTTTGATCGCCAACGTATTCTCTAGCTGATACGTTAGCCCGCGTCGCAAGGATATTTCTGAGAGAAGGGCATCTATATCTGTTAAGATATGCAACAACCGTGTTTCATCTATATCTCGAATATCAACTGTAAATGAAACAGAACCCGGAATAACATTGCAAGCACCAGGTTCTACCTCAAAAGTACCCACAGTACCCACCGTAGGCTTGCTACGATCAGAGCTACATATTTTTTCTATTCCTAAAATGGCTTCGGCCGCTGCCATGATCGGGTCGTTGCGCATGCTCATCGGTACTGTACCTGCATGACCAGACTTCCCTATTAATTTGATGGTCAATAATTTCACACCCATGATACTGGTAACAATTCCAACCGGCTCGTTCACTGCTTGTAAATATGGACCCTGTTCAATATGTAGCTCTAAATATGCCTTGATCTCCCCAGAATTCCGTATATTTGATGCATCTTTTAGAGCAGGAAAGCCACACTGCTGAAGAGCTTCTATTCTAGTTACACCCTGATTGTCGCGTCTCATCATATCCTCTGGGGTAAGCTTACCACACATCCCTCTACTCCCAAAAAAACCATCTGAAAAACGAACTCCTTCTTCGTCGCAAAAAGCAACTACTTCAATTGGGTGTTCATGCAAAATCTTATTTTCATGTAAAACCTGAACAACCTCTATTCCCCCAATGACTCCGACCGTGCCATCGAATCTACCACCATTAGGAACCGAATCGATATGAGAACCAAGCATTACAACAGGCGCATATGGATTATTTCCTTCTTTCCTTCCAATTACATTCCCGAAGCAATCCTTGCGAACGCACATTCCTGCTTCTTTCATCCAGCCGGAAACCATACGTTGTGCCACCATATCCTCAGCCGTCAATGCTAATCTAGTAACACCCTGTTCCTGTGTCATACCAATCTCACCTAATTGTCGCAACCTACTGTCAATTCTTTGCTCTTTTATCTGTACGTGTAAGTCAGCAACCTGTTTCTGTTTTTTATAACTGTCCATAACACCAAATCTCCTCTATTTAGATGAAATCGTATGCAGTAGTTAGTAATCTATTATTTCATGGAATTGATTTTTTTACTATCCAGAAAAAGGCGAAAAGCCGATTCCCCTTATAGAACAGGAAAACGGCTTTTTGCATTGATATATTGTTTATTCTCTGTACCTACAAAGACAGGCATGCTATGTTTGCTTGTTCATATGTAATTTCAATAGCAAGACCTTCCTTGACAGTCTTGGCGGCAGCTTCATTACTTTCATCAAACACCATGACATATCCTGGGTTTGCTGTCCGTTTATTTGTCAATGCAAAAATTGTTTGAAATTCCTTATCCTATGGCTTTACCACCTGTTGAACGCCTTGCAAAAGCATTCTTCCTAATAATCTCGTCCCTTCCCGGAATCCCCCAAATCAATTAACTCCTCAGGATAAGGCTCAAAAAAGCGTTGCTGTAACAAATATTCTTGTTCATATCGAAATACCCACGATTTCAACAGACTGGTCATACTACTCAGCGGCAATTTTCGTTCTCGATACCGATGCAATAAATGCTTAAAGTGATCCTTTTCCCTTGTAGAAAGCCTTGTACTAAAATGGCCCATAATATGTTCACAAACATTAATATTGGAGGTATATCGGGCTACACGCTTAAACATGTTAGGTAAAAGGGCAGCATACTCGTTCCAGACCTGTTGCTTCTCTTTTTTCTCATGATTTGCAACAATCTTACCTAATTCTTTTGTAAGTTTTTGATTGTATGCCATAAATAAATATTTATTCTCAGCATGAAATTGAATTAGATTTCGGATAGTAGGGTCCAAGCTCAATTGGCGAAAATACGCTAGTGTGAACAGCTTTGTAAAGAAATGCTCTCGAATGGTAAAGTTCTTTAGCCTACCCTCTTCTTCTATAGCCGCATAAGGAAAATACGTGTTTACCTTCGCACCAAAGAAACCAGGAGCGCTTTCTACAACGGGTGCTTTTTCCCATCCACTATATACTTTGACATCTTTTACACTGCAGCTTGGAGAGCGACTTTTCAGAATAAAACCATCCACTTCTCCTACATTTTGTAAAAAAGCATCGGCAAAACTATTCATCTGCTGACTAAGATCTGCTCGTGTTGAAGGCTGGACGAGCAGATGCTGTTCGCCTTCTTTGATGATTCGAATCGTTTCACGGGGGATACCCAGGCCAATCTCTATTTCGGGACATACAGGTATAAAGGTTACAAAGGGAGCCAAGCTTCGAACGGTTTGATCTGAAAGCACATCTCCATTGTACCGGCACTCTGCAAACTCTAAACATTTACTTACAACAACAATAGGCTTGGTTGTTATCTCCACACTTGCCCCTCCACTTATTGGAAATCTTCTTTATTTTATCCATTTACCTCTACACTATACGAACAGCTCTTTCTTACAGAAGTGTAAGCTGCTTGTAAGCTTGATGCATTTTGTTATATTCATTAACCTAGTAGACTTGTACGCAACACTACTAGGAAAGCTTAGGAGGTATTTTGTGTCTATCAACAAATTTGCAATCATTCTAGCAGCCATTGTAGCTGGTATACTCTTCGTTCTATTTGCCTTGAAAGGTCAATCGGTTATGCTTGATCGCCTCAACCCTATTATTCCAGTCAAGCCTTACTATACGATAGTGCAAACGGACGGTAAAAAACTAAGCGATACACAGTGGGAATATCAATTTGTAGGGTATGATGATGAAGGGCAGCAAAATACGTTTATTATGATTGCTTCTAAAAACCTGCGTAAAGGGGCATATTTAGAGGTTTATGCGAAGGGGTTAAATGGAAAAGGCTGGACGGAGATAACTCCAGCAGGCATTCCTGAAAAAGCACAGATAAAATTAAGTTCCCCTCAAGAGTCTTAAGCATATCGTTCACACAATGTAGAAAACTCTTAGAAGCATTTGCTCTATCCGTAATTTTGGTCTCTATCCTAATGATATAAAAACAGGCTGCTTCCTGCCGGGTTCTTCCTTAGCACGAAACAGCCTATTTTCGTCATATTCATGTTTCCTTTATTGCTTATATTCGATTTCTAAGACTGCCGTATAACGGGCGATCATAACATACATAACAAAGCAGAGGTAACACACAAATAGCAATCATCACGTACAGCATAAAGACTGGTGAAAAGCTTTCGTATAAAAGCCCCCCGATGAATGGACCGATCATCCGCCCGGCAGTCGCAGCACCACTCACAGCCCCTTGGAACAATCCCTCTTTACCGGTAATCGAAAGCTCTGCCGCCGCGGCTGGCACTGCTGGCCATAAAAGCATTTCTCCTAAAGTCACAATTATCATACCGCACACAAAATGACTATACGCCTGATCAAATGCTAAAACACCCATTCCACAAACAAAGATAAACAATCCACCGATCATTTGAGAACGAAGATTAGATAAATAATGACGTGTGACGTAAGCGCACAACGGCTGGGCTAAAATGATCAATGCTCCGTTAATCGTCCACAATAAACTATATTGAGATAATGAGTATCCTAATTTTGTCATGTAAGAGGATAGATTGGTTGACCATTGCACATAAGGAATCCAGGTTATCGCAAAGCCTAAACACAGAATTAATAAGGATAGACCTGAGGGTGTTTTCCAGATAGAGGTCTCATTATTGGAAGCCTTATTAGTAGCTTTCTCTGTCTTTCTTTGCAGATTTCTAGCAGCAGTCTCTGCCGCAATCTTCTTTAAATCTAGGCCGAAGCCAATAACAGCTAAAAAGATCAAATTCGTTGCACCATTTACTAAAAAAACAAACATAAACGATACACTAGCAACCACTCCACCCAGCGCAGAGCCAACTGCTACACCTAAATTTTGCGACAAATATAACAAGTTAAATGCGCGTCGTCCCCCCTCAGGCCAAATACTTCCGGCCATTGCATTGAGGACCGGGAACACCATGCTATTGCTAAAGCCAAGTACGCCCATCATACAAACATAAAATGGCCATACGCGAAAAAAAGCGAGTGAGGTAACACAGGCAGCCGAGATAAGCACCCCAGCAAAAATGGTTTTTATGCCGCCTATCTTGTCATGCAGAATGCCACCTGCCATACTCCCGATAATTCCCATGCCAGCGTGGAGCATCAGGACGAGTCCAGCTACCGTTGCTGGTTTCCCCAATATTTGAGTGATATAAATATTATTTAGCGGCCAAATAAAAGACATCCCCGTTACATTAATAATGGCCCCAATCGCCAAAATCCACAAGGTTCGAGGATAGGTGGATAACATTTTGGATAACACGGTCGCACTCCCCTCTCATGCTGTCACAATCTGCCGAAACAAGTTAATGAATACAACCAAATAAAATAGCAGAAGACCTCGTCTTGGTCAATTCATTTTTCATCGTTTACTCCGATTGATTTTTGCTTCAGCCTTTGACAAGAGGCGATCTGTAGCTGACAGACCTTCAATTGTTGCTACACCTATTCCAAACATCGCTGCACGGCACTCAAACTCAACTCGCTCCATAAGTGCTACAACCTCCTCAACTGATGTTGTAGCCGCTTCAAGTAACGCACGACCCAATCCAACCAAATCTGCTCCCAAAGCAATCGCTTTCGCCGCTTCGACTCCGTTATAAATTCCTCCACTTCCGATTAAAGGGAAGAAAGGAAGCTCTTCTCGAATGGTTTGTAAAGAAACAGATGTTGGAATCCCCCAATCTCGAAATGCTTCTGCGGCCATTTGCTTCATGGGTTCATGAGATCGATGCTTTTCCACCTCAATCCAAGAGGTTCCACCTGCTCCTGCTACATCAATAAAGGAAACTCCAGCATCCACAAGCCGTCTAGCTGTTTGTGAATCGATCCCAAAGCCTACCTCTTTTACTCCGATGGGAATTTGACTTGCCTTACAAACCTGCTCAATTTTGGGCAAAAGATGCCTAAAATCCTGATCACCTTCAGGTTGAAAAATCTCCTGCATACTATTTACGTGTAATACCAGTGCATCAGCTTCAACAAGCTCTACACAGCGAAGACATTCCTTTACGGTATAGCCATAATTTAATTGAACAGCCCCTAGATTTGCGATGATTGGAATAGACGGGGCATATTCTCTGACTTTAAAAGTTCGAGCAAGCTCTTCGCTTTCTAATGCTGCACGTACGGAGCCAAGCCCCATAGCCCAGCCTCTAGCCTCTGCCGCAATCGCAAGCTTGGTATTTATTTGCTGAGCATTCTTCGTCCCACCTGTCATGGAGCTTACAAGAAAAGGGGTTCCCATATGTTTTCCTAAGAAAGTCGTATGTAACGAAACATCAGCAAAATGAATCTCTGGAAGGGCCGCATGTAAAAAATGATATTGCTCTAGACCTGTGGTCAGTCGATTAGATACCTCTTTATGTAAACAAATCTCAATATGCTCTGATTTACGTTTTTCAATCTCTGACGGATGCGTCACTAACAATCACCTTCCTGCATGTCATTCTATGTCTAATCCTGCATTGCCATACTCCATTCTACTACTCTAATTCTATCTTGTAAAAAAATAAGCTTCCTGTCAGAAAAAACATTTTGCCTTGTTGCCTAACTTTTCAACGTAGTAAGACTTGTACTTCTTTCTTCATTTCTGAATAAAAAGACCTCTGGAAGGTTTAGGATAAACAGCATAGAGTTTCGAAATGAAGCTTGGAGGTGTTTTGCAATGTACTATTCTCGCAAACAAGAAGAGCCGGTAGAAGATGTGGAAACCTCAATCTGGGCATGTACCAAAGATGATTGCATCTGCTGGATGAGAGAAAACTTATCCTTTGACGAAATACCGGTTTGTCCGATCTGCAGCTCCTCTATGGTTAAGGATTCTAAAATGCTCCCCCCTATTGCTTAAGCGTTGTTCATGGGAAGCGTGTCTCATCAAAGAGAGGCAGGCTTCCTTTTCTCTATGATTTCATCCACAGGAAGCTTATGGTATACTTTTTCTTGATATGTATAGTATATCTTGAAGATATAGAACCACGGAGGATTGCATGCTAACTTTTGAACAAAAAAAAGCGATTATTGAATCGTTCCCAGAACTAACAAAAAAAGAGGTCTCATTAGGACGCTTAAACTATCATTTTGAGGGAAGTCTACATGACAAAAAGATTGTGGTAAATCACCTTCACCCAAATGGAAATGGCTTTGTCTATGCGGGTCACCTGCCGAAAAAAAAGACTGGCCCAAAAGGTATGGTCAATATCCGCGATTATTCCGAGGAGCAGTTGCGCAGCTTAATCGCTGACTCCATCGCGTATCTATCAACAGAACAAGAAGCAAACGACAACACCTTGGATTCAGTTGATCCTATTGAAGAGATTTGGGTAAACCAAAAAGGCGATACGCTACGATTGGTACAGGAGGATGAATTGTTTAACATCTATACAGGAAACAATCTGGAGGATTCCTATAACTCCTATAAAGGTGCAGTAACGTATTTGCAAAGTGAAGACTTTACACGCCAAGAATAGGGTTGAAGACTCTTAATGAAGGACTTGTTCTTCCATTCAACGTCTTGATCAGATTCGATTTTTTTAAGAGCAAAAAAGCTTTCCACGAAAGATATCTGGAAAGCCTTTTTGCTCTTTACTCTTTACTGTCTTCGCATTTCGTTACATTCATAGCTACGGACATTAATTAACCTGTTTATTCGGCAAACGCCTCTTCAATTGCTTCTATTCGTAAGTACTACCTCAGCATTGGTATCAATGGTGGTGCGAATGATCATGCTGATCTTGATTTCCCTGCTGTCCCTTTTCTTTTTCAAAGTCTTGTAGCTCTTTTTTTGACGGGCTACCCACAAGGACACGCTTAGTAGGAAGTAAGTCTACCCCATGTGCTTTGACATAGGCTTGTACGTAATATACGCCGTCCTCTTGAAAGATTACGTTACTTTCATAGACACCATTCGAATCTTCTTGATGATCTACCTTTCCTTCTCTATGGTTATGGTCTGTTTTTTCTCCCTTTAATACCGCTTTATATTGCTTGCTCTCTTGCTCTTGATTCGCCCTCCAGATTTTTAAATGTACATCTTCTGCATCCGATATGGGCTGGTTATTTTGTGTTAGCTTCACTTGTAGCAAGCTTACTTGCTCTGATTTCACATGTTCAGGAATGGCAACGTCTACATTGATGTTCGCTGGTTTTAGTGTGTTTTCCGCTTGGGTAATCGTTGTAGCAGAACATGCAGGTAATAAAAGGAAGCCACTACTAATGATGCAGATGGTAATCATATTGCGCACGCTTAAACCCTCCTCTCTGCTTGCTGTCAGCTATTCGGAATGCAGATTCTTTGCTATTCCCTTAACCCGAGGGAAAATGAAACGATCAAACAAGAATACTACAATCAGAGAAATTCCTACTAGTGGCATGCAAAGTCCCATAATGACTATCAGGAAGAATATCATTTTTGTTACTTTTGCTTGTTTAGGCTTCGAGGGTGCCCCCCATTTCCCTTCAGGCTTGCGTTTCCACCACATGATAAAGGAACTAACCACAATTCCGATCAATCCTAGACAGCCCACTAAACCAATGAATTGATTTGCCACACCAAATAATCGCCCTTCATGTAATGCAATGCCTAACGTAATTCCTTTGGCCAACAAGCCATAGTCACTATAACGAACCTCGCTTAAAACCATTCCCGTATATTGATCAATATGCATGGTTGCTTCCTGCCCTGGTATTGAATGTGCTGTTGTTAACGTGTATACACCCTTTTCACCTTGAGGCAATGAAATGGTGTATGGTTTTGTTATCTTCTGTTGCTCGGCCACCCACACAATATCCTCTAGTGACAACGGTATATATTGATTATACAAGGATTGCGGTACTGGCAAATTTTCTGTAGCCCAAGGGACATCCTTTGCTACGTCCTTTGTTTTCACTATAGATTCAGGCTTCTCCCCAAAGCTGAATGCATAGGAAGGATAACCAGTCTTCGTAGAGGTAGCAAGCTGATTGATCCCTTCCCCCATTACACCTGACCAAGGGAGTCCAGTAACAATGAGCATAAGAATTTAATGAAATCCCACCATTCGATAGTATAGGGATTGCTTTCATATCCTATTTGATTTGAACGGTGTCGACAAGCAATATTTGATATAAAATGTGAAAAAATGTTGAAAAAAACAGGGCTGCCATTGCTTGTTGTATTTCATCTTTTTATTACGTTTTTATTCCATCGCCCCTTGTATGATCGCTTTACCAGAAGCCAAAACAGTCTGGCCTCGAATCTATAAAGGAATATGTTTATTAAAAATGAACAAAAGTTCAAAAATTCATAAAATAGTTTACACAATTATTGTAAAATGTTAGGTTAAATACTGGTAGCATATTACATAAATAGAAAGGTTGAGTTAGTCTATGCAAAAAAAATTTAGCGCCCTCATACTTTCCTCGGTTTTATTTGCAAGTTTGTTTAGCCCTGTTGCATCTCATGCTCAAGATTCATTTAATTATGATCATTTACTTTCAGCAGACAATAATAGAACCTTTATGGTGAAAAAAGATGGTTCTGTCATATACGGAACAGGAAGTGATGCTAATGGCGGATTAGGCAGCTCTTCTGTAAAAGGAAAAACTACGAGCCCCGTTCCTGTTGATGATCTATCAGATGTTTTGATGGTTGATACTGGGACATCTCATACTGTCGCTCTACAAAAAGACGGGACTGTTTGGACTTGGGGATGGAGTGCTTATGGTGAACTAGGAAATGAAAAAGCAAAGTCTACTGAAAAGACTCCTCACCATGTGAAATGGCTTTCTGATGTAAAACAAGTACGTGCTGGAGAAAACTTTACATTAGCATTAAAAGAAGATGGGACTGTCTGGGCTTTCGGTAAAAACCGCTCTGGACAACTTGGAGATGGCACTACTGAGACCAGAGTAAAGCCTGTTCAGGTTTCAGGGTTAACGGATATCGTAGCTATTGATGCTGGTGAAGAATTTTCTTTAGCACTTTCAGAAGATGGCACTGTTTGGGCTTGGGGTAATAACAGCGTAGGTCAATTGGGAAATGGGACAAGAGAAAAAGCTTTACAACCCGTTCAGGTCTCTGAACTAACAGATGTAATAGCTATTTCTACTGGTGAAAAACAAGGTTACGCAGTTACATCAAATGGAGATGTATATGGATGGGGTTACAATCAGGGTAAACTTGGGGATGGAACAAAGAAAAGCAGTAATTCACCAGTAATAATCGACGGAATCTATGATGTAATTGCGGTGGATTCAGGAAAACAACATACCTTAGCATTAAAAGAAGATGGGACTGTTTGGGCTTGGGGAACTAATACACATGGTCAGTTAGGATATGGTACTCCTGTCAATTATTCAATGACTCCGAATCAAGTATTTTTAGAGTCAACAGAACCACTCAACCAAATTGTTGCAATTGATGCAGGTGGATTTCACTCACATGCAATCAAAAAAGATGGGACAGTCTGGTCTTGGGGCTTTAATTCAAATGGTGAACTAGGTCTAGGTCATTCCAAAAAACAAATGTATCCTGCTAAAATAGAAACTATTAATCTCTTCGATTAATCCTCGTGTTATCCAAGACTATAAGTGAAATATAAAACGAACCAGTTCTCATTCTAACTGGTTCGTTTTCTTCATCAAACGTTAAAAGCATCTAAGACTTACACTCGTATCCATTGGCGGAAATAGGCTTAATAGAGTATTATCCCCATGATCAAAGAAGTAAAATGGCATCGGCGCCTCATTCCCCACCTTTTTCCAGATTTCATAATTGGGAAAACCATCGTGAAGTCCACTAATACACACTTTTCCGTCCTTTTTATAGGCTGTAATTTTAAACTCATAATCGATCGCTGGAGCATTACTACTAAGGGGATTACTGACTCCGCAACTTGCAGTGAATTTGACACTGTCTTTTTTCCAAGTAGGCTCGGACATTTTCAATTCACTATCACTTGCTCGTTTACAAACTGGGTCTTCATCAGGATTAATTCGACAAGTTTTACCTACACGTTTCGTATGCTTGACTGTTTTCTTTTTAAAATCAATTGCAAATTCCTGTAATGTTCTGTAATTACCTGAAAAATGAAATCCTCGATTATCGCCCTCATAAACATCTCCATAAGGATCTTTTACATTCTCTTCAGGAATAAACGTTTTAATCTTTACTAGTATATCTGACATATACATCCTTCTCTCTTTACTTTTTTCGAAACGAAAATGTAGAATTCTCTCCCGTTTTCACGCTTGATTTTCGCTTCATAAAGTAAAGTGATGAAGGGCTTAATAAATACAACCTGCCTTTTCATTTTATTTTTGTAAAGGGTCACCTTTTGAAAAAATATATTTATTTGCTAGTTTCTCAGAATCATAGTCTTTTATCACCTTTATTACTCGTAGTGCTATCTCCTGACGTACATCATCTCGAAAGGCTTTATCTGTACATCTCAGAGATTTTCTAATTTTCGGTTCAAACCTTTGGATAATTTCTTGCATAGCGTCTGCATCGTTATTTTTTGCTTTTCTTACAAGAGCGAGCAGGCTCATGGAATCCCCCCTGTGACAACTCTTTTTTTAATTTTTCTAATGCTTTTCTTTTCGTTTTAGAAACAGCCTGTTGAGTGATATCTAAGAGACGAGCTATCTCTTTTTCCTTCCATTCATGCAAATAATAATATGTAATAATTCCCCTTTCATTTTCTGTCAATTTCATTATGGAATGTAGTAATTTCTCATCACTAATGGCCTCTTTCCAATCCTTGTCATGAAAATTAGTGATATTTTCTGCTACACCTTCACTCTCATACTTTAATGGCTGGATTACCTTGTCTAGCTTTTTTTTTCGAATAGAAAGTTCAATAGCCGTGTAGTGTATCGTTGAAGAAATATATTTGATAAGTAGAACCTCTTCATAGAAGTCATTAAATTGTTTTTTTAGTTTCTGGGATATCCCTCTATCTTCCGGATGAGCTATCACTTTCTGATAAAGGTTATAGTTGTCTTCTTGTTTGAGAAAAGCTTTGAATAATTTTGTACCTGCTAGATCAATAGAATTCACTAAAGATGCCTCCCCTTCAAGCAGGATCATACATTTTTATTTCCAAATAGCAACATCATCTGCCAGCTACGAGCTGATACACTCTTAGGAAAAATATTTATTTTCAGACTCCATTAAAGGCATCTGTATCTTGGAATTTAACCTGAACAATGGTGAAAAATGTAGGTTACCTTTCTTTCTACATGCCAGCTACAGCACGAGTTGAATCTTACCTATAAAATCATGTGATCCATCTACACACCCTCCCTTCTAAAATTTTTTACTCCTGATTACATCAAAAAAAGCCGTTTTCTCCTCAATAAATATGATCTTCTGCTTGTTGTAGTTCGCCTTCGTTCAGCAAGGCGGTAATTGCATTATAGGCTACTATCATTACAGCGATAGCGAGTGGAATGTAATTTGAAGAAACGATACCATTGTTTTTCAAACAGGCTGCTTACGCCATTCCTACTGCATCACTGAACCCAGTTTTTTATCTTCAATTACCTACTTTTTCTTTTCGTACTTAAATATCATTCACTAGGCGATATAAAATACACTCAATCTGTTGCTGAGTAGCTACATGACTTTCCACTTACATTATCTTTCGCTCTTTTTGTTCTATATGAGCTTCTCTTCACGTGCCGGATCTACTCAACCATTTGGATCTCTCAGTCTTTTCCCTCTTTTTTGATGAAAATAATGAAGGTCGTTTCTGAATTTATGAAAAATTGTGACACGTAGATTTTGGAAACCACCAATAAAGGTAACCTTGTCTTGCTTATTTGTTTTATTTCCCCTCCTTTTCGTTAGCCATATTCTTTTAAATCCAAGCCATAGCTCCTCATCAATAACAACTGATAACTTGAAAAAAATAAAGTAAACCTTTTATTTTCTAAATAACAAAAAAAGTGACTCCACACCGCGAAGTCACCCTTTCATTCCTTTCCCTTATTTGAAGCGAACAAACCGATATATGAGGTAAATGATAATACCCATTATGGCCATCCAAATACACGCTGAGTTGGAAATACTGAATCCACTCGAAAACGAGTCAGTTCGATAATAAGAAGCTGAAATAAATAAACACATTAACCCCATTACCATAAAAATCAAAGCAATGAGCCAGTCCGATTTTTTCATGTCTATTCCTCCTGCATCGTCGGAAGAACGAATTGAACCGTAAAAAAAGTACCAATGTCCCTCGTACTGCTAACCTCAATAGATCCACCATGCAGTTCGACTAATTTCTTCACGATTGACAAACCGAGTCCAGTACCCCCCGTTGTCCGTGATCTTGATTTCTCTATCCGATAAAAACGGTCAAAGATATAAGGTAGCTCATCCTCTGGTATCCCAATGCCTGTGTCCTTAATCGAAAGAGAGAGAGTACTAGATGTACAATGAAGATGAACATCAATGTGACCATTCTCGGTATAGCGGATCGCATTCTCCAACAGATTGAGGATAATTTGTTCCATGCGCTTTCCATCCGCACGAATCAACGGTATATCTTCAGAGGAATGAACAATCAACTCTAAACCTTTTTCCTTTACTTTCAACGAAACCGTCTGTACTGCTTGATCTACAACATTCTTCAAATCCACCCATTCCATGGACAGACTAACCTTACCTTCTTCCATCTTGGCAAGTTCAAATAAATCATCCACCAGGTGCTGAATTCGTACACCTTCTTGATAAATAATGTCCAGATAGCGATCCTTCTCTTCCTCGGTCGTATACAAACGATTCTTCACGACCTTCGCATAACCTTCCAAGTATGTGATTGGCGTTCGTAGCTCATGAGAGATATTTGCGAAAAACTCTTGTCGTGTATCTCGATACCGCTTTAGGTCAGCGGCTAAATTATTGATCGCTGCTGCCAAATCACCAATTTCATCTTTACTGCGAATGTCTAGTCGGGTTTCTAACTCTCCTCTAGCAATTTTCTTCGTCGCTAGTTGCATCATGATAAGCGGTCGAGATAAAAGTAATGCTATAATCCAGGTAATCCCCATTGCAAGCAAAAAAGCTCCTACTCCAGAGAGAATCAACAGATTTCGCACTGCAGCAAGGGACTTATCCATGCTTTGCGTAGATGCCATTACATAAATGGCAGAAGATATCTGATTATCTTGGTAGATCGGTTGACCAATCACCATATAGCGATTACCTAATGGATCTTCATGTTCTAAGTGAATGGTCTTTCCAGAAAAGATCTGTTTTAGATCTTCTGGCCGGATAAACGACTGATCCGTAGCGTTGTGCCTACCTGAATGAAGCGTAATCTCACCTGTCGCATTGATATAAAACATGCTTACATTTGAAAAATCTGCGAAAGTCAGGATCATTTCCTCCGAAGAGCTCTTTGCAGTCTCTGCCATGGTAGTAAAATGAGAGGTCATCTCTTCAACCTCTGTTCCCATTTCCGCATGATAAAAGCTTGAAAACATCTGATAAAGGCCTACACCAAGAAAGAGGAGGACGATAAAAAAAATCGCAGCGATGACTAATCCTAATTTCATCCCAATCCGATTGTGTCTCATTCTCCTCCTCCTGGTGCTGAAAATTTATACCCTACTCCCCAAACGGTTTGAATCGGATCATAGCCAAGTCTTGCGCGGTGTAATTTTTCGCGAATATTCTTGATGTGGGTATCCACGACACGGGCATCACCCATATACTCATATCCCCATAATCGTTCAACCAATTCCTCTCGAGTAAACGTGCGCTGACTATTTTTTGCTAGATGGAGAAACAAATCAAACTCTTTCGGTGTAAAATCAATGCTTACTTCATGAATATGAACTTCACGAGCGTCTGCATGTATTTTAAGGTGTTGAAATACCATGATCGTTTCTTGAAGCTTTTGTGCTTGATTGATCATGGAGCGTCTTAGCAACGAAAATACACGTGCCAGCAATTCTTCAGGTTCAAAAGGTTTCGTCAAGTAATCATCGGCTCCAATGCCAAGCCCGTGTACTTTATCCTTGGTTTCCGAACGGGCTGTAAGCATAAGGATCGGCATGGTTTCTGTTTCCCGAATGGTCTTACAAGCCTGCCAACCATCCATCCCTGGCATCATTACATCTAATATCAGGAGATCAAACGTATGCTGTTTTATCATCGATAACGCCTCATAACCAGACGAAGCCTCCTTGACGTTAAATCCTTCTTTCATCAGATAAATGCGAAGCAAATTCCGCATATTCCATTCATCATCAACCACAAGCACCTGAATATTCGCTATCGTAATCACCTTCTTTATGTGTAAATCTACCCCAAATCTAAAAGCTACAACCATTTCATTTAAGGTTTCGCGTTTATACTTTCGATAACTCTCTTTTACCTGACCTGATTTAAGAGTTACTCATGGTATAGGTTCGATATTTTAAACATTTTGAGTTGCATTTTCATTTTTGCCTGCAACTCATCCTGCGGACATAAGAGGGCAAGCCAATAATATTAACCATGTCTAATCCATTTCCAACAACGTTTGTTTATTTGTATTGTAGATCAAAAATGTGTGGAAACCATGTAGGAACTATGTGTCTTGATCAGATTACAACACAAACAAGATTTCCTAGAATTGAGGCTATCAATTACTACGCCCTTAAATAGTTTCTAAAAGGATAAACTCCTGAAGGCTTATGAAACACCCACAGGAGTTTATTCATGTTATTCTGGTTTATTGTCAACGCTCGGGTCAGGGGTATAATTGGTTTTATAATCATTATACATAACCTCGGTAACCATACCAGCAGACGCATGGTGTAGATCGTGACAATGGAACATCCAATCTCCTGGATTATCCGCTTCAAATGCAACCACATATTCTTCTCCTGGCTTCACGTTGAGGGTATCCTTAATAACAGGCGCTCCATCCAGCGGCTGTCCATTTTTGCTTAAAACTTGGAAAAAGTGTCCATGTAGGTGCATCGGGTGATCATCGGTTTTCGATTGGTTCACAAAGGTGACCTTTACCTTTTCCCCTTTATCAACCTTAATAGAATCAGTATTTGGGAATACCTTTCCGTTTATAGTATAAACCATCTCTCCGTCCTTCATTTCGGTATTCAGATTTAGCTGAACATTCTGATCAAAGGATTGATTCAAAGAAAATTTAGTATCAACTTGTTTCCCGTATTTCAAGAGATTGAATTGTGGTAATTGCTCAGATGCATTGGATGAGTCAGTCTGTAGGGTAGACCCTTCGTATGAAATAACAACTCTCATGTTTTTCACTCTGTCTTCACGTCCATGCTCTTCAAGCAACCATGAACCAGGATTGTTTGCTGTAAACTCTATGTCATAACGTTCGCCTGGAGCGATGGCAATCCCTTGATCTGTAATAACAGCAGGGCTATTTACAGATTGCCCATCGGAGGCAACCACTTTAAATTCATGTCCGTGCAAATGCATTGTATGCGTTAGATAACCCGCATTAATCAAGCGAATTCGAACCTTTTCCCCTTCTTTAACTACTAGCTTATCAATAGCATCTCCCGTCTTTCCGTTAATGGTATATAGATCATACATGCTCATATCGTGATCTTTCATACCACTCATGCTCATTTGACTGTGATCCATTCCCTTCATGTTCATCTTGCTATGATCCATGCCTTGCATACTTTTATTCGATTGGCTGGAATCACTCGTATTTGTTTCCATATCCCTGCTGCCAGAGCTCATCCATTCGTCTAGTACAAGCGTGTAATCTCGATCATAACTATCTTTTGGATCTTCCACAATCAATGAACCATAGAGCCCTTTATCGAGTTGATTAACACTATCTTGATGAGAATGATACCAGTACGTCCCTGGAACCGTTGCCTTAAACTGGTACGTAAACATTTTGCCTGGAACGACAGCATCTTGTGTGACCCCTGGGATACCATCCATATCGTTTGGGACTGGATAACCATGCCAATGAATCGAGACAGGTTCTTCGAGTTCATTCTTTAAGTTAATCTTGACCGTATCTCCAACTTTGACACGAATCTCTGGACCGGGTACAGAATTGTTAAATGTCCATACGGGCAAAGTCAAGTCATTAGACACCTTCAAATTACTCGCTTTTGCCGTGATGGTAAATTCTTTTCCATCCACTCTTTGTGTTTCTTCTGTGAGAACAATATTATTACTTGATTGATTGGTTTTAGAAGACATCTCTGTGGTCTTCTGGGTGCTATCCATATTCAACTCGTCTTTACCACTGGAATTAGAACAACCTACTACTATGATTCCTAACACACCAATCGCAAGCAATAGCTTGATTTTTCCTTTCATTTACTATCCCCCACTTCATTTTCTGATGCCTATAAGATTAAACAAAAAATGTGTGGAAACGATGAAGAAATTTAAATTTTCAACTATTTACATCTGAAAATTTCATTTCAACACACTTAGTCACTGTCTTTCTTCATCCTTAGTAATTTTCGCATCTAATTATTAATTCTTCGTTTTAGTACTTAAAAATCATAATGTAATGGCAATCAAGAACTGTCAATTGAGGCAAAAAAAAGTCCGTTTTCAAACCTTTTCGGATTTTGAACGGACTTTTTTGTAGGAAATGGAAATTTAATGATCGTAAGAGATACAACCGTATATTCTATTATGAATTATTTACTCCCGATGCTTTAGTACACTTTTATTACGGGAATAACCAAAATAAATACTGAAACCTACTGCTGAATAAGAAAGATAGTACATCCATATTTTTGCTGATAAATTAAAAGCTAAAAATAAGCAAAAAATGATTGCCAGGATTGGAAGAATAGGTACAAGAGGCATTTTGAAATTACGTTTTAAATTTGGCTGCGTTTTTCTTAAAACAATGAGTGACAGTGCTACGAGTGCAAAGTTCAAAATGGCGGACATATTCGCAATATCTGCTAATTCTTTTAAATCAATTAATCCAGCCACGATAGCCCCTAATACACAAATGATCCATGTAGAGAACGTCGGAACGTGAGTTTTACTATTAACTGTCGAGAATAATTTAGGTAATAATCCATCACGACTCATTGACAGTAGAATACGTGGCACTGCAAACATGTAAGCAAATAAAACAGCTATAATTCCTATTACTGCGCCAACAGATAAAATAACTGCCGCCCACCCTTGCCCTACACTTTCAAGTGCATAAGCCAAAGCGTCTCCAACATTTAATTCTTTATAGGATACCATTCCTGTTAAAATAGTTCCTAAAATAACGTAAATAGTAGTGCAAGCTAGTAAAGATCCTAAAATACCCCGAGGCAAGTTTCTCTGAGGGTCTTTCACTTCCTCAGCAGATGTTGAAATAGCGTCAAAACCAGTGAATGCGAAAAATACTGAGGCTGCTCCAGCAAATACACCACTTATTCCAAATGGCATAAAAGGTTGCCAATTTTCAGGTTCGATGAAAAATGCACCTATAATAATAAACAGTAAAACAATAGAAATTTTGATAGCTACTGTGATATTATTGACTTTTTTACTTTGCGTTAGACCTCTTGTTAATAAATAAGACATACAAATTACGATAAATACTGCGGGTAAATTTATAATCCCACCTTGGCTAGGAATAGTGACTAGACTACTCGGGAGGTGAATTCCAACCAGTGATAATGCACTATTAAAATATGCTGACCATCCCCCGGCAACAGATGCTATCGAAACTGTATATCCTCCTACAATAGACCATCCTACCAAGAAAGCTACTATCTCTCCTAATGCTACATAGGTATAAGCGTAGGCACTTCCCGAACTTGGAATCGCTGATGAAAACTCCGCATAACATAACGCTACCAGACCACATACAATTGCAGAGAGAATAAAAGAAAGAGATATAGCGGGACCTGAGTTTCTTGCAGCTACTAACCCTGTAATAACTAAGACACCTGTTCCAATGGTTGCTCCCATCCCCATTAGTATTAAATCCAAGGCGCCAAGTGACCTTTTTAATTTTTTTGATTGGTTTGAATCTGAGATATCCTTAATATCTTTTTTTCTAAATAAATAGCTCATCATTTGTCTCTCTTTCTTTTAATAGGTACGATTTAAGTAATGGTGTTGAAATGAACTTCATTTTGAAACCTATCTTTAAAGATCCCCCATCTTACTTTCTGGCAAAAAACTGAATATTGTAGTAAGTTTTTTAACTTATGTTAACAATAATACTAGTTTTTAATTATATATTATATATTATTTTTTGGACTGTAGCAAAAATAACATTAGGTCAATAAAAACGTAGAATTATATCTGTATCATGGCTGTAACAGGATATCTCTCCTAATAATGAAATAATCGGGTATGAATCTTACAATTATTTCCACTAAAATAGGCCACTTTTAGATCTACTCTAAGTGTTCACAGGGTTTGTGCCATGAGTTGGTATAGTTGCGAAATCTTACTATTTCATTTTTGTATATAATGATATCAACTTAATAAAATTTTCTAAATATTAGTAAAGACAATAAACTTTTTTGTTCAAATCGAGAAATAAAAAACACCTATTTTCTTCCTTTTCAAGAAAATAGGTGTTTGGTTATTGTGTCAATCCAATAATCTCACTATATGTCAGACTTCATAATCGTTTTTACCAAGTACTCATTGAATTGGCTATATTCAAATTCCGAAATTCTTCTTGGAAACTCACGATGACAAGTTCATGTGGTACATTCTGTTTCCGATACGCAGGATGTTTATGTTGGTAATGATTTTCCATAAAGCCAAGCCTCATATAAAAGTTCTTGCGTCTAATAGAAATAGACTCATAAAAGATAATGCCAACAAATACATCTTTTTCTAAAATAATATCACAATGATATTCCGAATGATTTTAAGCTACTATTTGATCTTCAAATAATCTTTGTTCATGCTCGGGAAAGCTAGCTTTATATAGATCAAAAGCTTTGTTACATAAAACATCATTTGTGCTAGTTAAACGATAAAAATCCATAATTCGTTTTGCTCTCTTTCTTGATGTTTACTTACTCTTTATAGTTGTATGTATTCTATATGAATATGACTAGAACTACAATGCTACTAATCGATTGTCTTTCTTCGACATGAATACAAAAAAACGACTCCCTTCATCGAGAGCCGTCTTTTTGTTGTCTACCTATGTCTGTTCCTGCTGTTTCCCAGGCAATTACATATTCGTGTTTTCTTTATCGTGTTGTTCTTGGAGGTTTTCCATCCTTGAACGAATAGCTTGGGCAAAAGACTCTGGTTCGTCTACTTTGAACATGATGCGTTTAAACTCCTTTTTCATCCCAAAGACACCATAATGAATGGCTGATTCTTTTACTTTGATCTCGAATGATGGAGAGTCCATCATTAGTGTCGTATTGACCACATCAGAATCTCCTTTTTCAAACGGATTGAGTGCAACATTGCTCATGTTTGGAGATTGAATTGCTTCAATATTAGCAATGTCGATTACAGCAATACTCTGATAACCGGCATAGAGTGTGACTTTATCCTCAGTAACGGTGCAAGGCAGGTATTTAACAGAGTTATAGAAGGCGACGATGTACAAAGCTGCGTAGATACTGATCGCTGTTGCAATCCACGCAGCGATGATGCTCCACTTTGCGAGTAGCCAGTGAAGCAATACGGTCTCAGCTATGAGCAACAGACCGAAAACAATCATCATCGTTTTAATAATGGTGGTCTTATGGTAGCTATATGAGATATCTTTTCGAATGTCCGGTTTTTTGAACAGAACACCGAAAGAATAGTAAAAAAGCTTAATCTCAGCGAGGAAAACATTTTTGAGCGGCGTATCGCCGAACAGCTTGGTCAGTGCCACTTCCATCGCCTCATAGAAGCTTAATTCTCGATCCGCGTGCTTTTTGCTATCCCGGTATAGACGGATAATTTGAAAAAAGATAAAGCAAAGAAAAAAGATTTCAACCAGAGGTGCAACATAGAAAATCACATAGTCCAAGTAACGCTGATGGGAAGCTGCTATCAAATATTTCGAGACGAATATCTCAATAAAAAAGGCAAAAAACAGGGAAATTTTATTGGGAATAACCAGTAGATTGACTAGGAATGGTATCACAAACATCAGCGCTACTGTAACGAATAGATCGACTATATCACTTTTGGCTGTATGTACGTGCATGTAATAATAGCTGCCTCCATAGATGATTCCCGCCAAAATCAGGAAGGCTATCAGTGCCACAGAGCGGTTCTTTTTTGTGGTTGTCATATGAACACCTCATCGTAACTTTTACGTAGGGGAACAAAAGGAAGAAAAGGGTGGTACCGCCATAAACGATACCACTTTCCTCCCCTCCCCTGTTTAAGCCGCCATCATCCATTTATTCACGGATGATCACTTGGTACTGAACATTTTCAGGCCCAAATACATCAATGATGCTTTGTTTGACTTGCTCTTCAGAAAAGTCTTTGCAAGAGAAAACATCTAGGTACCCCTCACGATGCAGATCATTGGTGTGAAGAGTGATACTGCTGGTGTAGATCAATTGTACTGCCGAAAGACCGATTTCTTCTCCGTCGCCAAAGCGATAGCAGTGGCACTCCCCGAAGGCAACCATGTCAATGTCTTTAACGAGTTTCGTAATGAAATCCTTTACCACTTCAATGCTGAGAATGTTTTCGTTGCATCTTTCCATGTGAACCAACACATGTTTTCCATAGCAAGCTTTTCCTTCGTGCATGATACGTTTATACATCCTGTAACATCTCCTTGTGTTTTCTATTTTTCGATAAAAGAATGAATAGTGATGATAACCAATTTTTCAAGCTTCAATTAATTTCTGGCCCTCATGAATCGACCTGTGATGATCTTTCTGCATTTGCTTGCACCACATCCGCATTCGAATTGGCGGTACAGTTCGTCTTCAGTGGTTTCATAGTCCATGGTTATGTAGTCACCAGGCTTGATTTCTTTGACAGCAGTGAAAACCTGAGTGTCCATGTCAACCACGGTGTTAGGATCGCACGAGTGAAGTACTTTTCCCATGCAGTATGGGTCTTCCACAAAAAGTCCCGAATGTTTTTGTAAGGTGTACAGCGTTTGATACGGAAGCTGTGGGCCATCAAAACGGAAGACTATTTCACCCGGTTGAATGATTGTTTTGGAGATCACTCCGTCGCCAAATTCTGCTCTATTAATTACCTCTACTCTATCCTTCGTTGGTTCAAAGGGATGGTACGGCACTGTCTCAGGATAGATACGATTTGTGGATGGAGGTGAGAGTTCCGGTGCCATCGCTATTGCTACTTCGGAGGTTGCCAGCCTTACTTCATTTTTAACTGCCTGTTTGTCTTTAATGGTAATCCCCACCTCTGCAAGTTTTGCTTGTGCATTGTTCAAGAGCTCATCAAGTAACGACAAGTAATCCTGTGCCATCTCTTCAATAGTCGACTGTTTGAACAGCTCGACGCTGTAGCCAAGGGAGAAATGGATAAAATCGTGCTTTTCAATCGCTTCTAAATAGATGTCGTATTCACAAATTTTGAACTCAAATGGATGAGGAACGACGTGAAGACTGTCGAATTCGATATCGTTCATCTCATAGTTGAGCATTGAGAATACTGCATCAAAGAGCGGTGTACGGTTTTCAACGGTAGGAATCGCTAGTTTTTCCGTTATCATTTCAAATGGATAGAGCTGGTTCTCATAGCAATGAACGATGTTCTCTTTGACATCGGTGAGGAATTCCTGGAAATTCAAATCCCCTCTTGGATTAGCCCGGAAAGCCAGCGTATTGATGAATAAACCAATTACCCTGTTGAATTCTTCACGTGGTCGTCCTGCTTGCCAGGTCCCAACTATGATATCTTCTTGGTCGGTGTATTTCTGCAAAAGTACGTAGAAAGCGGACAAAAGGGTAATGTAAATTGTGACGCTATGTGCTTCAGAAAATTCATGAAGTAGCTTGGTACGTTTGGCATCGACCTGGAAGAAGATTTTTTCTCCATCGAATTTCTTTTGGTCAGGACGCGGGAAGTCAGTTGGGAGTTCCAACTGTGGGATATCTCCATCAAAATACTTCAGCCAGAACTGCTCTTGTCTCTTCCCCTCTTCGCTAGTTAGCCATTGATCGAGCCAATAGGTGTATTCCTTGTATTGGACGGTCAATTCGGGTAGCTCATGGCCAGCATAAAGCTGCATCAGTTCATCCATAAAAACGCTAAGCGAAGTTCCGTCGGAAATAATGTGGTGCATGTCAACAAACAATGTGTGTTTTTCTTCTTCATTACGAATCAAAACGGCACGGAGCAGTGGGGCTTCATGGAAATCAAACGGCCGAACCTGAGCCTGTACCAATTCTGACACCTGCTCCTCCTCTGCTTCCATTACAGGAAGGTCAAAACAAAGCTCGTCATGAACTACGAGTACTACTTCATCATCGACTACATCAAAGGAGCTGCGCAGCGACTCATGACGGTTGATCATCGTCTGGAATGAATCGCGTAACCGCTCTACATTCAGCTTACCTTCTAACGTCATCGCGAAAGGAATATTGTAGCTGATCTCCCCTGCGGCACGCTCGTAAGTGTAACGCTGATACGGAGAGGCTTTATAGTACGGACGTTTTTCCAGTAGCTCAAGCGCGATGTAGGTTCCTGCATCTTGTTTTTTGATGTACTCCGCTACTTCCCATAGGATTGGAGTCTGGAACAGAACCTTCAGTGGTACCTTCACACCCGTTTCTTTGTGCATCAGGGAGATTAGGGATGCCGCTTTAAGAGAATGTCCACCTAGCTCAAAGAAATTTCCTTCCCGTCCAACGCGGCTTCTGCCAAGTACTTCGCTCCAAATCATATCCAGCTTCTCTTCCAGTTCACTCTGCGGCTCCACATAACGGTTAAGAGTGAGTGTGGAGACATCCGGTCTCGGTAGGGCTTTGCGATCTACTTTGCCATTGACAGTCATCGGGAATGTATCGAGTCCGATAAAGTAGGCTGGGATCATGAAGCTCGGCAACGTTTCACCAATGTGTCTTCGCAATTCGCTGATACTAAGCTCGTGGGTTGCAATATAGTAGGCGCAAAGTGCAGTGCTGCCAGCATCGTCGATAGCTATCACAAGGGCTTCGTTGATGGCATCATGTTGCAGAAGGCAAGTCTCAATCTCCCCTAGCTCGATGCGGAAGCCACGCACTTTTACCTGATGGTCGAGTCGACCCAAATACTCCAGTGTACCGTCATCTAGCCAGCGTGCCAGATCACCTGCACGATACATTTTTTGATCAGGTATAAATGGATTAGGTACAAAACGCTCCGCAGTCAAATCAGGTTGATGAAGGTATCCGCGTGCCACTCCCTCTCCACCGACGTATATCTCACCTTTTACCCCAATTGGGACAGGTTGCTGGAATTCATCCAAGATGTAAACAGTCAGCGTTGGAATCGGAGTGCCGATGTTTGGCTGATTCTTGTTCATCTCGGACAGCGTAATTTCTTTAAACGTTACATGTACAGTGGTCTCGGTAATGCCGTACATGTTAATGAGTTGAGTTGCCGGGTATCTTTCATGGAACTTGTGAAGCTGGATTGGTGCTAGGGCTTCACCGCCGAAAATCACGTAACGGACAGCCAATTCCTTCTCTTTTCCTTTCGCCTCTTCCTGTATCAGCGCGTAGAAGGCAGTAGGGGTCTGATTAAGCACAGTCACCCGCTCCTGCTTAAGAAGTTGGAGGAAATCCTTCGGCACACGAGCAATCTCTTTTGGTACGATCACAACACGGCCACCGTAGAAAAGAGCGCCATACATCTCCCAAACAGAGAAGTCGAAGCAGTAAGAATGGAACATTGTCCAGACATCGTTTTCGGTAAAATCAAACCTCATGCGATCATTCGTCATCAAGCGGATCACATTGCGGTGCTCGATCATAACACCTTTAGGCTTACCGGTAGAGCCAGAGGTGAAGATGATGTATGCAAGGTCATCTTGTGTTCCAATTGGCTTTGTTAGCAATTCGGCTGGCTGCTTTGCCCACTCATCTAGCTGATCGATATTGATCGGATGGACTTCGGCAAAAACCTCATAGATTTCGGCATGTTGTGACTCTGTGATGAGCATGTTCATGCCTGTATCCTCAACAATTGCTGCTATACGCTCTACCGGGTATTCCGGATCAATTGGCACATAGGCTCCCCCAGCTTTCAAAATAGCCAGAATGGAAATAATCATGCGTTCGGATCGGTCCAAAAGCATTCCGATCAACGGATTACGCTGATGCTGACTCTGCTGTAACAGGCGATTAGCAAGACGATTAGCCTGCTCGTCCAATTCCCGGTAGGTAAGGTGTTTGTCGCCGTATGAGACTGCAACACGGTCTGGTGTTAAACGCACTTGCTTTTCAATCCATGCATGAATGGTAGCTTCACGCGGGTAATTCGCATCAGTTTGGTTGAAGTCATAAATCAACTGTTGCTTCTCAGCTTCGTTTACCATGATGAGTTGTCCCATCGAAAGATCAGGCTGTGTAATTGCACCCATCAGCAATGTGAGAAAATGCTTGGCCATACGTTCCATAGTAGTACGCTTGTATAGGCTGGTCCGGTATTCCCATTCAAAATAAAGCTTACCGTCTCGTTCAAGCACCGATAATGTCAGGTCGAACTTAGCTGCGTTGTGCGTATACTCGTACGGTGTCATCTTGAGGCCAGAAATCGTATTATCAGCAAACTCTATGTTCTGCACGGTCAGCATTGTATCAAAGAGCGGATTGCGACTACGGTCACGTTGAATGTCGAGTTTTTCGATCAGCTCTTCTAGTGGATACGTCTGGTATTCATAAGCATGTAGCACATTCGCTTTCACTTCACCTAGAAACTCACGGAACGATTTAGACATCACAGGGTAGTTACGCATTGCAAGTGTGTTAACAAACATCCCGATCACATGCTCTACATCTGCTTTGAGGCGTCCTGCTGTCGGGGTTCCCACAATGATGTCGTCTTGGCCAGTATAGCGAGCAAGGAACAGATTATAGGCCGCCAGTACGTTCATATAAAGAGTGGTATTCGTCTCATGGACAAACGTGAGTAATTGGGCTGTTTGTTGCTTGTCCAGCTCAAAGCTAATCACGTCACCAGCATAATCAGTAATCGTCGGTCGGCTGTGATCGGTCGGCATTTCAAGAACAGGGAGCTCTCCTGCAAAGGTATCCAGCCAAAAACGTTCCTCCTCGCCGCTAACCTGACATTGCTCACGTTGCCATACAGCATAATCCTTGTACTGGATCGTAAGTGATGACAGTTCGTTCCCCAGATATAATTGATTGAGCTCATGCAAAAACAAAGTAAGCGATGTCCCGTCAGAGATAATGTGATGCATATCAATCAGAAGTACGTGCTGCTTACTAGTCACGCGGAAAATCATAGCGCGGATGAGCGGTGCTTTGCTCAGATCGAATGGTTGAATATAGTCAGACAACGTTCTGCGTAGTGTTTCTTCATCTATTTCGACCAACGTCAGCGGGAGGCTCACCTGATCGTGAATCAGTTGGATCACCTCTTCTCCTCTCATTTCAAAAGAGGTGCGGAATGCCTCATGTCGCTGTATGAGCATATCAAGTGCATTTTGTAGCTTTGATAGATTAAGCTCTCCATCTAAACGCACGAGCAATGGCATATTATAGCTGATGCTTGCTCCCTCAAACTGATTGATGAAATAAAGTCTTCGTTGCGATGGCGATGTCGGATAATACGCTCGCTTCGCTACTGGTTGAATTGCGTGATACGCTTTCCGATCGGATATGCTGATTGCGTTTGCCATCTCTTTGACTGTCTGATGAAGAAAAACCTGCTGAATACTAAACTCTACTTCTAATTGCTTTTCAATGCTTGCCGAAAGCATCGTGGCACGTAAGGAATGACCACCTCGTTCAAAGAAGTTATCATGGACACCGATTTTTTCTACTCCAAGTACCTCGGACCAAATCTGGCAAAGTCGTTCTTCGGTCGGGGTGGTAGGTGGTACGTACTGGCTAGCATACAGCTCCAAACTAGGTTCTGGTAGCGCGCGGCGGTCTAGTTTACCGTTCGGAGTGAAAGGAATCATCTCAAGCTCCATAAAAACGGCTGGAATCATATACTCTGGCATTCGATTAGAAAGGTGATCCCGCAGCTCAGCAATACCAATTTCAGAATGTGCAGAGAAATAGGCACACAAGTAAGCCTGATTGGTTTGATCGTGTTTAACAAGCACAATCGCTTCTTTGACCTGAGGATGTTCCTTCATCTGTACGGCGATCTCGTCTGGCTCAATGCGGAACCCACGGATTTTTACAAGGTTATCAGCACGGTCAAGGTACTCAATATTACCGTCAGGAAGCCATCTCACAAGATCTCCTGTTTTGTACAAGCGTTCCTCTGGGTTAAACGGACTTGGAATAAACTTCTCATCAGTCAGGTCTTGTCGGTTTAGATACCCTCGGATCAGTCCTTCTCCGCCAATGTATAGCTCGCCAGGTACACCGATTGGTACAAGATGGAGATGCTTGTTTAACACATATAATTGGGTACGACTGAGTGGTTTCCCGATCGGTATGGAACTCATGTCCTCCTTGATTTCAAAGATGTGATAATAGGTAGCAAATACAGTGCTTTCTGTCGGGCCATATATGTTGTAAAAACAGTCCGGACTAAGATAAGCCAGTGCTTTCCTCGCTTGTTTTGGCGACATCTTTTCACCGCCGACAAACAGCTTACGTACGTTACCTAAACACTCTAAATTCACGTCTACTAAAGTGTGGAACAGTGCTGTCGTCATAAATATCACACTAATTCGATGAGTCGTGATTAGATAGGAAAGGGCATGAACATCAAGCATTTCATGGCGATTCATCATGACCAGCTTCGCCCCGTTCAAGAGCGCACCATAGATATCGAAGGTAGAACCATCAAATACATAGTTAGAAATTTGCAAAAGCGTATCTGTACGATTCAAGTCGACATAGTTCGTATCCTTAACGACCCGGATAATGTTCGCGTGCGTAGTAAGCGTTCCTTTTGGTTGACCAGTAGTTCCCGAGGTAAACATCACGTAGGCGAGATGCTGTGAATGGAGATCAACTGCTTCGGGATTGCTTACATCACCTTGGTGAAGCAATGTCGGATCATCAAGATTAATCAACTCTTGGTCCAGAGTGTAGTTTTTGATCAAATGAGACTGGGACAATACCAGACGAGTCTTGGTGTCTGCAAGCATAAAGCGAATGCGCTCGATTGGGTATTCTGGGTCAATTGGTACATAGGCCCCCCCAGCTTTTAGTACCGCTAGCATAGCAACGATCATCATCGGAGATCTGTCGATAATCAAACCAACTTTTTCTTCTATTCCTACTCCTCTTGCCTGAAGTGCATGCGCAAGGAGGTTTGCTTGTTCGTTAAGCTGTCGATAGCTCCACTCCTGTTTCTCAAATACCAGCGCAATCTTATCTGGATACAGCGAGGCCTGCTGTTCAAACAATTGCGGAATGGTAGCTGTGATCGGTACTTGCCCTTGCTCTGAATTAAACTCTTTTAAAAGCTGATTCTCCTCCTCTGCCGTCATCATCTGGATGTCTGAGATTGGACTATTCGGATGTTTTAAGGCATGGATGATCAGTTGGTTAAGGTGGTTAGCCATTCGTTCAATTGTTTCGCGTTTAAATAAGTGACTGCTGTATTCCCAGTTGAAGTATATCTTGCCGTCCGTTTCGATGGCGAGTAACGTCAGATCGAACTTGGCCTTCTTCATCTCATAAGGAAGGGCAGTAATAGCCACGTCCGTAAGCTGAACAGATGCTAGTTCGAGGTTTTGCAGGGTAAACATTGTATCAAATAGAGGATTACGGCTCGTGTCACGGGCAAGTCCGAGCTTTTCAATTAGTTCTTCGAGCGGATAATCCTGATGCTCATAGGCTAATAGGACGCTTTCACGTACTTCGGCAATAAACTGGCGGAAGCTCTTCGCCGCTTCTGGCTGATTACGCAATGCCAACGTGTTAACGAACATTCCCATCACACGATCTACGTCGGCAGTTGGACGTCCCGCAATCGGTGTTCCGACACAAATATCTTCTTGATCAGTATATTTAGCCAGCAACATTTGATATAGCGCAAGTAAGGTCATAAAAAGAGTGACCTGTTCATTTTGGTTGAACGAGTGAAGCTTGGCTGTCCACTCGGCAGGCAGCTCAGTCTGAAGTATCTCTCCAGCAAACTGTTTAACCACAGAACGTGGATAGTCGGTTTGAAGCTCCAACACCGGAATTTCATCAGCGAACTGATTTAGCCAGTAAGATTCCTTGGTAGCAAATGATTGTAACTGGTTACGTTGCTGCTGCCAAACGGCATAATCCTTGTACTGAATCTGAAGTTCTGGCAATGTTTCACCAGCATAAAGCTTGCTGAATTCGTCCATAAACAGGCTCATCGAGACACCGTCGGAAATGATATGGTGCATGTCAATTACAGCCACATAGGACTGTTCATCCAGTTGAATCAGACGAGAACGCATCAGAGGCGCCTGCCCGAGATCAAATGGCTGAATCGCCTGCTTAATCATCTCATCTCGTTTTGCCTTGCTGGTCTGAATAAGTTCAAAGGGTAGCTTTACTCTTGGATGAATTCGTTGCACCACTTCTCCATCCACGACAGCAAAAGAGGTGCGTAGCGCTTCGTGTCGTTCGATCAGTTTTTCAATCACACCTGTAAAGCGCGGGATGTTAAGCGGACCGTTAATTTCCAGCACAAGTGGCATGTTATAGGCCGTTTCTACACCAGCGAACTGGTTGACGACATACATACGTTTTTGTGCAGAAGAAGCAGGGTAATAATCGCTTGTCCCGACAGGTAGGATCGTTAACTCGTCAGAGCTGTTCTCTTCTTTCTGCTGTTGCAGGATTTGCTCTAGGCAGTCCGCCAACTCTTGAAGCGTTGGTTTTTGAAAAAATGCGGAGAGCGGAATCTTCACCCCGAATTCCTTTTGAATGCGAGAGATTACGGTAGTCGCTCTAATCGAGTGTCCCCCACGCTCGAAGAAATGGTCGTTACGGCCGATACGCTCAACTTGTAAGACGCTACCCCAAATATCCGCCAGCCTCTGCTCCAATTCGCTAATCGGCGGTTCGAAAGGACGATCTGGTACGTGTACACTGTCTGGTTCCGGTAAGGCACGGCGGTCTACTTTTCCATTTGCAGTAAGCGGCAGACTGTCGAGTTGGATGAAGAACGTTGGAACCATGAACGGTGGCAACTGGTTATTCAGGTATTGACGAAGACCTACATCACTCAGCTCCTCTGTAGCCACGTAATAGGCACAAAGGTTGGTGTCAAAGGCTGTCACAACAGCTTCTTTCACCCCGGGATACTGAAGCATTTTGGTCTCAATTTCTCCAAGTTCGATGCGATAGCCTCGTATTTTTACCTGTTGATCAATCCGTCCAAGGTATTCAAGCTGTCCATCTTGGCTTATCCTTACAAAGTCTCCGGTACGATAAATGGTCTGCTCTGGGAGAAGCGGATGTGAGACGAATTTTTCCGCAGTCAAGTTCGGTCGATTAAGATAGCCACGCGCAAGTCCTGCTCCGGCAATGCAGAGTTCGCCTGGTACCCCGATTGGTTGTAGCTGTCCGTGTGAGCTGAGCACGAGCGCTTGTACATTCTGAATAGGACGTCCTATCGGCAGGTTATTGGATGCCTGAGTCAGCAAAGTAGATGTAGCGACGACGGTGTTTTCAGTTGGTCCATAGTTATTGATAAGCTGATATGACCTTGGAATAAAGGTCTTTAACTTGTCGCCACCAGTCAACAGTACACGCAATGAGCGGTTATCCAGCTCTTGGAATAATTCACACATTTGAGTCGGTAAGAAGCTTACGGTAATTCCGTGTACTTCAAAATAGTGATTAAGCAACTCTGCATCGAGACGGATGTCATCAGGAATGATGTGCAGAGTGGCACCTGTAATCAATGTAGGGAAAATTTCCCAAACCGAAGCATCAAAGCCGAAACCTGCATATTTGGTTGTATGATCGGCTGCTGTGAGATCGAAGGACGTTTGATGCCACAAGCACAGATTGACAAGTGAATGGTGCTCGATCATCACCCCTTTTGGTTGTCCTGTAGAGCCTGAAGTATAGATGACATAGGCAAGACTATCTGGTTGAACAATCACATCAAGCGGTTCGTAGGTCATTGCTTGATACAGTCTGTCATCTGTAAGCAACAGAGTCTCGCAGATGTCAGTCCATTCCTCTGATGCTGCAGCAATGTCCCTATTACGGTGAACAAGCAAGATTTTGGCTTTACTATCGGATAGCATGTACTCGATACGTTCTGTTGGATACTCAGGGTCAATTGGTAAAAAGGCTGCTCCCACCTTAACGATCGCAATCAATCCGATGATCATTTCCAAGGAACGGTCACTGAGAATGGCAACAATATCTTCCTGTCCCACTCCTTTTGTTCGCAAGGTCTGTGCTAAAAGGCTAGCTTTTTCATCTAATTCACGATAGGTCAGCCGTTGCGCACCAAATACCACGGCAATCTGCTCTGGCATCGCAACCGCTACTTGTTCGAATAAGGTCAGTGCAGTGACGTCCTGCGGGATGCTCTTGAATGTGTTGTTTATCTCTGTGAGCAAATGTTCTTTTTCAGCATCTGTCATCATGTCAATGTCTCTTAGTTTGATGTTTGGGTCAGCAATCACTTGATTGAGGATACTCAGATAATGCTGAATCATCCGCTCTATTGTTTCCTTACAAAACAGTTGGGTCCGATATTCCCAGTCAAACACAATTTTGCCTTCACGTTCCGCCGCTACCACTGTCATGTCGAATTTGGCTATTTCGTGCGTGAATTCATAGGAACTCATTTCGAGGTTAGCCATTGCAAACGTGGAAACCTCAATGTTCTGTAAGGAGAACATAATGTCAAACAATGGATTGCGGCTCATATCACGCTGTACATCCAGCTTTTCAATCAAAGTTTCAAGCGGGTAGTCCTGATTTTCAAACGCTTTGAGGCTATTAGCTTGGACTACACCTAGGAATTGGTTGAACGTCTCATCAGACTCAAGCTGGTTGCGCATTGCAAGCGTATTAACAAACATTCCCATCACATGTTCAAGTTCAGCTAGCTGACGTCCGGCAATCGGTGTTCCGATGACAATATCATTTTGACCCGTGTACTTATGAAGCAGGACATTTAGTGCGGCTAGCAGGGTCATATACAAGGTACTGCCCTGTTCGTTGCAATAGGTCAGCAAACGCTCACTTTGACTTTCGGTTAGCTCGAACTGAATGCGCGAGCCAGCGAATTCCTGTACAGTCGGACGCGGGAAGTCAGTCGCAAGCTCAAGGACAGGAATGTCACCGCTAAAGGTGTCGAGCCAATATTTCTCTTGTAGCTTTGCCGCATCACTTTCCATGATTGCTTGCTGCCACACGGCATAGTCCTTATATTGAATCGAAAGAGGCGGCAATATTTTACGGGCGTAGAGTTGCGTCAGCTCATGTAAGAAAATGTTCATGGAAACACCGTCAGAAATGATGTGATGCATATCGAGTACGAGCAAATGCTCTTGCTTGCCAATTTGGAAAAGTCCAACTCGTGACAGTGGAGCCTGACTTAGGTCAAAAGGCTGAATAAATGTCTGGACCTCTTCTTGCAATAAATCCTCAGTGGTTTCGATATAAGAAAACGGCATTTCTACATCTTTATGAATCTGTTGCATCAGCTTATCTTCCACGGTGACGAAAGAAGTACGAAGCGATTCATGGCGCCGGGTTAATGCACGAACAGCATCTTGTAGAGATTCGACATCAAGCAATCCGTTAAGACGTACCATCAACGGCATATTATAAGTTAATTCCGCGCCATCGAATTGGATACTCACATACAGACGTTTCTGTGCAGAGGTCGCCGGATAAAAATCGCGGGCTTCTGTTGGAATAAGCGGCGGTAAGGTATCCTTATCGGCCTGTGTGATGTAAGCTGCCATCTTCTCGATGGTTGGACGGTTAAACACTTCTTTGAGCGGATACACGATACCGAATTGTTTGTGGATTCTAGCAACCAGTAACGTTGCTTTGATTGAATGGCCACCCCGTTCGAAAAAGTTATCAGTAATCCCCACTTGTGTCAGTCCAAGCACATCGACCCATATCTTTGCTAGTTGTTCCTGCGTTTGATTCTTCGGTGCAACATATTCACTTTCACTAAAAATGTTCTCCGGCATCGGGAGTGATTTATGATCAACTTTGCCGTTAACAGTAAGTGGTAGAGATTGGAGTTCTATAAAATAAGCTGGCATCATGTAATCTGGCAGCTCTGTTGACATATAATCACGCAGTTCGTTGATACTTACTTCATCAGCCGGCACGAAGTACGCACAAAGAACTGCATCGCCAGCGATCTCCTGCACAGTTATGACCGCTTCATTTGTCGCAGGGTGCTTCCGTAGCAAGGTCTCGATTTCTCCAGTCTCGATACGGTGACCGCGTATTTTGACCTGATTATCAATGCGACCGTGAAAAATTAAATTCCCATCTTCCGTCCAACTCACAATGTCTCCTGTACGGTACATACGCTCATCTGATTCAAATGGATTTGCTACAAACTTTTCGGCTGTAAGTTCAGGAAGATTGTGGTAGCCACGAGCAAGACCTACACCACTAACACACAGTTCACCAGGTATTCCAATAGGCTGAAGCTGATCATGAGCAGTTAACACGTAAGCACTGGTATTCGCAATCGGACCGCCAATCGTAATCGGCTTATCTACACGCATGTTGCGAGAAAAGGTAGAAACGATCGCGTTCTCTGTTGGACCGTATTCATTAATTAGCTCGATACGAGCGTTAAGGTTTATACTCTGACGGATGACGTTCTCTGTCAGTTTATCTGCCCCCAAGCAGATCAAGCGTAACGACTGAGTCTCTTCAGCAGTCATGGTATCGATGATTGCACTGTACATGACAGGTACGGTAATAAAACTTGTTACGTTCCAGCGCAGGATATGACGTTTAATCGCCACTGGATCTTTAGCATCCTCAGTCGGTAGAATGACCGCTTTCGCACCGGCGATCAGTGGTGAGAACAAGCTAATGACGAAACCGTCAAATGCGAAGGAAAAGAGCTGCAACACACTGTCTGACTCACAAAATTGATACTCACGGCTACGCCAATAGATTGTATTAACAACATTTCGGTGTTCAATCATGACCCCTTTTGGTTTACCAGTGGTGCCAGACGTGTAGATCATATAAGCCAGATCAGAAGGTCTATTTACCGACTCAAGCGGGCTATTGTCAGTGTCGTCGTTTCCAGTAGTTATCGAAATCAGTCTATAGGATGAAACATTCTCCCCAAGAGTAGAAGTAATGGTTTTATGCAGATGCTCTTGGATCAAAACCAATTCAATATGGCTATCCGTTAAGATATACTCGATACGCTCTTTGGGATATTCTGGATCGATCGGTACATACGCGCCCCCTGCTTTAAGGATTGCAAAAAGTCCTACAACCATCTCAATGGAGCGTTCAGCTACAATACCGACTAATTGATTAGGTCCAACACCCTGTCTTCGCAATACACGAGCTAGCTGGTTGGCTTTCTCGTCTAGTTGTTGATAGGTCAGACTCTGTTCATTGTATGCAATCGCGGTGGCATTCGGCGTGCGAGCAACCTGTTCCTCAAACAATTGATGCAACGTTTTCTCGTTCGGAAAGTCTACTGCCGTGCTGTTAAATGTAGCAAGAAGCTGTTGTTTTTCCTCATCTGAGACTAACTCATAGCTATGGACAGCTTGATGAGGTTCTGCAATGACTTGCTTCATCAGCTTTGTTAGATGTGCACCTATACGCTCGATAAACGCTTGGTCATACTTGTTTGCATTGTAGCTTAAGCGAATCGTGAATAAATCTCCAGGAATGACAACGAGATGAAAGTCATAGTTCGTCATCTCATGGGCATCCACGCTGACTACAGTAAAACCCAGTTCTTTGTCCCATTCAGTCTGATATAGTCCCTGATTACCTACATGATTTTGAAAACCTATAATATGATTAAACAGATCGCTTCCAAGTCCAGACCGGGACTGAATATCGGCAAGCGAGACATATTCATAGGATTTAGCTTCCAAGGAGTTCTGCTTCACCGCATTTAGCAGCTGGCTAAATGTCTGCTCATTTCCACTTTTAATTCGTACAGGTACGGTATTGATAAATAGGCCGACAATTTGCTCCACACCCTCAATTTCTGAGGGACGGCCTGAGACAACCGAACCAAATACGACATCTGAGGTGTTATTGTAACGCTGGAGCAAAAGACCCCAGATCGCTTGAAATACATTGTTTGACGTGGTCTGATGCTCGCGGGCGATGCGATGAATTCCCTCGCTTCGTTCTTTATCTACAGGAACGGTTACTTCCCCATAGGCAAAACCATCAGAATGTGTAAACTGATGTGCCATAACCGCAGGCTTTTCATAAGCAGAGAGGTAGTTTTCCCAGTAGGTATTAGCCTCAGTCTGATCTTGCTTTTGCAACCAATGAATATAGCTGCTATAGGGTGTTGTCTTTTCCTTGACTAGGGTCTGATTCATGACCAGCATTTTGTAGAAACGGAAAAAATCCTGCATGACAATACCAAAGCACCAACCATCCATCAAGATATGATGATGACTCCAAACTAATTGATACTCCTTTTCTTTGGTCAAAATGATGCTTATACGCATTAGGATATCTTTGGAGAGGTCAAAGCCTCTTTCTCGATCAGCTTGAAGTAAAGCCTCGATATGTGCCGTTTGTTCGTCGCAAGGAAGGTTTGCAATATTATGAAAGGCAACAGTGGTCTTGCGTTCTTTTAACACAACTTGGCGTGGTCGCTGTAGCTTTTCGTGAAGAAACAGCGTACGGAAAATATCATATTTGCTGATTAAATGGTTTAGGCTTTGTTCCACATAACTAACGTTGAGGTCACCTTGAATGATCAGCCTCATCTGTTCAAAGTAAGCATGCTGGGTGTCACCAAGTAAGGAGTGGAAAAGCATTCCCTCCTGCATGGATGATAAAGGATACACCTTTTCGATTTGATTATTTTTCATGTCGGTTACTCCCTATTTTTTTCTCCCTAGGTATGTATGAGTGAACATAACAAGGAAGAGATATGTGAGCCGTAAGTCGTTTTTTAGCATAACAGCTCACATTCCCTTTTAACCCTTGTTAACAGGACGGCAGTAGACTAGAGATTATTGATAAAGTCAGCAATGTCGTCCAGTTCTTCGAAGGTTAGCTCCTCGTCACCTACGTCACTTGGGGTGATATCAGGGCCTTCTTTTTGCAAGCAGTGATTGATAATCAAGCGTAAATGGTGCATGTAACGATCTACTAATTTGGCGATTGTGCTGTCTTGATAATGCTTTTGACTATACAAGATTTGAATGTGCAGCTGTTTCTCACTTACACTCCCGATCACATCCAACTGATAACTGCGATTGCTATTGGGACTAAACAGTGGACCTTTAGGCATGTCAGAGGGTTGCAACAGTCCCTCTCCTTTCGCCTGCTCGAATTGCCCCAGATAATTGAAACTAATTTCAGACTTTCTAGTGAGTTGGCAGCCTTCACGCTGGTCTGAGCCGGCGAGATAGGTAAGGATTCCGTACCCAATTCCCTTTTGTGGAACTGATCGTAGGGATTCCTTAGTCGCCTTAATTTGATAAGAGAGATCATGCTCAGAGCTGATAGTCAGATTGACAGGATACAGGGAAGTAAACCAACCGATCGTTCGACTGATATTGATTTCTTTGATGATATTTTCACGTCCGTGCCCTTCTAGATCGACAAGTATGTTGCTCTCCCCTGTCCACTCGTGAATCGTCCGGGCAAGCGCTGTGAGCAACAAGTCGTTAATCTCGGTATGATAGGCTTGAGTAGCATGCTTGAGTAGGTTATCTGTCTCTTCACTTGTCAAATGAGCTACTTCACTTTGAAGGTCCTGCCATGTATTCGTTCCATCCATATGATCTTGTGGCAGCGGCTGTATCTGGATTGTTTCGAGCTTTTTCCAATAGTCCCATTCTTTAGCGATCATTTTACTGTCAGCATACTCCTTCAGAGCCCGTGCCCAATCCTGATACGAATGCGTTTTGTCAGGTAGCTGAATCACTTCTCCTCGTTGTGCTTGCTCGTATGCAGTCTGTAAATCTTCTAATAAGATTCGCCAGGATACACCGTCTACGACCAAATGGTGGATGGTAAGCAACAGATGATCGCCCCAAGCTGTTTGAAATACGGTTGCTTTGAACAGCGGGCCTTGAGTCAAGTCTAGACTTTCTTGGATGCGAGTGGCCTCCGCCTCGATTCGTGAAGTCAAAACGGCTGAGTCGTACTCGTTACGTAAGTCGATGATCGCAAGGCTGAATGCTTTCTCGCCTGCCTCTTTGACCCCTCGATTGATCTGTATGACATGACCGTCCGATTCCATGGAATAGATCATTCTCAATGCGTCATGATGACTGATTAATTCTGTCAGGACAGCCCGAAGAATCTCCACTTCTAAACCAGTTGGAGCATGCAACATCACCGATTGATTCCAGTGATGCTGGTCAGTCATTTGTTGAGCAAAAAACCAGTGTTGGATGGGTGTCAGCGGAACCTCTCCCACGATTTCCACTTGAGTCGCTACACTTTTCATCTGTTTGACATAGAGACTGAGCTCTTCAATGGTCGGATACAGGAAAATCTGATTAATGTCTGCCTTCAATTGATATTTGCCCAAACGAGCCACGATCTGGATTGCGTTAATCGAATCACCGCCGAGTTCAAAGAAGTTATCCTGAATCCCAATACGATCAATCCCTAGTACCTCAGCAAATATCTTTGCTAGTAGCTCTTGCGTTTCGTTGGTTGGGGCGACATATTGTTTCCCGTATTGCTCATCGGTGCTGGGCAATGGTAAGGCTTTTCGATCGACTTTACCATTAGTTGTCAACGGTAGCTTCGGCAAGGTCATGTAGAACGTCGGAATCATATAGTCCGGTAGGTGTACGGCAAGGTATTTGCGCAGTTCACCATAATCAGGAGCTTCATCTGCGACGATATAAGCACACAGGACTTTTTTGGATTCTAATTCCTTAGGCTCCACAACAGCCATCTGAATTGTCTCGAAAGCATTCAAACGACTTTCTATCTCCCCAAGCTCGATGCGATAGCCACGAATTTTGACTTGTTGATCTTTACGGCCGAGAAATTCAAGATTACCGTCTGGGAGCCAGCGGGCGATGTCACCCGTGCGGTACATCCTTTCTCCCTCAACAAATGGATTAGGGGTAAATGCCGTATTAGTAAGATCGTCCCGATTGAGATAACCACGTGCCAAACCAGCCCCGGAAATGCATAGCTCACCTGGTACCCCGATTGGTTGAAGCTGTCCATGATGGTTTATCACATGTATGAATACATTATTAGCGGGTTTGCCAATCGGGATATTTGGCAGAGCCTTGGTCACTTCATAGGACGTTGCTAATACCGTGTTTTCTGACGGACCATAGTTGTTAATAAATTGGCATGGCTGTGGAATAAAGCGATTCAGCTTGTCACCGCCTGTGTTCAAGATGCGCAGGCTCTGAGTCGGCCATTCCATGAATAATTCAAACATTTGGGTCGGTAGATAACTCACCGTAATCTGATGTTGTTGATAGTAGCGGTGCAAACGCTCGATATCATAGCGCACCTCGTCACTAAGTAGATGAAGAGTGGCCCCTGAAGTCAAGCAAGGGAAAATCTCCCAAATGGTTGCATCGAAACTGAATCCAGCGTATTTGGTCATTCGATCTTGCGAGGTCAGCTCGTACTTCTCCTTAACTCCACAGCAGAGATTAATGAGTGAACGGTGTTCAACCATCACACCTTTTGGCTGCCCCGTAGAGCCGGAAGTAAAGATGACATATGCCAAATTACTGGAGGTATTGACCGGCTCTAAATCATCAGTCTCACCCTGATACAGGGAAGCATCGGAGAGAGCCAAAATTTCTCCGTCAAAAGCCAATGTGATTGGTAATTTGGTATGGGTCAACAGCCACTTACTACCTGCCTCTTTAAGCATATAGTCCATCCGCTCAACAGGATAATCTGGAGCAATCGGCAGGAATGCACCACCAGCTTTGAGCACTGCGAGTACAGCAATCGCCATTTCCACCGAATGGTCTGCGATGATGGCTACGATGCTTTCCGAACCAACGCCTTTGGATCGTAGCTTGCGGGCTAATTGATTCGCTTTTTCGTTGAACTGCTGGTAGGTCAATTGTTGCCAATCATCTATGAGTGCAATGTGATTTGGGCGTTTTTTAGCATGGTATTCGATTAGCTCATGCACCAGTTGATGAACAGGGTAATCCACTTGCGTATCGTTAAAAGTAGTGAGTAATTGTTTTTTCTCCCCTGGCGTTACCATGTCAATCTGAGCAAGCAATTGATCCGAATCTAATATCACTGTACTAATGATTTGAATCAAATGCCCCGCCATACGCTCGATAGTTTCTCGTTTATACAGAGAGGTACTGTACTCCCAATCAAACACCAGTTTGCCATCCATTTCTGCGACCTGAACTGTCATATCAAACTTCGCTACCTTGTATGGATAGGCGTAGTTGTCAATTGTTAAAGCCGGCAGATTTTGATCGGTAAACGTTATATTTTGTACGGCAAATGTCATGTCAAACAATGGATTACGACTAAGGTCCCGACGCAGGCTAAGCTTGTCTATCAGTTCCTCAAGTGGGTAATCCTGATGCTCATAGGCATTTAGCAGGTTCTCTTTTACTTCACTCAGAAACTCCCGGAAGCTCTTGTTAGCAGTCGGTTTGTTACGCAGTGCCAAGGTGTTGACGAACATCCCAACCAACGGCTCCAACTCAGCATGTTGACGCCCAGCGATAGGTGAGCCGACTATAATATCTTCCTGACCGGTATATTTAGAAAGCAACACATTATACGCCGCGATCAGAGTCATAAATAATGTCACCTGATTGTGCTCGCAGAAACGGTTAATCATCGCTGTCTGCTTCTCATCCAAGGTAAAGGTGTATCGATCCCCCTTAAACTGTTGAACAGAACCACGCGCATAGTCTGTAGGCATATCAAGCACTGGTAACTCACCTGAAAAGGTATGAAGCCAAAACTCTTCCTGTCGCGCAGCCTCTCCGCCTTGCATCCGAGTTTGCAGCCAGGCAGCATAATCCTTGTATTGAATACGCAGCTCTGGTAATTCTTTTCCAAGGTAGAGTTGGTTAAACTCTTCGATCAAAAGCTTCATGGATACACCGTCAGAGATGATATGATGCATATCCACAACAAGAACAAAGCGTGTGTCGCTAACACGGATGATTAGGCCGCGTACAAGTGGCGCTTGGCTCAAATCAAATGGTTGAATGAATTGTTCGATCATCTTATTCAATTCTGCTTCGCTCGCCTCTGGTGCTTCCCTCACCTCGAAGGGTACTTCCAAATTTTCATGTACCTGTTGCATGAGAACACCATCTACCAATGCAAAAGAGGTTCGTAGCGATTCATGGCGATCCATCAAGCTTCTCCATACAGAGCATGTACGCTGTATATCAAGAGATCCCTGAATAGAGAGCATCAAAGGCATGTTGTAGCTGGTTTTTGCTCCTTCGAACTGTTGGATAACATAGAGGCGTTTCTGCGCAGAAGTGGTACCATAATATTTTTTATGGTCAATTTTTTCGATTGTTTCATATTCGCACGTGGTAGCATTACGGATAAAATCAGCCATTCCGCGAATCGTCGGACATTGAAACACTGCCTTGAGCGGAAAAGTAATTTCTAGCTTCATACTGATGCGTGATGCAAGCATGGTCGCTTTGATTGAATGACCGCCGATACTGAAAAAATTGTCCTTCACTCCAACCCTCGACTTGCCCAGCACTTCTTCCCAGATCTGGGCAAGTGCAGTCTCCAACTCATCTGACGGTGCGATATATTCGAAGCCCTGTTGGAGTTGTTCGTTAACCTCAGGAAGCTGGTTGCGATCAACCTTACCGTTTGGTGTAAGTGGGAGTTTTTCCATTCCAACAAAGTAGCCTGGAATCATATAGTCTGGTAAGCTTTGGCCAAGTGCCTGTCGGAGTTCATCTGGCTCAACTCCGTTGCCTACGTAATAGGCGACGAGGTAGACAAGTTCGCTAGAGTCTTTGCGATCAACCACAATAGCGTCCTGCACCTTTGGATGTTGCAACAAAACATGTGTAACCTCGCCGGGTTCAATACGATAACCGCGGATTTTCACCAAATGATCGAGACGTGAAACGTATTCTAGGTTTCCATCCGAAAGCCACTTAACCACGTCACCAGTACGGTAGATACGCTCACCGGGTAGGAAGGGATGTGGAATGAATTTTTCTTCGGTCAGCTCATCGCGATCCAAATAACCTCGTACTAAGCCTCCCCCTCCGATGCACAGCTCTCCTGGAACACCGATTGGCTGGAGATTTTGCTTTTGATCAAGGACAAAAAGTTGAGTTTGGTTTACTGGTTTGCCGATAGGAATTGTGTATGCATCTGCTGAAACCTGTTCAACCGAATAATATGTCGAATAGACCGTATTTTCCGACGGACCGTATAGATGAATAAGTCGGTTCGGACCAAGATATCGCATCGCTTTACGGACGTGGTGAACCGAGACCTTTTCCCCACCAAATAAAATCTTGTGCAACGGAGCTAAACAGCGTAAGTCTGCGTCCACCACCGCGTTGAATAAAGCCGTTGTCATCAGTGTCATGGTGACGCCATTCTTCGTGATTACCCGGGCCAGTTGAGTCATGTCGAGCATCTCTTCACGTTTAATCAGCACCAATCTAGCGCCATTGAGCAATGCTCCATAAATATCAAAGATAGAGCCGTCAAAAATATAGTTCGACAACTGCAAAATCCGGTCTTGTTCACGGATATTGACATAATTAGGCTTAACCACAGTCCTTAACACGTTGGCATGAGTAGTCAGATTCCCTTTTGGATTGCCTGTTGAGCCGGAAGTATATTGAATGAACGCAAGTGTTTGTCCGTCGCTTTGAGGCGGCAGGTTGCTCGCATCACCTTGGTAGAGAGAGCTGTCATCAACAGGAATGGCTTCGACCCGCCATGGATACACATTCATTAACTGTGCTTGGGTCAATACAAGTTGAACACCAGCATCCTTTAGCAGGAACCCTATGCGTTCAGCCGGAAACTGAGGGTCAATGGGTAGATAGGCTCCTCCTGCTTTGAGTACGGCCAGCATCGCCACAATCATCTCAATGGACCGGTCTAATACCAACGCAACCGTACGCTCTTCCCGAATTCCCTTCGCTTGCAGATGGCGAGCCAACTGATTGGCTTTCTCATTTAATTGCTTATAAGTTAACTGATCGTCTCCGAACACGATGGCGATGCTATCTTTTTGACATTCGGCCCAGGATTCGAATACCTCGGCAATGCTTTGAGTGTAAGGTTTATGGCATTGCTCTGGGTTAAATTGGTTGAGTAGCCGCTGTTTTTCCTCATCGGTGACGATTTCGAGCTGATTGACTACAATTCCAGGGTCAGCTGATATCTGCTCCATCACCTTAATCAGATGTCCGCTTATCCCTTGAATAAAATCTGACGTAAATCTTTGCCCGTTATAAATAAACTTAAGTAGCATTTGGTCGTCAGATTGGGCGGCTAGGATATTAAAATCGTAGTTGGTTTGCTCAAATACCTCGATATTCGATATGTGAAGACCAATTCGCTGCTCCAATTCGTCCGCACTGATTCGTGATGGATAGTTTTGGTACGCCAGCAGATGGTCAAACAGATTTTGCTGAAGGCTAGACTGCTGTTGGATATCGGCAAGCGACACATAGTCATATGCTTCACAATGAAGTGCCGCATTTTTTACCTGTTGAAGCAGGTCCTCAAAGGTCAATCCGCCTTGTATCTGAACACGAACTGGGATCGAGTTGATAAACAGCCCGACAATTCTCTCCACATCCGGGATATCAGATGGACGGCCGGAAACAACTGCGCCGAACACAACATCATCAATGTTGTTATAGCGTTGAAGCAGGATACTCCACACTGCCTGAAATACATGGTTCATCGTAACCTGATACTGGCGTGCAAGTCTGCTCAGCTTAGCAGTGAGCTCTGTCGATAAGGTCACGAGATATTCCTGCGGTTGATAGCCATTCTCTGACGGAGATGGTGATAGCTGAGCCGGTACGCTTACCCGTTCCTCGTAGCCTAAGAGATACTGTTTCCAGTAGGCCAATGCCTCTTCTCGATCCTGATTTTCCAGCCATTGAATATAGTGACTGTACGGTACCACAGCATCTAATGTAAGAGGTAGATTGTTACTCACCTGCTTATAAAACTCGAAAAACTCTCCAAGAATGATTCCAAAGCACCAACCATCCATTAAGATATGATGATAGCTCCAGATGACTTGATAGGTAGCCTCCCCTGTCTTGAGTACAGCCATACGAGTGAGCAAGTCACTGGTCAAATCGAATCCTTTTGCTTTATCCTGCTGGCAGAAAGCTTCCACTTGGTTCCTTTTTTCTGCATCGGGAAGAGACGAGATGTCCTCATAATGTATGGTCGTACTACGCTGCTTCAAAACAATCTGAATCGGTTCATCTAAATCCTCGTACATGAAAACCGTACGCAGAATATCGTAACGATCAATAAGCAAGTTAAGACTTTTTTGGAGGGCCTCAAGATTTAGCGGCCCTTCCAGCTTGAAACGCATCTGCTCAAAGTAAGCGTTATGCTTACGATCCAGTATGTGATGAAATAGCATCCCTTCCTGGAGAGGGGACAGCCGTTGGATTAGCTTAATCTCTGCATGTTCTCCCATTTGGTTTACTACCTCTCCTTAGATTTTGATAGATTTGAGTTTCCCTGATATTTTAGTAAGCTTGTCGATAGAAAGCTTGTTGTAGCCTACATCACTTGGGGTCAGATCGGTACCTTCTTTCGTAAGACAGTGGTCGATGCAGCGAATCAATTGGGAACGGTACATCTCAGCAAGACGTTCAATCGTTGCTGAATTGTATTGCTGGGAGCTATACATCCAGTGCAGGGTCAATTGGTCGTCTGCAACACTGCCCGTAATGTCGATCAAATTGCTACGGTTACTTGACGGGCTAAATAAGGAGCCCGTCGGCATCTCAGCTCGTTGGAAACCAGTTGAGGATTTTCCATGGCCGAATTGCCCCAGATAGTTGAAGCTGATTTCAGGCTTGATCATAGGTAGATCCTCTCTTTCCAGCGAATTGTTCATGTACCGTAAAATCCCGTATCCGATCCCCTTATTCGGAATTTGACGAATGGATTCTTTGATCATCTTAATTTGATAGGATAGATCTGAAATATTGGACATATCTAGCACAAACGGATACATACTGGTAAACCATCCGACGGTACGGCTAATGTCGACTGTATGGATGATATCCTCGCGACCATGACCTTCAAGCTCGACGGCAAAGCAATTCTCACCTGTCCACTCATGCAAGGACAATCCCAATGCGGTCAAGAGCAGATCATTCATTTCGGTCTGATATGCATGATGAACGCTCGTGAGCAGGTTCTTTGTCGCATCTTTGGATAGTGCTGATGTGATCACCTGCATGTCGCCCCATGTATTTCCACCAGCTAAGTAATCTGCCGGAATACTTGCCACCTTGCTCTTTTCTAGCTGAACCCAATAATCTAGTTCCTTATGCACTGTTTTTCCTGAAGCATAATCCGCCAACTCGTTTGCCCAATGTTGATAGGAATGCGTCTTCTGCGGTAGGTTGATGGGTTGCTTGGAAAGGACTTGTTGATAGGCATTTTCCAAATCCTCAAGGATAATGCGCCAGGATACACCATCAACCACAAGGTGATGAATCGCGATCAACAAATAGTCAACTTGTTTCGTACGGAAAAGACCTGCTTGGACGAGTGGCCCCTCCTGCAAATTAATGCCAGATTGAATACGCGTTCCCTCGCGCTCAAGGCGGACCCTCACGTCTGATTCATCAAACAAATCAAGTACTTCTAGAGTAAACAGCTCTCCTGTGTTGCTTCGATTTATCTGACAAACCTCAGCGATAGCATCTTCCTTGGTTATATACACCATCCGCAATGCATCATGATGTTCCACCAGTTTTTGCAGGGCTTGGCACAGAGCTACTTCGTCTATACCCGCTGGATGAGTTAACATCATCGCCTGATTCCAATGATGTGCATCAGTGAGATTTTGAGTAAAGAACCACCTTTGAATTGGCGTCAATCTGACTTCACCCTCAACTGCTCCTTGCTCAATTACGATGCTGGTAGCACTGATATAGGGTGTCAACTGCTCAATTGTCGGATTTTGAAACAAATCTCGGATTGTCAGTTTAAGGTTTTGACTGTTCAGACGAGCCACAATCTGAATTGCCTTGATCGAGTCACCACCAAGGTCAAAGAAGTTATCCTTCACCCCGACACGTTCAACGCTTAGTACATCGGCCCAGATGTTTGCCAGTGTTTCTTCGATGCTGGTGGTAGCCGCAATATATTCGGTTTGAGCAAGCATTGTAGCATCCGGCTTCGGTAAAGCCTTGTAATCAACCTTGCCATTAGCAGTTAATGGGAATTTTTCCACGGCGGCAAAGTGGCTGGGAATCATATAATCTGGCAAAATGCGAGCCAGATGTTGGCGTAGTTCGTCCGTGCCAATCGACTTAGATGCGATATAGTAAGCACAAATCATGTCGTTGTGTATAGTAACCGCTGAGGCAGTAATTTCTGGATACGTTAAGAGTTGGGCCTCAATCTCACCCAATTCCACGCGATAACCTCTTACTTTTACCTGTTGATCTATACGGCCCAGATAGATCAGATTACCGTCTTCGCCCCATGAGACCAAATCCCCGGTGCGATACATACGTCCGCCAGGCACAAACGGATCATCAACGAATTTCTCAGCAGTCAGGTCGGGACGGTTCAAGTAGCCACGCGCCAAACTGTCACCTGCCACGCATAACTCCCCTGGCACACCGATTGGCTGTAGCTGCGATGCTTGGTTTAGTACATAGACTCGGACATTGTGAATCGGCTGACCGATTGGTATGTGTGGCATCTCTGATTCGATACGATATCGAGTTGTAACAACTGTATTTTCTGTCGGGCCATAATTGTTGACCAACTGATAACGCTGAGGGGTATACGATTTGAGCTTATCTCCACCAGTCAGCAACAGACGAAGTGATTGGTTTGATTCAGGCAAATTCATGAACGCTTCGCATATCTGTGTTGGCAAAAAGCTTACTGTTATGCAGTTTTTTTCGAAATATTCGTTCAGATGATCAATACTGAGACGGATATCAGGGCTTATTACGTGCAACGATGCTCCCGCAACTAAAGTAGGGAAAATTTCCCATACAGATGCATCAAAGCCAAAGCCTGCATATTTGGTAGTGATATCGTTTGCTGAAAGCTGATATTCACATTGGTGCCATAAAGTCAGATTAACGAGGGAACGATGCTCCACCATAACCCCTTTTGGTTGTCCCGTAGAACCAGACGTATAGATGACATAGGCCAGATGATTTTCGTTGGTTTCTGTAGGCTGCAATGCTTGCCCTTCTTGATATAGCTCTACATCAGTCAGGTCAAGTATATCTCCAGTAAAGTCAAAGGCCTCCAGATTCGTACCACAGTTAGTCAGCATCCATTTCGTGCCACTGTCAGATAACATATACTGCACACGATCGCTCGGATACGTCGGGTCAATAGGCAAGAAGGCTCCTCCCGCTTTAAGGATAGCGAGGACACCAACAATCATTTCTAAAGACGGATCAGCCATGATTGCTACGATGCTTTCTGCCCCCACTCCATTTTTCTGAAGGAAAGCAGCTAGATTGTTAGCTCGACGATTCAATTCGCTGTAGCTGAGGCGTTGATCCTGATATACCACCGCAGTTTGCTCTGGGTGTTTATGCACTTGCGCTTCAATTAATGCATGGATTGTTTGGTTCAGCTCATGATCACGACTTGTCCGATTAAATCCATCGAGTAGTTGCTCTTTTTCCGCATCTGTCACTAACTCAATCTGTTCAATTGATAGATCAATCTTTTCTACCACTTGGGCGAGGATGTGGACATAATGCTTTGCCATCCTCTGTAGGGTCTCACGCTTGAAAAGCTTAGTGGCATATTCCCAATCAAATACCAGCTTATCGTTCATCTCTCGCCCTTGCAGAGTAAGATCGAACTTGGCGACTTGATAGTTATATGTATATGGTTTGGTTTGTAATCCCGTGAACCCCTCGAATCCCAGCTCGATATTTTGCAAGGTAAACATGGTGTCAAACAACGGATTGCGACTTAAATCACGGCGTAATCCAAGTTGTTCTAGCAATAATTCGAGCGGATAATCCTGATGCTCGTAGGCTTTCAGCAGATTCTCCTTGACCTCATGTAGAAACATCCGAAACGTTTTATCTGCGTTTGGCTTATTCCGAAGTGGAATCGTATTGACAAACATCCCGATAATCGACTCCAGATCGGCATGTTGTCGACCGGCGATGGCTGAACCGACGATCATATCCTGCTGACCCGTATATTTGGCAAGTAATACGTTGTAGGCAGCCAAAAGGGTCATGAACAGCGTAGAACCATTTTGTGCCGACAGCTCTTTAAGTTTGTTTGTCAAATCGGTATCTATTTCAAAACCAATTCGGTCACCTTCAAAGCTTTGCATAGCCGGTCGCGGGTAGTCAGTCGGCATTTGGAGCACTGGTAATTCACCTTTACATTGTTCTTGCCAGAAAGATGCCTGCTCATCGGCTTCACGATCGTTCAGCCGTTCTTGTTGCCAAACAGCATAATCCTTATATTGAAGGTAGGGCATTGGCAGGTCTTGACCACTATACAGCTTCCCTAATTCTTGGAAAAATAAATGAATAGAAACACCATCTGCAATTATGTGATGCAGGTCGATCAGGAGAACTGAGCGTCTCGCATGTAATCGTACGAGTGCAGCCCGTGCCAATGGTGCAAGTCCTAGATCAAATGGCTGGATCAACGATGTGATCACATCATCCACATTTTCTTCCATCGCTTCCTTCACGATCAGCGGAATTTCTGCGTTTGGCTGGATGCGTTGTACCAGATGATCCTTTTTCATAGCAAAAGAGGTACGCAATGCCCCATGTCGGCGAGTCATCTCATCCAATGCATCACGCAGACGATTAAGGTCTATCTCTCCCTCGATATCAATCATCATCGGCATGTTATAGCTGGTCTCCACACCCTCGAACTGACTGATGACAAATATCCGTTTTTGGGCAGGTGTGGCTGTATACTCATTATCCTCAGTCGGCGCTGCTAGCTGAATCGATACGTAGTTCCCCATCTCCTTTTGGGTAACATAAGCAGCCAGTTCACGTACGGTAGGACGCTGGAAAATTACCTTGAGCGGCACATCGACATTGAACTGCTTATAAATACGTGATACCAGCATGGTCGCCTTAAGCGAATGACCGCCCAAGTCAAAGAAATTATCGGTCACCCCTAGCCGCAATACCCCCAGAATTTCCGACCAAATCATTGTCAAAGTCTCTTCTGTAGGATTAGAAGGAGCTACATAGATACGCCCCGATTGCATGTCTGGCTTAGGCAAAGCGCGACGATCAATCTTATTGTTGGGTGTGAGTGGCATATCTTCTAGTTCAATAAACGCCGAAGGAATCATATAATCTGGAAGGATTACTCCCAAATCACTGCGAAGCTCCTCCTGCGTAATTGGCTCGGCTGGAACATAGTATGCACACAAACCTGGGGTCCCCCCCTGTTCGTAAACAGTGACGAATCCTTTTTGTACCGCACGATGGTTAAGTAATTGCGCCTCAATCTCACCTAGTTCGATTCGGTAGCCACGTATTTTTAACTGATGGTCAATCCGTCCCTGAAACTCAATCATGCCATCTGCTAGATATCTCCCCACGTCACCAGTGCGATACATTTTATAACCAGGACGGAATGGGTCATCGACGAACTTCTCTGTCGTTAGCTCTGGCTGGTTTAGATATCCTGCTCCCACATTCTCGCCAGCGATATAGATTTCTCCACTAATCCCCACTGGTTGCAATTGATTGAAGCGATTCAAGATGTGGATTTGGTTATTGGCGATCGGACGACCAATTGGTACAAGCTCTAAAAGGCTGTCTCCTGCTTTCATGGTCAGTGTGGTGACGACATGCGTTTCAGACGGACCGTAGTGATTGTGTAGTTGAAGCTCATGCTTTTGAAGATAATCGATGAACGAAGCTGGAATAACCAATGGCTCACCTGCTGTAACGATATGCTTGAGATTCACAGGCAATTTCTCCACATAAAGCGGCTCTGCGATGATAAATTTAACTAGTGCAGTCGGTAAAAAAGCTGTTTCAATCTGATGTTTCTTCACAAACTGAAGCAGACGAAGCACATCTCGTTTTTCATCACTAGCGATGATGTGTAGCTCTCCACCTTTGAGCAAAGTTGAAAAAATCTCCTGCGCACAAACATCGAAACTAATCGTTGTAAATTGCATCACTCGATCGAATGTAAGTGAGGTGTTCGCGTATTCAAAGCTGATCAGGTTTACAAGATTGCGATGCTTAACCAGAGTACATTTTGGCTTTCCCGTTGTCCCTGAAGTATAAATGGCATACAAAATATCCTGTGAGGTATTGATTCGCTCTGGATTTTGGTTATTACGATTGTTTAAATCCGGTATTTCGGAGAGCTGTAGCACCTCACCGCTAAAGAACTGAGCAACTTCTGACTTTTTGTCAGTTAATAGCAGGCGCGCTCCACTGTCCTTCAACATATACGTAATCCGTTCCGCTGGATATTCAGGATCGATTGGTAGATAGGCTCCCCCTGCTTTTACAATAGCAAGCAATCCAATCACCATTGGAATCGAACGTTCCGCCAGAATTCCAATGATCTCGGATGGTTGTATCCCGCGATCACGCAAGCGATGTGCCAGTTGATTTGCTCTACGGTTTAGCTCCGCATACGTAATCGACTCCCCATCATGAACCACAGCCACTTGATCAGGTGTCTGAGCCGCCTGTTCCTCGAACAATTGATGAATCGTTTTGTCTAGTGGATAATCGGCTGTAGTATCGTTACATCTTGCCAGCGTGTTTACATCGTCTTCCGTAACGATATTGATCTTTTGAGCAGCAATCTCTGGGTCGTGTGTGATCTGTTGAATAATCACTTGAAGATGCCGTCCGAGCCTGTGGATAAACTCCTTCGTATATTTATTGGCGTTGTAATTGAATGTAAGTGTCAATTGTTTACCAGGAACGACAATCACGTTGATCCCGTAGTTGGTTTGTTCAAACGCCTCTAGCTTTCCAAGTGTAAAGCCTAAGTCGCGACCACTGCCGTATTGTCCTAATTCTGATTTAAGCGGGTAATTCTGAAAAACAATGATATTGTCAAACATTTCTTGCTGCCCACCGTCAGAGGCCGCTTGGATATCAGCGAGAGACACATAGGCGTACTTTTCTGAGGAGAGAGCTTGCTTTTTAATCTCCTGCACGAGTTGTTCAAATGTAATCCCACTCCCACCATTGACACGGACTGGGATCGTATTGATGCAGACTCCTACAATTTTATCAATACCCTCAATCTCTGACGGACGACCGTTTACTACCGCACCGAATACTACGTCGTCATTGTTATTGTAGCGTTGCAACAAAATGCCCCAGACTGCTTGAAACAGATGGTTGATTGTCACCTGATATTTCTTCGCTAGTTTGGAAAGCTCTGAAGTAGCTGCTTCATCAAACTTGAAGAAAAGTTCCTCTTGACGGTAACCAGATTCGATTTTGACACCATTCGGATAAGGTGATGGTAAAGTGGTCTGCTGGTCGTAGTTTTGCAAGCAGGCTTTCCAATAATCAAGGGCCTCTTCTTGATCCTGTTGCTCCAACCATTTGATGTAGCGGCTGTAGGGTACGACTCTATCCATTGGAAGCTGCTTATTCGTGCGAGCCTGTTCATACAATCTGAAAAAATCATCCATCACAATCCCGAAACACCAACCATCCATTAAAATATGATGGTAGCTCCAGATCAGATTCCAGCTTTCGTCCCCTCTCTGTACGACGGTGTATCGAGTCAATGGATCGCCTGACATGGAAAAACCCTTCGCTTTATCCGCATTTTTCAGATCAGTCAGGTAGGTATGCTGCTGTTGTTCATTCAGATGGCGTATATCGCGATAATCCACCTTGATCGGACGTTGTTTGAGTACCACTTGTAATGGCTTGCTTACATTTTTATAAAGAAAAGCAGTGCGCAGAATGCTATAACGACTAATCAAGTGATTGGCTGCCTGTTCCACAAGCTCGACACTTAATCCGCCTTGTATGGGAAAATCGAGCTGTTCAAAGTATGTATGTTGCTCCGTGTCTTTTAAGGAATGAAACAGCATCCCTGCTTGCATGGGAGATAAAAAGTAAATATCTTCTACATTTTGCTTGTCAAACATGCTTATACATACACCCCTCATTCCAATATTTAGTAGGTTCTTCCATTGGTAGAAAAAGTGTCTCCAGCGCACACAGCCACAAGACCGTATCTGTGTGCGCCAGAGTAATTTTGCTGGTTTTCGGGGATGATCGAATTACTTCATCTGTTAAAAAGATCCAGCGCTGCTTCTAGGTCATCAAAGCTCAAACCGCTTGAGGTAAAATCGCTTGGGGTTAACTCATTGGTTTGCTTACTTACACAGTGCAAAATACAACGCAGCAAGTTCTCTTTGAACCGCTCCAACAGGCTTGCGATCGTTTTTGCTTGATGGATCTGGGTGTTATATAGGACAGAAAGCTTTAATCTACCGTCTGTTACCATGCCAAGGAAATCAAGCAAATAGGTTCGCTCGGCTCTTGGACTGAACATTTCACCGACAGACTTGTCAGATGCTTGGAATAATCCCACCTGTTGACTGTTGTCAAATTGACCAAGATAGTTAAAGCTAACTTCTGCCTGTTTGCCGGTAAGCGGTGTTTCGCCGAGGTAATTCAGGATGCCGTAGCCAACGCCTTTGTTGGGAATTTGGCGAAGAGATTCTTTCATCTGTTTGATTTGTTCACCTAAGTCTTGCAGTGAATTCATCTTCAGTACCACAGGATAGATAGAAGTAAACCAGCCAACTGTTCGTGCGACGCTGATATCCGCTATAATCTCTTCACGGCCATGACCTTCTAAATCAACGCGGATCTGCGTCTGTCCACTCCATTCGCTTAGTGTTAATCCTAGTGCAGTCAGCAGAATATCGTTAATCTCGGTGTTATAAGTGTGATGAGCATGTTTTAACAAATCTTCCGTTTCTTTTGTACTCAGCCAGATCGTTTCTTCCGTTGTTTCAGCCCAACTGTTGCATGACGATGTTGCATCCTTTGGTATTGGTTCGGTTGTAGTTTGTAGCACAGATTGCCAGTAGCTCATTTCTCTTTGTCCCATACGGGTGCTGGCGTATCTGGTAAGTGCCTCTGCCCAGTCTTGGTAGGAGTGTGTTTTTTCAGCAAAGTGAATCAACTGATCACCTATAGCCTGTTCGTAGCCACGGGCCAAATCTTCAAGCAGGATGCGCCACGAGACACCATCTACTACTAAATGATGGATCGCCAGCAATAGATAGTCACCTTCCGCCGTATGGAATAAGCCGGCATGGATAAGCGGCCCACAAGTCAGGTCGAGACTTTGTTGAATGCGGGAAGCCTCTGTTTGGATGGCTAAATCAAGCTCTTTCTCAGCACTCAGATGGCTCAGGTCAATCACCTCAAAGCCATACAAACACCCTTCTTCCCCACGGTTTACTTGATTGATATCAAGCTCGGATATTTCATAGGACATACGCAGAGCATCATGGTGTAACACCAGTTCGTGCAAGACACGACAAAGGGCTTGTTCGTCAAAGCCTTCACGACGATAGACCATCATTGCTTGGTTCCAATGATGAGAATCAGTGAATTTCTGAGCGAAGAACCATCGTTGAATTGGTGTCAATTCCACCGCCCCTGTAACCATGCCCTGATCAGCCTTGGCTTCTAGCGGTTTGACATACATGCTGAGTTCCTCAATGGTTGGATTCATGAAGATGTCTTTAATCTCTACTTTCAATTGATGCTTGTTCAACAGGGCAATTACTTGGATAGCCTTGATCGAGTCTCCTCCCAGATCATAGAAGTTACTTTGAATACCGATTCGTTCTTCTCCTAATACTTCTTGCCAGATCGTGGCGAGTATAGCATCTGTCTCGTTTTGCGGTGCTTTATAGGAGATAGCGGCCTCAGCGGATTTGTCAACTGGAGGCAATGCCTTTCGATCTACCTTGCCGTTAGCGGTCAGTGGTAGCCGCTCTACCTCAATAAAATAGGCTGGCACCATGTAATCCGGGAGTGATTGAGCAAGCCATTTGCGCAATTCATTCGTAGTTACCACCGAATCAACCGTAAAGTATGCCGCTAGCATGTTACTGTTACTATCTTGCCAAGCGACGACAGCAACCTCCTTGACAAATGGATGCTGCATGAGTGTTGTTTCAATCTCGCCCAGTTCAATTCGGTGTCCACGGATTTTTACTTGGGCATCCATTCGGCCTACATATTCCAGATTACCGTCTGGAAGCCAACGCACTAGATCGCCTGTGCGATACATACGCTCGCCCGTAGCAAACGAATTGGCAACGAACTTTTCATCGGTCAGCTCCTGCTTATTCCAGTAACCGCGTGCTAAATTAGTCCCTGATACACATAACTCGCCTGGCACACCGACTGGCTGAAGCTGATTGTAAGAATTAAGCACATATGCCTTGACGTTGTGGATCGGCTTACCAATTGGAATGCTACTACCTGCCTTTGTGATGAAGCAATTGGTGGCAACGACCGTATTTTCAGTTGGCCCATAGTTGTTTACCAGCTGATAGCTTTGCGGTTCATAGGTTCTAAGCTTATCGCCACCCGTAAGCAGATAACGAAGCGATCGGTTACAAAGACTCATGAAGGTCTCACATAGTTGGGTTGGCAAAAAGCTGATCGTGATACGATTTTGTTCATAGTACTCATTAAGTTTGTGAATATCGTACCGAAGTTCGTCTCCGATTACATGGATAGTGGCCCCACTAATCAGGTACGGGAATATCTCCCAAACCGAGGCATCGAAGCCGAATCCAGCGTATTTAGTCGTAGCATCATCGGCAGTGATACCATACTCACTCCGATGCCAGAAGCACAGATTAACAAGGGAACGGTGCTCGATCATAACACCTTTGGGCTTCCCTGTTGAACCCGATGTGTAGATGATATATGCCAAATTAGATGGCTGCGTCATCTCTGGAAGGTTGGCTACGTCTCTCTGATAGGAAGCCTGATCAGAGATTCGAATAACCTCCCTTGTGTAAGCATCGAGCTTTACGTCTTGATTCGTGTGATGGAGTAACAGCTTCGCCTGGCTATCGTCAAGCATATATTGGATGCGTTCAGCAGGGTATTCTGGATCAATTGGCACGAATGCAGCTCCTGCCTTTAGTATGGCAAGTAAACCGATGAACATCTCTAAGGAACGATCCGCCATGATGGCGATGACCTGCTCAGGACCTGCTCCCTTTTCACGCAGGGTATGGGCAAGTTGATTCGCTTTCTCATTGAGTTGCTGATAGGTCAATGCCTCTGAGCGAAATACAACTGCGGTCTGATCAGGTGCTAGGAGCGCTTGCTTTTCAATCAAAGCATGAATCGTCTGTTCAACCGGATGCCCCCATTCCGTACGGTTAAAATCATGCAATAGTTGTGTTTTTTCTGCTTCTGTTATTAGCTCGATGTCGACAATAGAGAGCTGGGGCTGTTCTATGATTTGCTCCAACAGATGGATCAGATGTTTAGACATCCGCACAATCGTCTCGCGAGTAAACAGCTTTGTGCTGTATTCCCACTCAAAACGGAGTCGGCCGTCTTTCTCCACGCACAATAAGGTCAAATCAAACTTGGAAATCGGGTATTGGTAATCATATGCTCTGACTTGGACATCTTGCATCACGTTGTAATCAATATCCACATTTTGCAAGGTAAACATCGTGTCAAATAACGGATTACGGCTTAAGTCGCGGCGTATGCCCAGCTTTTCGATCAATTCTTCGAGTGGATAATCTTGGTGTTCGTGGGCTTGAAGCACGTGTTCCTTTACTTCTGCAACGAACTGAATGAATGACTTATTGGCTTCAGGATAATTACGCAGCGCGAGCGTGTTGACAAACATACCCATTATCGGCTCTACATCGGCATGTGGGCGACCCGCAATCGGTGATCCTACGATAATATCTTCCTGATTCGTCCATTTAGCCAAAAAGACATTGTACGCAGCAAGCAATAGCATATAAAGCGTAGTATCAAGACTTGTAGCCAAAGCTTTCAGTTTTGCGGTCCAGTCTTCGTCCTGATCGATCCAAATACGATCTCCCTCGAAACTTTGGACAGATGGGCGCTGGAAATCAGTTGGTAGCTCTAGCATAGGTGGCTCGTTCGTAAATATGTCAAGCCAATACGCCTCATGCTGTTGATTCTCTTCACTGCCAAGGTAAGATTGCTTCCAAACTGCATAATCCTTGTATTGTATGTGAAGCGGCGGCAGTGACTTACCTTGGTAGTACGCCCCAAGATCGTTCATAAAAATATTCAACGACACCCCGTCTGCGGCGATGTGGTGCATATCGACCACGAGGATAGCGTGCTCTGGAGCTAGTTCAATCAGGGTGGCCCGAAGTTGTGGAGCTATACGCAAGTGAAACGGTCGTATTGCATTACTAATCGAGTCGTGTATCTTCCTATCAGCAGAAGATACGGCTTCGGTGGTCTGAATCTGTACAATCTCCAAAGATACATAAGCGCTCTCATGAATCCGTTGCACGAGTACGCCATCCATCATTTCATAGCTGGTACGGAGCGTGTCATGGCGAAGAACAACAGCTTCGAGAGCTTGTCGTAAGCGTTCTTTATCCAGGTTGCCGCGTAATTCTGCGATGACTGGCATGTTATACCCTGTCTTCACACCATCAAACTGACTAATAACATAGAGCCGTTTTTGTGCGGAGGTAACAGGATAGTGAGTCATGGCTGGCGCAGACTCTATCGTAGTAAAGGATCGAACAGCCGCTTGCTCGATATAGCCTGCCATCTGTTGAATCGTCGGTTTGTGAAAAACCTCTTTGAGCGGGAATTCGATACCAAAATGCTTATGAATCCGCGCTACCAGCATTGTTGCTTTTAGAGAATGACCTCCTATTTTGAAGAAATTGCTGGTTACACCCACATTCTCGACTCCCAAAACCTCCGACCAAATCTCGGCCAATGTTTCCTCTGTTTCAGTACTCGGGTCCACATACTCATCCATTGTCATAGACGAGTCGGGAATCGGCAGAGCGCGACGGTCAATTTTGCCATTGTGATTGAGTGGCAATTCATTCAGTGGAGTCAGGTAAGCTGGCACCATATAGTCAGGTAATGATTCAGCTAAATAGCTATGGACAGCCTCTGGTGACAAGGCTTCCTCCGCCACATAGTACCCACACAGACTGGCATTCGTCCCATTTTGATACACCATGACAAATGCTTTGCTAATCATCGGATGGTTCAACAATTGAATTTCGATCTCTCCCGGCTCAATTCGATAGCCCCGGATTTTTATTTGATGGTCAATACGCCCTAAGTATTCAATCGTGCCGTCTGGTAACCATCGGGCTATGTCACCCGTGCGATACATAATCTCATCTGGCGCAAACGGATTTATCACAAATTTTTCAGCAGTTAATTCTTTTCGGTTAAGATATCCTAGTCCAACCGTGTCACCTGAGACACAAAGTTCCCCCGGTACACCAACAGGTTGAAGCTGCATTTCTTCACTAACAATGAAAATTCGTGTATTGGCTAGTGGGCGTCCAATCGGTGGAATCCCCATGATCGACTCTTTTGCCTTCATCGTTAGGCTGGTAATAACGTGCGTTTCTGACGGTCCATAATGGTTGTGCAACTGGATATCATGCTGATGCAGATAGGCGATGAACGATTCTGGCAGGACTAGCTGCTCACCTGCAACGACCAAATGCTTCAACGTTTTCGGTAATTTTTCCACATAATACGATTCATTAATGATGAATTTAAACAATGAGGTCGGCAGAAATGCTGTCTCCAACCTGTATTCTTCAATAAATGCTAAAAGCTTTAGGATATCGCGCTTGTCATCATTTCCGATGATATAAAGCTCCCCACCCGCCAACAGCGTTGAGAAAATTTCCTGATAGCACACGTCAAAGCTCATAGTGGTAAACTGCAAAACTCGTCTAAAATCAAGCGTGGTCCGGTTATATTCAAAATGAACAATATTAGATAAATTGCGATGTGTAAGCATAATTCCTTTTGGATGACCCGTTGTACCAGACGTATATATGGCATACAACAAATCGGACGAAGTGTTGATACAATCTAGATTATCTGCATTGTTATGCTGGTATATGGTGTTATCTAGCTTGATCACGTCGCCATTGAAGGGTAGATCTGCCATATCACGATCTGTTAGTAACAGGGTACTACCACTGTTTTCTAGCATGTAGCTGATTCGCTCTTTCGGTAGCGCCGGATCAATTGGCAGGAAAGCCCCTCCCGCCTTGAGAATAGCAAGTAAACCGGTTAACATCTTAATGGAACGATCAGCCATAAGCCCTACAACCTGATTTGCTTTGACCCCTCTTGTTCTTAAGTGAACGGCAAGTTGGTTTGCATGTCTGTTCAGTTCCTTATAGGTGATCGTCTGAACTCCATCCCCTTCGACAACCGCTACAGCATCTGGGCTACGATCTACCTGCTGTTCAAATTGTTGATGCAACGTCAGGTCTCGTGGATAATCCATCTCTGTTTGATTAAATGACGAGAGCAGATGGATGTCTGCGTCAGAGAGGAACGTTACCTGAGAAAGAGGCTGAGCTACATCTTCACTTATTGCCGTAAGAAGCCGTTCAAAGTGGGACAGCATTCGTTCCATCGTATCATCGCGGTACAGCTCCGTATCATATTCAAGCATAACCTGTAAGTCTTCTCCTGCTTCAAAGACCTGAACGGTAATATCAAACTTAGACGTTTCGCTGTTCTCGATATGCATCGTCATCGTAGCATCTGCCAGGTCAATCGCACGCATTTTGGCATTTTGAACAATAAACAACACTTGAGAAAGAGGATGAAGATGTGGCCTACGTTCAAGAGAAAGCTCGTCTACTACCATCTCAAACGGAACGTCCTGATTATCGAACGCTTCCAGTGTAGCTGCTTTTACTTTTTGTAAAAGATCAGCAAAGCTTTCGGTCATATCGATATCTGCACGAATAGCCAATGTATTCACGAAAAATCCTATCAAACGCTCGATCTCGACTTGATTCCGGTTAGCTGTAACGGATGAGACAATAACATCACGCTGGCCAGAATAACGGGACAGCAGGGTTAAAAAGGAGGATAACAGGGTCATGTACAGTGTTGCGCCCTCTTGTTGACTTAACTTCTCCAGTTTTTTTCGTAGATGTGAACTGAAATTTCGTTCAATAGTTTTACCCACACGTTTTGAATGAACGGGACGCGGATAATCAGTTGGCAGTTGTAATTCAGTTGCATCCGCAAGCTTATTTTTCCAATAGGTTAATTGATGGACGATCAGTTCATCTGAGAGCAGGTTTTGCTGCCAAAGTGTATAATCTGCATATTGAATCGGCAATTCTGGCAATTCTACGCGCTTTCCAGCTCTCATTTGGTCATAGGCATTAGCTAATTCCTCAATGAATACCCCGACAGACCAACCATCGGAGACAATATGATGAATCGAGACCACCATGACATGATCATCGTCTCCGGCCCGGATCAACACCGCACGAATAAGTTGATCCTTTTCTAAATGAAATGGTGTAGTCGCTTCTTGACGGATGTGTGCTTGTACTGCCTGCTCACGTTCACTGAGGGGTAGATGAGTCAAATCCACCAACGGCACTTCCATTACCTGTTTTGGATCAATAATCTGTACCGCCTCGTCCTCCTGTAAAGCAAATCGGGTTCGTAGTATTTCATGTCGGTCCACAATTAGTTGCACCGCTTGTGAAAGCAGATGAACGTGAAGCTTCTCTCCTTTCAGATGAAGGCTTACGGTGTTGTTGTAGTATGGGCTTTCTGGGTTTAATTGGTATAGGTACCATTGACGCTTTTGTGCGTTAGACATTGGGAGAGTGTTTCCGTACACAGCTTTTGTGATCTTACGCTGCTCTTCTGTGTTACATGGACTCGCTCCCATTTGATGTTCAAGCTCTTTGGCAAGTTCCTCAATCGTTGGATTAGCAAACAATACACGTAATGGAAGGTCCACCTGACACATTTCTCGAACCTGTGTTAGCAGTTGTGTCGCCTTAATTGATTGTCCACCTAGAGCAAAAAAGTTATCATGGACTCCAAAATCATCTGTTCCAAGTAAGCTTGACCAAATGCCAAACAGAGCATTTTCTAAGGGAGACCTAGGTTTGATACGTTCGACGTCTCCTGCTTTTTTAGCTAATGCCACAAGCATTGCTTCACTATCGGGTTCCCCTGTCTCGGTGTACAACCATTCATCTGTTTCATGCAACGCCACTAGGATTGGCTCACCAGAGTTTTTGGTCAGAAGAATTTGCTCTGTCTTTTCTCTCAATGTTTGATTCGTCAGATCCATGGTTTGATCCAATTGGAAAAAGAGATGAAGGATTTTTTGTCTCTTAGGCTCGACAGCCAGAAGCTTGGACATGTCCGGTTTGGATTCGTCAATCCCTACATAAAGGAAGGCATCATTGGCCATCAAGCCTATCAGCCAGGAATAAAGACCTTTAACAGAGCGGATCGCTTGATGCCCCCGGCTTTGCAGGATCTTTTTCATCACCAGCAGGTCACGTCCCATCCCGATGTCATCCCATAAGCTCCAGGCAAAGCAATATGTTTTCACATCACCACTCGCCTGCATATACTGGCTGAAGCTTTCCACGAACTGATTTGCCGCCGCATAGGCACCCGCCATATAGCCAGAAGACAATGTAGTCGTTGAGGATGACGTGATATAAATGCTGTTAGGCCGATTTTTCATAAGCTGATAAAGCGCAAACGTACCATACACCTTTGCCTCGAACATTTCATCTAATGTGGACATGGTTTCATCCTTGAGCAATGTCTCTCGGTAGACACCCGCCAGATGAATCACTCCATTCAGAGCTTGGCCAAAACGTTCCTCCCACTCAGCAACGATAGCTTCGAGCTGCACAGGATCAGCGATATTACATGCAACATAGTGAACTTCTCCACCATTTTGTGCCAAGCTTTTAAGCTCCTTGAGACATTTCATTTTTTCTTTTGTACTAGTTGATCCGTCAGTATAGCCTTCCTCTACATTGTCTGGAAGCGTTGTTCGACCAACAAGAAGCACTTTTGCCTGGCAGTGACGCAATAGATGCTCGGTAAAAAGCTTCGCTACTCCACCAAGACCACCAGTAATTAAATAAAAACCGTTTTGTGTCAGCGGGCTATCCGAAAGCGCTTTATTTTCCAATTCCACACGGGTTATTCTTGGGCTATAGCGCTTATTTCCACGATAAGCAACGATAGCTGTTTTGGAATAATCCGTTTCATCTTTTTCCTCAGCTAATTTGGCGAGGGCTAGAAGATTGTTTAGCTCTTTTTTTATGTATAGACTGTAGTTCTCATGTACGTCATCAGAAAAATCGATATGAAGAAATGTTGTCTCTGGGAATTCATGCGGTAATGTTTTGAAAAAACCAATCAACGGAGAAAAAGAATAGGAAATCATTTCCATGTCATTCGTTTGGTAGAGATTATGTGTAACCAAGCTAAACGTTGATGGTTGTAAATTGCGATCAGCCATGACTTTTGCTAGGTGGACGATCGCATAGTTGTGTTCTTGTATGGCTTTCAACTCGTCTATCGTCTGTGGCTGACTCCCCGCGACACTATTACTCATCCCATGCAAATAGAACACATGCGAAACGTCAAGCTGCTCTTCTTTCAGGGCGCCGAATAATTGATCGAGGTCATGAGGTTTATTGAAATTAGCGACATAGTGAAGTCGACTAATTTTGGAGAATTCTTTTCCGTTTGTAACGCTAATACATTCTCCTTCATCCATTTCTCCTACAACAAACTTGCTCGCCAGATCCATCGAATCAATCATGAGTAGACAATGGCCAGCCAGTTGCACATCCTCGATATTCGTCATATTCACAGAAGAAGTCTCTTCCGCTGGAGATTCGACCCATACCGGCTTGTAGAACCAGCTCGGAAGCGTGTTGTCATTTTCCAGCTTTAGATCAATTTGCTTGAGAATCTCGTCAAACTCTCCCTTAGCCAAACGTCTGGAAAGCTCGGGACGCTGGATTTTTCCAGAGTTCGTTTTCGGGAACTCCTCCTGTGTAATTGGAACGATTAACGCTGGATTTAGACCCATCTTGACGTTAAGATGACGGCGAATTTCTTTGATTACACCTAAGCAGGATTCCAGATCAGGTTCTTCAGGAACGAAGAAAATTGCCAGTTCATCGCTGCCGCTAGACACCTTGGGAATGGAGACAGCCGCGGAGAACGTGACCTTTACGCCTTTTACCTCTTCCACGAACGATTCTATTTCATAATTATGAATATTATTTCCGTTGATGATAATTACGTCTTTTTCACGACCGGTGATTGTTAGCCTGCCTTGATGCAGGAAGCCAAGGTCGCCTGTGATAAACCAGCCATCCTCGACGAATACTTCTGCATTCGCTTCCGGGTTTTGGTAATAGCCCACCATGATGTTGTTACCTTTAACCTGCAAGCGTCCAATTTGGTTTTCTCGAATTACGTTGTTGTTGGAATCGACAATACGAATGGATACACCTGGGATCGGCCCGCCTACTTCGGTAAACATTACATGGTTTGGATGATCTACAGGAACACTACGAACCGTTCCCCCAAGCGATGCCTTATCCAAAATCTGATACCCACTGGTCGGAGATAGTCGATTGAGAAGCTTATTAAAAACAATTCCTGAAGAAGTCTCAGACATCCCAAAGGAAGGAGCCATCGTATCATCAGGCAGTCCATGAGGTTGAAGCAGGCTGAGGAATTGCTGTACAACCTTAGAAACGACCGGCTCTCCCCCATTCAGAATATGCTGCATGCAGGAGAGATCCCAGTTGTTTTGCTTGATTTTTTCGGCTTGATCGTTCACCAGCGCAAATGCGAAATTCGGTGCCCAGGTCATTGTTGCGCGATAGTGGTTAATCCAGTTAAACCAATTTAGTGGATTTGCAATAAAGCTGTCGATTTTGGGCAAAATCTGTTCACTTGCCAGATAGACACCAAGCACATGAAACATCACGATTCCACCCACGTGATCCAATGGCATCCAATTCAGAATGATTTCATCCGATGTAAATTTATGGCATGCAACGGTGCCGCGTGCACGAGCGAGAATACTTTCGTTGCAATGCTGCACACATTTCGGGATTCCAGTGCTGCCTGATGTCAAAAGATGAAGTACAAGCGAATCTGGTGAAGCCTCGTAATACTGCTGATCTGGCTCATTTTGTAATAAAGGCTCCAATGCTACATAGCGTAGCTCGTCCGTCTCCCAAAGGTTTTTTAGTTGATCAATCGATTCAATCAATGCCTCGTCTGCTAGCACCAATGGCTTTTGTAATAGCTTCCAAGCGTTATAGATACGGCTGATTCCAGAATTCCAGTCTGTATAAGTCGGTGCAATGGCGATCGGTGTCGGTAAAAAGCCACCCAGTACACAGGCCCAAAACGCAGTGACGAAATTTTTATTATCATCGAGCTGGAAGATCACTGGATCGCCTGGTTGAAGTCCTTGTTGCCGCAACCCCCGCAGGATCGACTCTGCCTCTTGCAATAATTGGGCATACGTCATTGTGACTTCGCTACCATCTAGTTGAACAAAAACCAGCTTTTTGTCGTGGGCGATACGAGTCGCCCGCAAGAGAACCTCGACTAGCGTACCCGGCTCATCCACCGCCAGTTGTAGCTCTCCCCCAAAGCTGTAAGCAAGAGGCAAGGTTTCATCCCTCTCGTCATGGTGCGATGTAGATGCAGAAGTTTGGCTCCCGGTCAATAATTGTTCTGATTTCCAGTCTGAGAAAAAGTGACTCAGATGAACGGCTGGCACTGTAACAGGGTCCTCTGTCGCCAGCACAGCTATTTGTCCAATCCCTTTCAGCGTCTTCAGCTCTTTTTCCAAGTCGATTGGAATCGTCCGAGAATCAACAGATTGTGACATATTCTGAAACTCCCTTCGTTACGATGGATAGTGAAAGACTGGGTAATCTTGTCTAAAACAAATTGTTCTAAATTTTTTGAAACTGCAAATTTCAACCTGACTAAAAATATGTATGCAGAAAATATTAATCCAAAACATAAATAAATGCAATTTTTATTATGTAAAAAAATATAAGCTAATCTTTAAACAAGTATAAATAGCATTTATTTACATGAAAGAAAATGACATGTGAACTAGTAAAAAGCGCAGCTTATCCACCCTCTAAATAAAGGCCCCGTTCTTGACATACCAGGCTTTATCTACTGGACCTTAGTAACCACTGTTTTATCGCTTATGTCCAACATTGTAACTGCTTTTGGTATCAAAAGCTTACCTGAAGTCATCAAATGGGTTCAGTCTGTTCTGTTTACTGTCTATGCTAGGAAAGAATACATGTAAAAAAGTCATTTTAGTGAAATTTAAAATAGGTGTGTCAGATGTTATATCAGATAGGACTAACGAGGTACTTTACTCAATATTTCCGTGGAGCGATCAATCGAAATTTACTTGCATAAAAAATCTCTCAAAAATCAAGAATCGCCTTCTCAGTTCAAATCGCGGACAATCAAAATCAATTAACTCTGCTAATAAAAAAGCGCATTACTAATTGGTATTGTAAGTATTAGGAAGTATTTACAAATCATATTATAAATAATTTTTACAAAAAAATAAATAGATTCATATTTTGTAAAAGAATTCTTTTTCACAATCCTCCTCTTAGAATTTTCAATTTGTTAGTTAAATAAAAATGTCACTTTCCTGTAAAAAGGGAGCAGATTTGTCCATTTTGGGTGATGAGGGGAGCATTTTACGTAAAAAAGAAGGGGTTTCTTTGATGCACCTCACATCAAAGAGTAAATTGTTACTTTTTATTATCTCACTAACATGTAGATGTATGGGCTAGTTGATCTTTGAAGCATTTTTACATACGATCACACTTCATATCCCTTTAATAAGTCAATTCGATCACGTTTCTCATCTCCGAGATCGATATCCATTTCACAAAACAAATCTATCTTATCTCATCGTTTGGGCAATGAAATAAGATAGATTTGTTATTTTTCTAGAATCCTATTCACTTTTTCTCAATCGGCGTCGAGTTTCCCTAGCTCCTGATCGAGTGGTACCCTTTCCCCTCTTTTTTCCTTCTACTGTTAGATCAAGTAGCACAAGTAGCTGAACAAAAGATATCAGCAGAATGCATAATCCCTCTTCATTTGACTGTTTCAAGCTCTGCTTGCTGACGTTTGGGTATGCTCTCGCTATCGTATTCCTAATTATCAAAATCGCCATCATCTGGTCATCTGTTCTTTCTGACAAGTTCGGGAATTAGCTAGTTCTCTTAATCTTCTGGTTTTCTGGAGTCTGCTATCGTCGTGTGTTAAAAATTTATTATAACAAAATCTTCATTCCTAGGTGATTCTTACAGATTACTTCTTCCTTTCCATACATCAAAGCCATCTTACAAAACGATTTGACGCTTAGATTGCTGCAATTCCCCGTGGGGAATTCTCTTCTCCTGATACTCATTCCATAATCCGTTTAACCATTCATCGCTATATGTAAACATCACACTATCAAAAATCAGACCAAAATCATAAGAAATATATGCTGCCAAATCATCTTGTGAGCTTATCTTGAGCACCTGCAAAAAGATGTTTTTACGTAGCTCTTCATCCGTTGATACATATAAGGAAGAGAGGCTTTCATTTTTCTTGAGGGTAGATAGTTCAGTGTAAACCCGCATCCATTCCTTTGCAAAGACAGGATCATCACGTTTATCAAGGAGGTTCTCAATGCTAGCTTCATCCCATTTTTCTAATATAGGCGCCACATAAATCTGAAAAAAGTCCAATAGTTTTTGTTGAACCGTATTTGGGACTGACCCCATAACGTGAGACAAATCAAAACACCTTCAAGAGAATGCAACCATGTCGTAAGATATGGAAGTAACCTGGAGGTGTTTTTTCTTTGGCAACGAGAGTGAGTTACCCTATGGAAATT
>NZ_JAPTNK010000070.1:0-321 GCF_026891775.1 Brevibacillus halotolerans
CCTTCTTTTAAAAATTGTTATTAAGGTTTGTATCATGTCAGTTTTCTTTATATGTGGACTAATTTGAAATATTAGATTCTGTATAACTGTTACCTCGTCCTCTGAAATGAAATTTGACTTGGCTAACGATTCTTTATCTTTATTTTTAGAAGCTAAGGTCCCTTTAAGATTATCCTCGAATATTACTAATTCCTTTTCTGGATCAAACCAATTCCTAAATGTAACGGGAAAAACCAATATTCCATTGTAGCAGCTATTTTCTTGTATACCATTCTGTTGAAGTAATTGGATATATTTATTCGAAGTTGCTTTCATTTCTTG
>NZ_JAPTNK010000071.1:0-303 GCF_026891775.1 Brevibacillus halotolerans
TTTTAACCATGCTAGGAATTATTATCGGCATCGCTTCCGTCATTGCCATTATGACAATGGGTAAGGGCGGAAAAGAAATGATGACAAGTCAGTTCGGAAATGTAGCCGATGCAAAGTTTACCGCGATAGTAAGCTGGGAGACCGAAGAACCTGTCAAGGATGATGATTTGACCATCGATGATGCCGTTACCCTGGAAAGAATTAATCCTTACGTTCAAAATGTCATGGCTCAAATCTACGGTAGCGGAACCATCAAGGATAAGAAAAAGGATATCAGTGCTCAAGTATATGGGACAACGGCCA
>NZ_JAPTNK010000072.1:0-295 GCF_026891775.1 Brevibacillus halotolerans
AGTCGTTCTTTTACTTTTTCATCCTTCATAATGACACCATCTTTAAAGACAACAATACGTTCTGCGTGCTGAGCGGTATCCAATTCATGCGTGACAAGAATAATGGTAACTCCCTGTGCGTGCAATTTTTGGAAAATGGCCATAACCTCTCTAGTAGAACGGCTGTCTAGGTTTCCCGTTGGTTCATCCGCTAGCAAAATCGCCGGGCGATTCACGAGAGAACGGGCGATGGCTACACGTTGCTTTTGACCGCCGGACATCATAGGCGGCTTGTGTTCCATACGCTCTTTTAGAC
>NZ_JAPTNK010000073.1:0-292 GCF_026891775.1 Brevibacillus halotolerans
GGGACTGACCCCATAACGTGAGACAAATCAAAACACCTTCAAGAGAATGCAACCATGTCGTAAGATATGGAAGTAACCTGGAGGTGTTTTTTCTTTGGCAACGAGAGTGAGTTACCCTATGGAAATTAAGATGAAGGCTGTTGAGATGAGATTGGCTGGTATCCCCGTGAAAGAAGTGATGGATCAGCTTTGTATTAAAAACAAAACACAACTTAAAACATGGATGCGATGGTACAGAAATGGCGAGACACATCGTTTTGAGCAGCCTGTAGGTAAACAGTACACGTATGGG
>NZ_JAPTNK010000074.1:0-288 GCF_026891775.1 Brevibacillus halotolerans
AAAGGAAAGAGGCATTACCATGAGTATGTCCCGGAAGGGAACACCTGCTGATAACGCCCCGATTGAATCGTTTCACGCCTGCCTCAAGTCGGAAACGTTCATCCTCGAAGGATTAACCTGTACAACGACGGCAATCGTTGAACAGACCGTTCGAGAATATATCTCTTACTATAACTCAATTCGCATTCAAACAAAACTAAACAACCAGTCACCGGTTGAATTCCGACGACTGGCTGCTTAAACTTGTAAGGTGTTTTGATCCCTGTCCTACAAACGGGGGTCAGTCCC
>NZ_JAPTNK010000075.1:0-284 GCF_026891775.1 Brevibacillus halotolerans
TAGCAAGAGTTATCCCGCGCACCTTAGGATTCTCTCCTCGCCTACCTGTGTCGGTTTGCGGTACGGGCACCTTGTTCCTCGCTAGACGCTTTTCTTGGCAGTGTGAAATCAGGGACTTCGGTACTTAAATTTCCCTCGCCATCACAGCTTGTGCTTATTGGTGTGCGGATTTGCCTACACACCACACTTACTGCTTAGACGGCCATCCAATAGGCCGCTCACCCTATCCTCCTGCGTCACGCCATTGCTCAAGCGGAACAGAGGTGGTACTGGAATATCAACCA
>NZ_JAPTNK010000076.1:0-267 GCF_026891775.1 Brevibacillus halotolerans
TTTATCTCGTTCATCCATTGAACTACTACTTCTGGTGACACCTCCTTTCCCACTCCCTGTACTTTTTTAAAACATCAAGTTGTTGTTTTAAGAACCTATTTTCTTGTTTCAATTTCTCCAGCTCTGAGGTAAATTCCGCCCCTTTCCCATACGTGTACTGTTTACCTACAGGCTGCTCAAAACGATGTGTCTCGCCATTTCTGTACCATCGCATCCATGTTTTAAGTTGTGTTTTGTTTTTAATACAAAGCTGATCCATCACTTCTT
>NZ_JAPTNK010000077.1:0-262 GCF_026891775.1 Brevibacillus halotolerans
GATATGGAATGTAGTATGAAGATAGTCACTACTACAACTACTGATGGGAATGAAAGGAATGTGTAATATCAAGTTGAGGTAGCTATAATGAAATAGGTTGTAAGTGAACTTAATATAATGAAAAAAACCTCCCTTTGTTAAAAATACTTTTTCCCAGTTGTAAGTAATTATGATATTAATTTCTTTTTTAAGTAATTATAGAGGTCATCGAACCTTATTATTAAGGCATAAATTAACGCTAATACTACAATTCCCATTGATG
>NZ_JAPTNK010000078.1:0-261 GCF_026891775.1 Brevibacillus halotolerans
ATTGCGCTTGGGATAATGAGTCCTTAGCCTTGTCCAAATCAGTGGCAGGAGAAGCACCAGCCTCTACCAATTGTTTGGTACGGTTGTATTCCTTCTCGGCAGAGTCAACCTTTTCTTTCTCTTGACGAACACGCTCTTCCTGTTGGGCAATCGTTTCAGGTTCTTTGCCTGATTTAACACGATTTAGTTCAGCATGCTGCGAAGCGATTTGCGCATCAATGGATGCCATTTCGCTTGATAGATCGGTAACATCTATACGAG
>NZ_JAPTNK010000079.1:0-257 GCF_026891775.1 Brevibacillus halotolerans
CGGGAGGCAGCAGTAGGGAATTTTCCACAATGGACGAAAGTCTGATGGAGCAACGCCGCGTGAACGATGAAGGCTTTCGGGTCGTAAAGTTCTGTTGTTAGGGAAGAAACAGTGCTATTTAAATAAGGTAGCACCTTGACGGTACCTAACGAGAAAGCCACGGCTAACTACGTGCCAGCAGCCGCGGTAATACGTAGGTGGCAAGCGTTGTCCGGAATTATTGGGCGTAAAGCGCGCGCAGGTGGCTATGTAAGTCT
>NZ_JAPTNK010000008.1:0-216021 GCF_026891775.1 Brevibacillus halotolerans
TCACGCTGTCATACAGGGGTTCGAATCCCCTACGGGTCACCATTTATCTGGAGGATTAGCTCAGCTGGGAGAGCATCTGCCTTACAAGCAGAGGGTCGGCGGTTCGATCCCGTCATCCTCCACCATTAATTCTTTCTATTATCGCGGGGTGGAGCAGTTCGGTAGCTCGTCGGGCTCATAACCCGAAGGTCGCAGGTTCAAATCCTGTCCCCGCAACCAAAATTTTGGAGCTGTGGTGAAGTTGGAGTTCACGCCGGTCTGTCACACCGGAGGTCGCGGGTTCGAGTCCCGTCAGCTCCGCCATTTATTCAATTGGTGGAATAAGATTTTTATCGTGTATTGGAATTACTATTATAGAAATAATAAGGCTCGGTAGCTCAGTCGGTAGAGCAGAGGACTGAAAATCCTCGTGTCGGCGGTTCGATTCCGTCCCGAGCCACCATTGTAAATAATGCCGGTGTAGCTCAATTGGTAGAGCACCTGACTTGTAATCAGGGGGTTGTGGGTTCAAGTCCTATCGCCGGCACCATTTTGGTGGGGTATAGCCAAGCGGTAAGGCAACGGACTTTGACTCCGTCATTCCCAGGTTCAAATCCTGGTACCCCAGCCATTATGAGCCATTAGCTCAGTTGGTAGAGCATCTGACTTTTAATCAGAGGGTCGAAGGTTCGAGTCCTTCATGGCTCACCAGTTTCATATGCGGGTGTGGCGGAATTGGCAGACGCACCAGATTTAGGTTCTGGCGGGCGACCGTGGGGGTTCAAGTCCCTCCACCCGCACCACACATGTAAAGTAGAAAGCCGCAAATATTGCAGGCTTTTTTTGTTTATATCATTTATTGTCACGTAAACCATTTAAAAAACGTCATATAAAGAGCTACCTATAAAAATCAATTACTACAAACCATATAAAAGCTTCGTCAGCATTGTTGATGAAGCTTTTTTCTACTATTAAGGGATGCATGTTACATTAATAGTGATCCATTAACAATGGAACTACATAGCTTTGTTTTTCTATAATAGAAGGCGTGGTTAAAGCTACTCGATTGTCATAGATTTCTTTGGCTAACGGAAGATGATACATGGCGCAGGAAATGACAAGGTAAAAACCGAATGTTTTATGCAATAGAATTTAATGAAGTTTATAATTCAAAGAGTATTTACTAAAACTTAACACTTGTTCTTCCAGATATCTTCCAGTAACTTGGTAGAAGGAAAACAATCATTACATGAAACATCCAAATAATAAATCGACACATGACAATGTAATCAAAAAGGGGTTGTAAATATGAGTATGATCCAGATGGATCGTCCCCATCACTCTATAGAAGATCTAATACTGAATATTGAAAAAGTCCTTATCGGTAAAAGAAAAATGATAGAACTTGGCTTGGTTGCTTTATTGGCAAAAGGTCATGTTTTACTAGAGGATGTACCTGGTGTAGGAAAAACAATGTTTGTACGTGCGTTAGCTAAATCGATTGGTGGAGAATTTAAACGGATTCAATTTACTCCAGATCTCCTTCCTACTGATGTAACGGGTGTATCCATTTACAATCAAAAAACAATGGAGTTTGAATTCCGTAAAGGGCCTCTGTTTGCAAATGTGGTGCTTGCTGATGAAATTAACCGCACCTCACCAAAAACGCAATCTGCCCTATTAGAGGCGATGGAGGAGCACTCTGTAACGATTGATGGCAATACCTATGAGTTAAATCAGCCATTTTTTGTTATGGCGACACAGAACCCTCTTGAATACGAAGGAACATTTCCGCTTCCGGAAGCACAGCTAGATCGTTTTTTGTTGCAACTGCAGCTTGGGTATCCAACAGAAAAAGAAGAAATGGCCATTCTAACTCGTATGGGTGCTGTTCACCCTATAGAGAGCTTGAAGGCTGTTATTAGTGTACAAGAAATCGTTCAATTACAAGCGATGATTACTCAAATCAAAGTAACAGACTCAGTGAAAGAGTATATGGTAAGGCTTTCTCAGAAAACAAGGAGCAACCCAAGCGTCTACTTAGGAATTAGCCCTCGTGGAACATTGGCTCTATGCCGGGCTGCCCAAGCTTATGCTTTTATCCAAGGTCGTGATTACGTTATCCCAGACGATGTAAAGGTGCTAGTACCTCCTATCTTTAGACATCGCCTAATTTTGAAGCCAGAGGCACGAATGGATGGGGAAACACCGGAGCGCTTCATCAGCCGGTTGTTACAAGAGACACGAGTTCCTGTACATTGAGAGGACGGTGTCTAAATGAAACAGAGAAAGTATAACAAAGCCTTATTGGCGCTATTAGTGCTGATTTGTTATGTATATGCACAATTTCAAGGTGGTTTTGTCAGTTGGTTTTTATTTTATAGCGCTTGTATACTTGGAATTTATGAAGGATTAACATACTTGTTGATGTTTGCAACCTTGGAGGTTACGCGAGAGGTGGATCGCCAAAGACTTAAGGAAGGCGATGATGTAATGATAACACTAACCTTCCGCAGACGATTTTGGTTTCCGCTTGGCTGGAACTTGATTGTCGAACCTCTTCCTGATAAATTATCAGGTTACTTTGAACCGCATCAACAAGTAATCTTTCCAGGATTCAAAAGAGAACAGGTCATTCATTATTTAATTCCAGCCATCCCACGTGGACATTACCAGATGAAAGAATGTATTCTGGTCGGTGGTGACTTTTTTGGCTTTTTACATCGCCAGAAGAAAATAGAGCTTTTTAATGATTTTTTGGTTTACCCTAGCTATAAGCAAATTAGCCATTGGTCCGCAGGAGACGGTCGTATTAGTGGCAATGTACATGTAGCACACCTGCGTTCAGATGATGTAGCAGCTGTCAGAGGCGTCCGAGAGTACCAGAGAGGGGATCGGTTAAGCCAGATTCATTGGAGGGCATCTGCTAGGGGCCACGGGCTTAAAACGAAGGAATTTGAACATCAGGCTATGAATCAGTTAATTTTCTTTCTAGACGTACAGAAGCCTGCATCAACTCAAATTCATCATCATATTTTTGAAACCAGTGTAAAGCTGACCGCCAGCCTCATTTACTATTCAAGCATTAATATGCATTCGTATGGTTTTGTAGCACGCGGAAAAGAGCGAATCATTATACCGCCAGCTATTTCACAGCAGCATTTTTTTCGGGTATTTGATCAGCTAGCCAGAGTTCATTCGGATGGCGAAGATTCTTTTGCGAGAGTGATCGGGAGGGAGGCAATGGAATTTCCCAAAGGATATACTCTCGTACTGATTACCTCTGCATTAACAAAAGACCTCGTGCTGCAAGTGGGCAATTTAGCTAGGTCTGGACGTAACATTCAATTGTTCTGGGTACACGATCATGTGATTCCAACTGTGGAGGAAAACGAAGCATTAAAGCGATTAAGATCTGTGAAAGTAATGTGTACACCAGTTCATGTGGATGCATATGAAGAGCTAAAACAGATAGGGGGTGCCTAAGATGTTAGGAGCATCCTTTTTAAAGCAAAAAAAAGCGCTAGAATGGCTATCTGCCTTATTTTTGTTTTTATTGTTACGTGAATGGCTGTTACCGCTACCCTCCCTTTCAGATACAGGGAGCATCAGTAGCTTTCTCTATCTGGTTGCAGGGATCATTTTAGTAGATATGACCTTCCGAAGTCACTGGCTGGGTTTATTGATTAAAATCATCGGTACTCTTGTCATCTTCCATGCCGCTTTTGTGGAAATTTCATTGTTTAATCCGGAGTGGATTTTGCAAACATTGCAAGCAGTAAGTGAAGACTTTAGCAGGATAGTTAATCAAGAGTGGACAAATATGAGTATCATTTCAAGAAATCTGCTTTTTTCGGGCATGATTTTAGTATTGGTGTCCCTGCTTAATTACTTAGTGCTAGAGCAAAGACAAGGATTATGGTTTGTATTTATCACCATTTCGTACCTTGCTGTATTAGATACCTTCATGCCTTTTAATGGTAGTGGGGCGATCATGCGGACGTTGATGATTGGCTTTATGCTAATTACGACCCTGCATTTATCAGCTATTCAGAAGGGATTTATCTATCGAGGAACGCAATCTGCAATCTGGAAAACGCTTGTAGTTCCATTAATGATCGTTTCATTAGCAATAGGGGTAGGATACGCGTCCCCAAAGGCAGAGCCTAATTGGCCTGATCCGATCGGTTTTCTGCAAGGAAAATCTGTAACTGGTCAGAGCGAAGCGATCCGCAGAGTGGGATATGATACCAATGATAAGACGCTGGGAGGTCCCTTTCAGCAGGATGATACTAAGGTATTTACAATTACCACAAATGATAAATATTACTTGCGCGGGGATGCTAAGGATGTATATACCGGCAAAGGCTGGATAAAAAGCGATAAACAATTGGAGTCCATTGTACATCCTAAAAACTATATTTGGAATGACACGCTTTTTTCCGGATTGGAAACCAAAAAGGTCATGGCTGTTGTGCAGGCAGAGGGAGAACAGCTACCGGCCATTTTTTATCCAGGACAGCTTAAAGGCATTGAAGAGTTAAACCCAGAAAATACAACATTAACCTATGATACGATTTCTCAGGGGATTCTTACCTTTAATGGAGCTATGCAAAAGGATTCAAATAGTCGCCTGTTTGTTGAAAGAGACGATAGCACTTTGATTCCTACACCTGTTCAGCAGTATATGGACCATTATCAGCTACAAGCCGAGATTCCCGTGATTAGTGAAAAGAAAATCATTGCGGCGGGGACCAATTATCCAAAAGATATAGAAGAACGTTACCTGCAATTGCCTAACAGTCTTCCTGATCGGATCAAGCAGCTAGCTGAAAAAGTTACGGAAGGATCAAACAATCCGTACGATAAAGCGAGAGCAATAGAGAATTATTTGCGTTCTCCAGGCAGATATCGCTATGAAACGAAAGATGTACCAATACCTAAGGAAGGACAAGACTTTGTAGATCAATTTCTATTTGAAACCATGAGAGGCTACTGCGATCATTTTTCAACTTCGATGGTGGTCATGCTTCGCTCTATTGATATACCCGCACGCTGGGTAAAAGGGTTTGCTCCCGGTCAGGAGATTAGTCGTGATGCGAACAATAATATGACGATTGAAGTGAGAAATAGAGATGCACATTCCTGGGTTGAGGTTTACTTCCCAGGTAGCGGCTGGATACCGTTTGAGGCAACAGCTTCTTTTACATCTCCACTACAAGTAAATTATGATCGCCTTGCTAATGAGGCCAATGAGTTCAATATTCCTGCTTCCACAGAGGAAAAAGAAGCGAACAAGCCTAAACAGTTAGATCAAATGGAAGAAGCAGACAAGCCTATAGTGAAAACAAGTGCCGGATTCTCATGGAGCTGGCTATGGGGAATTGGTATTTTGATAGCAGTCAGTGTATGGATTCTGTGGAAAAAACGTCAGGAGATGTATTTATGGTGGCTACAGCGGAAAATGACACAATATGCTCAGGATGATTTTCCACGCAGATTTACGTTAGTGTTAACGATATTTGAAAAAATGGTTTCCCCGCGTTATTCAGGTGAAACGCTGCGCGAGTATGTGAATCGTCTTCAAATTAGTGGAGATGAGCGTCAGGATTTACTTTATTTAACAACTATTTATGAAAAAATGTTGTATGGCTTGAAGGAAATGGAAGGGAAAACGAGATCGTTGTGGCAACAGACCATTGAGCGTTTGTTGCGCCAAATGAAACCTTGATCATTTCCCCATCATCTGCTAGAATTTTTGACAATATGATACTTTGGTAGCAGTAAGCAGGAGAAACGGTACTGCCTCTTTTTTGAATGACAACGTTAAAGACAGGGACATTTGCCCTTAGAAGATGTCAGACGATTTCATCTACGGGTGGGTGGCCTGTCTTTTTGATGGAACGGGAGAAATTTTTTTCTTCATACCAAAAAAGAGAAAGGGAGATAATATCTTCAAGAACGTTTTGGACATGTCTACTGAGTGCACAAGTATACAAGGTTAAGGGAGGATCTTTCCGTGGAAAAGCCGTTGGAATTAGTGGTAGTAATAGACTTTGGGGGGCAATATAACCAATTGATCGCAAGACGTGTACGTGATTTAGGCGTATACAGTGAGTTGTTGCCTTTCAATACACCAGTGGAAAAAATTAAGGAGCTTAACCCAAAAGGGATTATTTTCTCTGGAGGACCGGCTAGTGTATACGAAGAAGGAGCACCACAAATTGATCCAGCAATTTTTGACTTAGGTGTACCTATCTTGGGTATTTGCTATGGAATGCAATTAATGTCCCAAACATTGAAGGGCAAAGTAGAACGTGCCGGTAAACGTGAATACGGAAAAGCAGAAATACGTCTTGAAAACAAACATGATCTATACAGCAACTGGGAACCTTCTGAGGTTGTATGGATGAGCCACACAGATAAAGTAGTAGAATTGCCAGAAGGCTTCGTGATCGACGCAGTGAGCGACTCTTGCCCGATTGCTGCTATCAGTCATCCAGAGCGTAACCTATATGGTGTACAATTCCACCCAGAAGTTCGTCATACTGTAAAAGGACATGAATTTGTAAGCAACTTCCTATTCAATATTTGTAAATGCGCTGGCGACTGGAGCATGACGACATTTATTGAAGACAAGATCAAAGAAATTCGCGAAACCGTTGGAAATAAAAACGTATTATGTGCTTTGAGCGGCGGAGTAGATTCTTCTGTAGTTGCGGCTCTTATTCATCGTGCGATCGGTGATCAGCTAACTTGCATGTTTGTTGACCATGGATTGTTGCGTAAAGGTGAAGCGGAAAGCGTAATGGATACGTTTGTTGGCAAATTTGATATGAAGGTAATCAAAATTGATGCTCGTGAACGTTTCTTAAACAAATTAAAAGGTGTAACTGACCCAGAGCAAAAACGTAAGATCATCGGTAACGAATTCATCTATGTATTTGATGAAGAGGCAGCTAAGCTTACGGATATGGACTTCCTAGCTCAGGGTACATTGTACACGGACATTGTTGAGAGTGGGACAGCTACTGCTCAAACAATTAAATCTCATCACAATGTAGGCGGCTTGCCAGAGGATATGACGTTTAAGCTAATCGAGCCTTTGGACACGCTATTCAAGGATGAAGTACGTAAATTAGGTTCAGAGCTAGGGCTTCCTGATGCAATCGTATGGAGACAGCCTTTCCCAGGTCCTGGACTAGGTATTCGTGTTTTAGGCGAAATTACTGAAGAGAAACTAGAAATTGTTCGTGAATCTGATGCTATCTTGCGTGAAGAAATCCAAAAAGCTGGTTTGGACCGTGAGATTTGGCAATACTTCACTGCATTGCCTGACATGAAGAGTGTAGGGGTAATGGGTGATGCACGTACGTACTCTTATACAGTAGGGATTCGTGCGGTAACATCTATTGATGGTATGACAGCAGACTGGGCTCGCATTCCATGGGATATACTAGAGAAAATTTCTGTACGTATTGTTAACGAAGTGGACAACGTAAACCGTATTGTGTACGATGTTACTTCTAAACCACCTGCAACTATCGAGTGGGAATAAAGCAAATAAGCTTGGGAATCTTATAAGGTTTCCAAGCTTATTTGTTACCTGAAAACATTTTTGATAACAATCTAAGTTTATTCAAGTGTTATTCACTCGGTTTTGTTTTACTCTCCATTTATCTTCAATTATGATGCGATATCTGACTTATTATCATACTTGATTAGTTTTCTTATCTTTTTACGTTTTAATAGAGATAGTGCCTGATAAATTATTAGCTATTTCCAAGTTTATGTTGCCATATAGATGAAGTTCCTAACGTTGCTATAATATTTCCATGTCCTAAAATATCTTTAATAACAGAGGATTAACGTTTTGTCATGAAGCAATCAGAATGCCGAATCTCTTTCGGCCTTTTTTAATCCCGCTAATTTTCATGTCTTTTTACCATACGGTTAATAGTACTTTTTAAAGATGGAGTTCCATCATATGAGAACAAAATTAATTCTTCAATTTTTTGTTGTCTTTCTTTTCATTCCTTCAAGATAGGAATCATCACCTAGTGCAAGAGTTCTTTTACTGGCTTTTTTTGTTGATCCAAATTTCCATTTACTTTTTATACTCACTGAATGGTAAGTGTCTTATTTTCAAAGCTAATATCTCTATCCCATATTATGTAGTTGCTTCATTTACCAGTAACCAGTCATAAAATAAATCATTACGAAAGAATAATGTTCATAGTAGTCATCAAAATTCAATGTAGCGAGATCTTTTTCAAATTCTGGATACTTCTAAATTTTAACATCAACTTTTCCTTTTGAAATTGATTAAACTTGTTTATCTCAATTTTTATTTACCATCCTAAGAATAACTGCCATTTCTATTTGTTTGGAATATCTGCAGGTTTCACCGAAATGTTTTTACATCTTTCTCAATTTAGACATTCATGAATGGACTTCCTTTGGGCTATAATTCAAACATCGGAAATTGAATCGAAAAAATATCAGTAACCTTTTTTCTATACTAACTGAAATAAGAGAAACGAAGCCAGTAGTTATTTACGCATACAATGTTAATATAAGAGTCGAAAGAGAGTGAAACAATAATCTACTGTCTTTTTTAGAGAAAAAAACTGCATACAGAAGGAGGTATAAAAAAACTTATTTTATCTATGTCATTTACTGAACACTTACTTTCAAAGGAATTGTTCAAGTCTTTATGGATATGCATGAAAGATTCGCAGAGCTAAATAAAGGCATGTCCAATTTCGAAAAAGAAAAAACTTTCAAGATAAAAATGTTGGCTGGTTTAATAAATGGGGAAAAGTAACTCCTAACGAACGGTAATCTGTTCAATTATTAGTTTTAATTTCAGTAATTAATTTATGGTAAAATTTACTCAGAACATTTAAGAGAGAGTGATTTGATGGGGATACAAGGATTATCGCTTAAACAAAGTATGTCGAAGAATATACAAGCCATAATGCCACAAGAAGAGGATAAGTTGGTATTTGAAACAAATCTGATTGAATTTCTTGAAAATCTTCGTGCGAAGCAGTATGAATCAGAAGAGTTTCAAAAAAATTTATTGAAGGATTTTATACAGAAGTGTCTACCGGACAATTTCATTAATACAAATGGAAGAACTGATCTAGCTATCTATAATGGTTCTTCTCCAGAATCAACTGTGGGAGTTTTATTTGAATCTAAAAGTCTGACGAATAAGAATGAAATGATGTCAAAAATAAGCTACAATGCTAAGGCGTTTCAAGAAATTATTCATTATTACTTAAACGAACGATTGGTACATAAGAATCTTGAAGTGAAAAAATGTATAATAACTAACGGTTTAGAATGGTTCATTATTGAATCAAAAGAAGTAGAAAAACACTTCTTGAAAAATAAGAAGTTAATTGACTTATATGATAAGTGGCGCTTTGCTCAGTTATCGAGTACAAATACAGATTTTTTATATAAAGAAGTGATAGAGCCAGCCATTGATAAAGCTATTGAAAATGGATTAAAACTTGCTCACTTCGACTTACGTGATGCCATGAAGCAAAAATAAGCAAATCGAGATTAAGAAGAATAATCTTACACAGTTATATCGATTCTTCACACCTGAAAATTTATTAAATAAAGAAATTTTTTCGGATTCCAATAAATTAAACAAGGGATTTTATGATGAATTACTTTATCTCATGGGGCTAGAAGAAGTAACAGTTGATAATAAAAAGATTATTCAACGTTTACCAAAAAACAAGCGTCAAATAGGGTCATTCGTTGAAAATGTTATCGATAGATTACAAATGAATGATGTTCCTGAGGAACGACAGTATGATATCGCCATACAATTAACTGTAGTATGGGTAAACCGTATTTTGTTCTTAAAGTTGTTAGAAAGTCAGCTAGTATCTTTCAATGGTGAGGAAAAGTATAAGTTCTTGACAAAAGATTTACTTTCAACATTTGATGATATCTATTATTTATTTTTTGGAGTGCTTGCCAAAAAAGTTCATCAAAGAAGTAGCGAGATGAAAGCAAAATTCCCTGAAGTTCCATATTTGAATAGCAGCTTATTTGAAGAAACTGAATTAGAACTATCTCGAGATGGAATAGGGATAGACCGGTTACGTGAACAACAGATTCAATTCTATTCAAACACAGCATTGAAGGGGAATAATGGGAAACGAAAAACTGGGAAAGTTGAATTTCTGACTTATCTGTTTGATTTCTTAAGTGCATATGATTTTTCTACTTCAGTTAGACACAATAAAAAAGATAAAAACGATTTAATCAACGCTGCAGTGCTAGGGCTAATCTTCGAGAAAATTAATGGTTATAGTGATGGTTCTTTCTATACGCCTGGTCGCATTACAATGTATATGAGCAGAAATATTATTAGAAAAGCCGTAGTTGAAAAGATTAATGAGGTCAAAGGTTGGGATTGTCAGAATATATACGATGTTCAATTTAGAATCACATCATTAGATGAAGCAAAAAAAATTAGCAGAATCATAGATACGCTCAGAATTTGTGACCCTGCGGTTGGATCAGGGCATTTCCTTGTTTCCGTATTGAATGAACTTATTGCAATTAAGAGTGAACTTCACGCATTAGTTGATACCGAAGAGCGATCAATGAATGGTATTCGTTGTACGGTTGTTAATGATGAATTAATCATTCAAGACTTAAATGGTGATAATTTTATTTATAGAAGAGGGAATGCAGATTCTGAGCGTATTCAAAAAGCAATATTTCATGAAAAAAGAAAACTAATTGAAAACTGCTTATTTGGTGTAGACATTAACCCTAACTCTGTAAATATTTGTCGTTTACGATTATGGATTGAATTGCTCAAGCACTCTTACTATTATTTTGAGGAAGAATCCGGTACACAGCAATTAATCACATTGCCTAATATTGATATCAATATCAAAGTAGGGAATAGTTTGCTTCATAAATTCGGTATTCATGATATTTTAGATAAACGTTTTTCTGATTTTAAAAATTATACACAACTTGTTTCCGAATATAAGATTACAAATGACAAACGAAAGAAACAGGAATTGATGATACAGATTGATGACATTAAACAGAGGTTCTTATCTAGCATTGAAACACCTGAATTGCGACGTATAAAACGATTAAGACGCGATTTGGCAAAAGTTGGGCAATTCGATTTGTTTGCTTCCAGTCATGATACTAAAAAACAACGTAAAGAATTTGCTGAAATTGAAAAGAAAATCAAACAAGCAGAGATCGAGTTAAAGGATTCCCGTCAAAATCCTCTGTTCCGTGAAGGTTTAGAGTGGCGTATGGAGTTTCCAGAAATACTGGATGATGAAGGAAATTTTGTGGGATTTGATGTTATAATTGCTAATCCTCCTTATATTTATTCTCAAGATGGTTTCTTCAGTGAGTCTGAAAAACAATATTTTGAAAAGGAATATAAACTTGTTCAATACCAAGCAAATACATTTGGATTATTTTTAGAATTGGGATTGAAACTTCTCCGGAAAAATGGATATATGTCAATGATCATTCCAAATACTTTTTTAACTGTCAATCAATATGAAAAAATGCGCCGATATATTTTAGAAAAAACCGGAGATGTTTTTATTCTTAATTCACAGGATAAAATCTTTGAAGATGCATCCGTGGATAATTGTATTGTGAATGCAAAAGTGTCAGCGCCATCTAAAGTTGCTCTGGCAGAATTAAAAAATAAAGAAATTAATATCATCAATCAAATTGAAGCCAATGAATTACTTCAGCATAATGTAATTAATATTTCAGCGTTTAAGGAAGCAAATAATCCTTTAGCTGTGTTAAGCATCACTAAATGCATAGAAGAAAACTCCAAAGCCCTTGAGCCAAATTATGCAATAGTACGGGATGGGTTAAAAGTGTATGAGAGGGGAACTGGAAATCCAGTTCAGCCAAAAGATAAGGACGAATTTAAACGGTTCACAGATAGTCGAACTTACTTCTCGAACTTTGAAGAAAGTTCAGATTATAGGAAGTTCTTGATCGGAAGGAACATAGAAAGATATACTGTTAAATGGACAGGGGAGTATTTGAAATATGGTAAAAATCTTGCAGCACCTAGAAGCCCTGAAGTCTTTCAAGGTGGTAGAATAATAATTCGTCAAATTCCTAAAAAGGAACCTTATTCACTTACAGCATCTTATACAGAGGAACCGTATGTGCATGAACGTAGTCTTATCGCTATTAGGGAGATCAAGATTAATCCATTGTTTTTATTAGGTGTATTGAACTCCAAAGTAGAGAGTTACTACGCTATCAATAAATTTGATTTCTTCCAAAGAAAAACCTTTCCTCAACTTCGCCTTACGCAGATAAGGGAATTTCCAATTCCTAATGCGACTAAAGAAGAGCAAGAATACTTAGGTGGTTTGGTTTCAAAACAACTTAAACTTCATTCTTCAACTGAACAATCAGTAGAAACCAAAGAGAAGATTAAAGTAATTGATTGTGAAATTGATGAATATGTAATGAATCTTTATCGATTGGATGAAGAAGAAAAAAAAATTGTTCGTGAATTTTCAGTTGAATAAGTGATAACTTGATTGATAACAATATAATTTAGAGTTAATTTAAGCAAAAGATTCTTATTAAAAACATCGTTACACCAATAAAGTTATACTTATTAATTTTAGCGGTTTCTCGAGTGGGAATAGTAAATACGTATAATTCATATTAAATTAACATGAACGTTCGTGTTTTGTGTTGACAGCGTGCGATGTTCTTGTTAAACTTTCGTTGTAAGATAGAAGTTCGAGTTTTTGTTCGGATTTTCGACTTATAACGACTTGTTTAGCAGGAATTATCGCACGTTTTTTATTTATTACCGAATGTTATACGTCATTATTCGAACGAAACTTGTCTTTTTAGCAATATGACTTAAAGAGGTTACTATTAGGAGGGACAAAGGGTGCGTAAGTATTTTGAGTTTGATCGACATGGCACCACGTATCGTCGAGAGATAATTGCTGGTTTAACAACCTTTTTGGCAATGGCATATATTTTAGCCGTCAATCCAAACATTTTAAGCGGGGCAGGATTGCCGCCGGAGCTACAAGCAAAATTTCCTCCGCATGATGCGGTGTTTACTGCTACAGCACTTGCTGCGGCTATTGGTACACTTATTATGGGGATTGTCGGTAAATTACCGATCGGTCAAGCACCGGGAATGGGTTTAAATGCGTTCTTTGCTTTTACAGCAGTTCTAACTATGCAAATTCCTTGGCAACAAGCTTTGGCTGGTGTGTTTGTTTCTTGTACTTTGTTTCTCATCCTGTCTTTAACAGGTATTCGTTCGCAGATTATTGATGCCATTCCGCAGAATCTCAAGAATGCTACAACAGCAGGTATTGGCTTGTTTATCGCTTTTATGGGTCTAAAAAATGCTGGGATTATTATAGATTCACCAGCTACTTTAGTCACAATGGGACATTTAAGCTTTAAAGAAGGAATGGATGCTACTCAAATTCTAGGAGTGAAAAATGCGCTGCTAGCAGTCTTTGGACTACTGGTTACGGGGGTTTTATTAGCAAGACGTATTCACGCCGGAGTATTCCTTGGAATGTTGGTCACAGCGATTGCCGGCATGATTTTTGGAGTGGTAGAGCTTCCTTCCCAAGTGGTATCGGCTCCTCCTAGCTTAGCTCCGACACTTGGTGTTGCCTTACCATATTTATTAGATCCGAGTGTTATTTTTTCTCAAGGCATGTTCATTGTTGTGTTCACCTTTTTATTCGTTGATTTCTTTGATACAACCGGTACATTGCTAGGCGTTTGCAATCAGGCAGGGCTTTTGAAGGATGGGAAGCTGGAGCGTCCTGGGTCGGCACTTGCTTCTGATGCTGTTGCTGGAATGGCAGGTGCGCTGTTAGGGACCTCTACAACAACAAGCTATATTGAATCAACTGCTGGTGTTGCCGCAGGAGGTAGAACTGGCTTTACGGCAGTAGTCATCGGAATTATGTTCCTGCTGTCTCTGTTCTTCTTTCCATTGCTGTCTGTTATTACTCCCGCTGTTACAGCACCTGCCCTGATTATTGTAGGTGTACTGATGGCTAGTAGCCTACGCAATATTGAGTGGGATAAGCTAGAAGAAGCATTGCCGGCCTTCCTTACCATGCTAATGATGCCTTTATCTTCTAGTATTGCAGCAGGTATTGCTTGTGGATTCATTTTCTATCCAGTGACGAAAGCATGTAAAGGCCAAGCACGTGAAGTCCACCCGGCGATGTATGTACTATTTGTCATCTTCCTGGTTTACTTCATTTGGTTCCGTGAATAGGTTGTTTTATCAAAAGCTACTAGCTTTGATATTTACAATATTTGATTTTGGAATATCACTAGATTATCACCATGAAAAAGTCTTCTTGAACTGTCTTCATTTGAGTCAGATCGGAAGGCTTTTTCTTTTTGGTGTAAGGAATTGAATAAAGGAGAATGAAATTTTGGTATAAAACTAAAATGTTCGTGTTTTGTTGACGTTTTATGATTTATTTTGTTAAACTGAACGTGAAATGATCTTAAATACGTAAAATGAAAAATGAAAGATCAAGGGGGAAGCGGCGTGGTTACACCGATTGTTGGAGTCATTATGGGAAGTACTTCTGATTGGGAAACAATGAAGGAAGCTTGCCACATACTAGAGGAGATGCAGATTCCCTATGAAAAGCAGGTAGTTTCTGCTCATCGTACACCTGATCTGATGTTTACGTATGCAGAGACTGCTAAAGAGAGAGGTCTGAAGGTAATTATTGCTGGAGCCGGTGGAGCTGCTCATCTTCCGGGAATGGTAGCGGCAAAGACCATTCTTCCTGTCATCGGTGTGCCAGTGAAATCAGCCGCTTTAAACGGATTAGATTCTTTATTGTCGATCGTGCAAATGCCGGGTGGCGTTCCGGTTGCTACCGTAGCGATAGGTAAGGCAGGGGCTATAAATGCTGGTTTGTTAGCAGCGCAAATGATCGGGATGAATGACGAGGAGATAAGTCGACGTTTAACCGAACGAAGAGAAGCTATCCAAAAAAAGGTGATGGAAGCGAGCGAGTTGCCTCATGAATAAACAGAAGCAAATCAAACCGGGCAGTACCATTGGCTTGCTAGGCGGAGGACAGCTAGGAAGAATGATTACACTCGCTGGCAGAGCGATGGGGTATCGGTTTGTAGTGCTAGATCCTACAGAGGATTCACCATGTGGTCAGGTAAGCGATCGGCAAATCGTCGCAGGATATGATGATCAGCTAGCGGCGCGAAAATTAGCCCAGCTCAGTGATGTGATCACCTATGAATTTGAGAACGTGGATGCTGGTGTTGCAGCCATTTTAGAAGAGGAAGCTTTTGTGCCACAGGGAAGTAAGTTATTGGGCATTACACAACACCGCGTTAAGGAGAAGACTACGATACAAGCCTATGGTTTGCCTGTAGCGCCTTTTCGAATCGTCGCTTCAGTAGAGGACGTGAGAGAGGCTGTTGCAGAGCTGGGCTTGCCTGCTGTTATGAAGACAGCTACAGGAGGCTATGACGGTAAGGGGCAGTGGGTATTACGCTCTTTGGAAGAAATAGAAGAAGCCTTTTCGTGCCTTGCAAAAGCTAACACAGAACTGATCGTTGAAAAATTTATCCCTTTTACAAAGGAGCTATCTGTAATCGTAGCTCGTAATTTATCAGGGGAAGTAGCAGTCTTTCCTACAGCCGAAAATATTCACCGAGATAACATTTTGCATCAGAGTATAGTCCCAGCTCGGATTGATATAAAAATTCAACAGCAGGCTGAGCAAATAGCCATAGAGTTGGCAGAAAAGCTGGAGATGGTTGGGTTGCTTGCAGTCGAGATGTTTCTGACAAAAGAGGGGGAGCTTTATATAAACGAGATGGCTCCGCGTCCCCACAATTCAGGTCATTATACAATGGACGCCTGTTTGACCTCGCAATTTGAGCAGCATATTCGAGCAATCAGTAACTTGCCACTTGGCTCCACGAAGTTGCTTAGTCCGGTCGTTATGGTTAATATTTTAGGTGAGCATGTAGCACCTTTACTCAAAAAAATAGATCAACTACCCAAGAAAGCAAAATTGCATTTGTACGGAAAACAAGAGGCCAAAGAAAAGCGGAAAATGGGTCATATAAATCTTGTAGCCGAATCAGTAGATGTAGCACTGCAACAGGCTGAAAAACTTGGAATATGGTCATAAACGGAGGAATGAACAAATGATTGAACGCTATTCAAGACCAGAAATGCGCGCCATCTGGACAGAAGAAAATAAGTATAAGGCATGGCTGGAAGTAGAGATTTTGGCGTGTGAAGCATGGGCAGAGTTAGGGGTTATTCCAAAAGAGGACGTTGAAAAGCTCTGGAAGAACGCTAGTTTTGATGTAAACCGTATTTATGAAATTGAACAAGAGACACGTCATGACGTCGTAGCCTTTACTCGTGCTGTTTCGGAAACGATGGAGGGCGATGAAAAAAAATGGGTTCACTATGGCCTAACCTCTACCGATGTAGTAGATACGGCGCTTGGTTATCTGATTCGCCAAGCTAATGAAATTATTGAAAAGGATATTATGGACTTTCTGGAAATTTTAAAACAGAAAGCGATTGAACACAAAGATACAGTTATGATGGGGCGTACACATGGAGTTCATGCCGAGCCAACTACCTTTGGGTTGAAAATAGCACTATGGTATGAAGAAATGAAGCGTAATTTGGCAAGATTCCGTGCTGCACGTGTGGAAGTAGAAGCGGGCAAAATGTCAGGGGCAGTTGGAACGTATGCGAACATTGATCCATATGTAGAACAGCATGTATGTAAGAAGCTTGGTCTGACAGCAGCTTCTATCTCGACCCAAACCCTACAGCGTGATCGTCATGCAGAGTATATGGCTACACTCGCATTGATCGCTACTTCTTTAGATAAATTTGCTACAGAAATCAGGGGCTTGCAAAAGAGTGAGATTCGTGAAGTGGAAGAGGCATTTGCAAAAGGACAAAAGGGTTCTTCAGCAATGCCACATAAGCGAAACCCAATAGGCTCTGAGAACATCTCTGGACTTTCTCGTGTTATCCGTGGCCATATGCTGTCTGCCTATGAGAATGTGCCGCTATGGCATGAGCGTGATATTTCGCATTCTTCTGTTGAGCGTGTTATTTTACCAGATGCAACACAATTGCTTAACTATATGCTACGTCGCTTTATGAACATCGTGAAGAACCTAACGGTGTTCCCTGAGAATATGAAACGCAACATGGATCGTACCTTTGGATTAATTTATTCACAGCAAGTATTGCTTAAATTAATTGATAAGGGCTTGAGCCGCGAAAAAGCTTACGACACTGTACAACCACGTGCGATGCAAGCTTGGGAGGAGCAGCGTTCGTTTAAAGCGATTATCAGTGAGGATGAAACGGTGAAGGAAATGCTGACCGCAGAAGAGCTGGAGGCATGCTTTGACTATCGTTATCATTTGAAGCATGTGGACACTATTTTTACCCGTTTGGGATTGACTGAAAGTAAGTAATCGTTCTCTTGTAGGAGCAATAACAGCAAAAAATAGGCTTTTCAGAAGCTCATTTCGAGTTCATGAAAAGCCTATTTCCTTTTCTCTTTTTTAAGAAGACGAATCTCTTACATTCGGTTCCTTTTACACTAAATTCTCAGGATTCAAGCCTTGTAGTTCAGGCAAGACGAAGATACCGTCCTTACGAATTAACACGTCATCAAACCAGATTTCTCCCCCACCATACTCAGGGCGTTGGATTTGTACCAAATCCCAGTGGATAGAGGAGCGGTTACCGTTATCAGCAATATCGTAGGCATTACCAGGTGTAAAGTGGAAGCTTCCCGCGATCTTTTCATCGAATAGGATGTCGCCCATTGGCTGTAGGATGTGAGGGTTAAATCCGATTGCAAACTCCCCAATGTAGCGGGCACCTTCATCTGTATCTAAAATTGTATTTAACAAGGCTGTATTACTGCTAGTAGCTTCTACGATCTTACCTTCTTTAAACGTAAGCTTCACGTCTGTAAAGGTCGTACTATGATAATTGGTTTTTGCATTGTAATAAACAGTACCTTCTACGGAATTACGCACAGGAGAGGTATAGCATTCGCCATCTGGAATATTTGCTTTACCATCGCATTTGATAGTTGGAATTCCTTTAATGGAGAATCGTAGATCAGTGTCTGGGCCTACAATGCGCACACGGTCTGTTTTATTCATTAATTCCACTAAGGGGTCCATTGCTTTGGACATTTTCGCATAATCTAGATTGCATACAGAGAAGTAAAAATCTTCAAAGCCTTCCAAGCTCATGTTAGCAGCTTGGGCCATGGCTTTGTTTGGATAACGAAGTACGACCCAGCGTTTATTTGGAACGCGTTCCTTCAGATGGACTGTGCTGTAATAAATTCGAGAATAAAGCCCCATTTTCTCTTCTGGAATATCAGAGTACTCATTTACATTTTCAAAGGCACGTACCCCGATATACGCATCCATATCTTCCATGCGTGCTAATTCATGCTTGGCAAAAAGAGCCATATGCTCTTCGCTTGAGCCCATAATCAAGGAACGCATAATTTCCTGATCCTTTACGGTAACTACTGGAAGGGCTCCTACTGCAAAAGCTTCACGTACCAGCGCTTTAACCAATGCTGGCTGGAGTCCAATATTTTCGATTAGCACCTTTTCCCCTTTTTGTAAATTCAGAGAGTAACGTATTAATCGGCTTGCAAGTTCATTGATGCGTGAATCCATGCTTTAACACCTCTTTTTATAATATGTACAACATGAATATATCATCAAGATGACCCCTTCCTAGAAGCAAGCATCATAGATGCGAAGGACGTCATCGGTTGATAGCGCTCTTGTACTTGGAATGTGGTCAATTCCTCCACCAGTACGAATTGCTTCTCGGGCCAGAACTGGCAAATCGTCGCGTGAAATACCAAAGTCGGACAGGCGTTGAGTAATCCCCATCTGCTGATACCAATGAGCAATCGCCTGAATGGTAGCCTGCGCTGCGTCCTGATCAGATTCAGCCTTTACCCGGAAGCATTCGCGTCCCAAACGTGCGAGTCTTTCAGGACGATCTATTGCTACAAACTGTTCGAAATATGGTAGAGATAGGATAGCAAGTCCACGTCCATGCGACATATCGAAATGTCCGCTTAAAGGATGTTCGATCTTGTGTAGTGGATACCCTGCATTTCGACCTGCTCGGGCAAATGGAGAAATGCCCAATGTGCTTGCCCACAATAAGGTGGAGCGAGCTTCTTCGTTATCAGGCTCCGTCATAGCAACTGTAGAAAATTCAACGACTAAACGAATCAATGCTTCTGTGACGCCATCTTGTACATGAGCGTCATTAGGGCCAACCAAATACTCTTCAAATAAATGCGAAAAGATATCTGCAGAAGACTCGGCTGTAACCCGAGCTGGGACTGTGTAGGTCAGAGATGGATCAAGGATAGCTACTTTAGGGAATAGGGCTGGGCCTGAAAAGGAGCTTTTTTCATGGGTCTCCCAATGAGTTAGTACCGTGATATTGTTAGCTTCAGAGCCTGTTGCTGCCACAGTAGGAATGGTCAGCAAAGGTAGAGCTTCCGTTACGGGAACCAGTTCCTTTGCTGTGTTTTGGGGATTACCACGCAGGTATTCATAGCTGGATCGGCCAGATAGTGCTACAGCAGCAATAGCTTTTGCCGCATCCATGACAGATCCGCCACCAAGTGCGATGACGAAATCGCAGTTTGTTTCGCGGGCAAGCTGTCCTCCGCGGTCTACTGTGGAGGTGCGTGGATTGGGTTCTACTTGATCAAATAGTTGGTACGGTACGTTTGCTTCTTGTAGGAGCTGTTCTACCTTTGCTAATAGTCCTGTTGATTTGGCAGATTGTCCGCCTGTCACCAGCAAAGCTTTTGTTCCTAATGCACGCACTTCTGTGCCGACACGTGCAAGCTCTCCAACTCCGAAGTAGATATGAGTGGGAAATTGAACCTGGAAAGGGTACATGGTACCATCGCCTCTTTTCATTAAAAAACAGTTTCGCGTTCGATAGAAAATCCGAACATAAATCGTGTCTATATTGTACCACAATGGCATTTTGGCAATCTAAACGGAAGTGCAAAGTGTAAAATACGAACAATTGTCGAATATATCCTGTATAATATTCGTTGATTATCTGTTTGGTTTATGTTTTAATCAAGTTGAAAGTGATTTATTGACTAAAACACGCATAAAGCTTGTAGCGGGAGGAGAATTTTTCTTGGAAAAGCGCGAGCAGCTATATGAAGGAAAAGCGAAGCAGGTTTATCTTACTTCAGATCCAGATGTGTATTGGGTGGTTTACAAGGATGACGCCACTGCTTTTAATGGCGAAAAGAAAGGGACAATCGTGAATAAAGGCAGATGGAATAATCAGATTAGCGCGATTTTGTTTAAGGCGTTAACTGAAAAAGGCATTGCCAATCATTTTATCCGCCTGTTATCTGAAACGGAGCAATTGGTTAAAAAGGTCGACATTATCCCGTTAGAAGTAGTTGTGCGTAACATTGCTGCCGGGTCCTTGGCTAAACGTTTGGGATGGGCTGAGGGCGTACCATTAGATGAACCAGTAGTGGAGTTTTATTACAAAAATGATGAACTAGGAGATCCGCTCATTAATAATGATCACATTGCCATTTTAAAAATTGCCACAATACAGGAACTGGCGGTAATAAAAGAAACGGCTTTGCAAGTAAATGAATTTTTACAGGAATATATGGGGGCAAGAGGCGTACTTGTTGTTGATTTTAAATTAGAATTCGGCCGAACCTCAGATGGAGAGGTATTGTTAGCGGATGAAATTTCACCGGATACTTGTCGTTTCTGGGATGCAGAGACGTTGGAGAAGCTGGACAAGGATCGTTTTCGCCGCAACTTAGGGAACGTGGAAGAGGCGTATCAAGAAATGCTGAAACGATTAGGAGGAGAAGTTCATGTGTAAAGCTGTTATCTATGTCACCTTGCGTGAAAGCGTACTAGACCCTCAAGGGCATGCGATACAAGGAGCCCTTCATACCTTAGGATTTCAACAAGTAAAGGATGCCCGCATCGGAAAATATATCGAATTGACGTTAGATACAATTGATCGACAAGCTGCTGAGGAGCAGGTGAAAGAGATGTGTGAAAAGCTATTAGCTAACACTGTCATTGAAGAATACCGCTATGAGCTGGTAGAACTGGTGGAGGGATAAGATGAGAGTAGCTGTTATCGTATTTCCCGGTTCGAATGCAGATGTGGACATGTATAACGCAGTAGAAGATTGCATGCAGGTGCCTGTTGACTACGTGTGGCACACCGAAACAGATTTATCAGCTTACGATGTCATTCTTTTACCAGGAGGTTTTTCCTACGGTGACTATTTGCGCTGTGGTGCAGTAGCCCGCTTCTCACCAGTGATGGAGCAGGTGGTAAGGGCGGCACAGGAGGGTAAATTCATTATGGGAGTCTGCAATGGCTTTCAAATTCTATTAGAAACAGGTTTGTTGCCGGGAGCTATGTTACGGAATACATCGCTTACTTATCGCTGTAAACTATCTACCTTACGTGTAGAAAATAATCAGACTCCATTTACCAATGGATTTGCCAAAGGGGAGCGAATTGAAATCCCGATTGCGCATGGAGAGGGCAACTATTTCTGCGAAGAGGAAACACTAAGAAGGATGCAACAAAACGGGCAGATTGTCTTTCGCTACGATGGGGAAAATCCGAATGGCTCCTTGGATGATATCGCAGGGATTACGAATGAACGCGGAAATGTGCTTGGTATGATGCCGCATCCAGAGCGTGCTGTGCATAGCTGGATGACATCAGCCGACGGTCGTACCATGTTTACCTCAATTCTGAATGCCTGGAGGGAGAAAAACGGTGTCACAACTTACGCATAAGGAACCATCAGCAAGCCGCATTGCAGAAGAACATCTATACCGTGAACTAGGTTTAACAGATGAAGAATATCAAAGCGTTGTTCGCTTGCTAGGCAGGCAGCCAAATTGGACGGAAATCGGGCTATACAGTGTGATGTGGTCGGAGCATTGCTCTTATAAAAACTCCAAACCAGTGCTTCGTCGTTTTCCAACCAAAGGGCCACGTGTTTTGCAAGGGCCGGGTGAAGGAGCAGGAATTGTTGATATCGGTGATAATCAGGCTGTAGTTTTTAAGATCGAAAGCCATAATCATCCTTCAGCTATCGAACCTTATCAGGGAGCAGCAACTGGTGTCGGTGGTATTATCCGCGATGTGTTCTCGATGGGAGCTCGTCCGGTAGCGTTACTGAACTCTCTGCGCTTTGGGGAATTAAAGATGTCTCGGGTCAATTATTTATTTAAAAATGTTGTGGCTGGAATTGCTGGTTACGGTAATTGTATTGGGATACCTACCGTGGGAGGGGAAATCAGCTTTGATCCTACCTATGAAGGAAATCCGCTTGTAAATGCCATGTGCGTGGGATTAATTGATCACGACAAGATTCAAAAGGGTGTAGCTAAAGGAATTGGTAACCCAGTCATATATGTCGGAGCCAGCACTGGTCGGGATGGCATTCATGGTGCTACTTTTGCTTCAGAGGAACTAAGTGAGGAATCAGAGAAAAAACGTCCTGCTGTACAGGTTGGCGATCCGTTTATGGAAAAATTGCTATTGGAGGCTTGTCTTGAATTAATTGAGACAGGTGCAGTGACAGGCATTCAGGATATGGGAGCAGCGGGACTTACTTCTTCAAGCGCGGAAATGGCATCTAAAGCAGGGAACGGAATTGAAATGAATTTAGACCTAGTACCTCAGCGTGAAAAAGGTATGAGCGCTTATGAAATGATGCTCTCCGAATCGCAAGAACGTATGCTGGTAGTCGTAGAAAAGGGAAGAGAGTCAGAGGTTACAGCCATTTTTGAGAAATGGGGTCTCTACTCAGCAGAAATCGGACGCGTAACGGACGATGGCATGCTGCGCCTACTTCATCATGGCGAAATTGTCGCCAATGTACCAGTGGATAGCCTAGCAGAGGATGCACCTGTCTATCATAAGCCATCAAAGGTACCTGCTTATTACGAGCAGAATGCGAATATAGATTCCACGGACTTTGAAATGCCTGCTGACCTAAATCAAACGCTAGTCCAATTGCTAGCACAGCCCACAATTGCTAATAAAGCATGGGTATATGAGCAATATGATCACATTGTTCGCGCCTCAACTGCTGTAACGCCAGGCTCAGACGCAGCAGTGGTCATGATTCGCGGAACTCGTAAGGCTCTGGCTATGAGTACGGATTGTAATGGGCGATATGTTTACCTTGATCCAGAAGTAGGTGGAGCAATAGCGGTTGCCGAATCGGCACGAAACGTGGTTTGTTCAGGGGCTGAGCCCTTAGCTATCACAGATTGCCTGAACTTTGGAAATCCAGAGAAACCAGAGGTTTTCTGGCAATTCGAGAAAGCAGTGGATGGGATGAGTGCCGCTTGCAATGCCTTGTCTACCCCTGTCATCGGCGGGAATGTTTCCCTTTATAACGAACGTAGTGGTGAGGCTATTTACCCAACACCAGTAGTCGGAATGGTTGGACTCATTACAGACGTGGACCATATTACAACTCAGGATTTTAAACAAGAGGGAGACGTCATTTTATTATTGGGTCAAACTCACGCAGAAGTAGGAGGCTCCGAGTATCAAAAGCTACTGACAGGCAAAATCTCCGGTCGCCCTCCACAAATTGATTTAGAAAAGGAAGCAAATGTTCAAAAAGTAGTGCTATCTGCAATTCGGGCAGGGTATATACAATCGGCTCACGATTTGGCAGAGGGCGGATTGGCTGTCGCTATTGCTGAGGGCTGCTTCGGAAAAGAGATTGGAGCAACGATTGAACTAACTGACGACTTGCGAGCTGATCTAGCGCTATTCAGTGAATCACAATCACGTATTCTAGTGAGCACGACTCAGGACAATGTTAATCAGATGAAACGACTAGCAGCAGAGCAGGGAGTGGCTTGCCAAGTGCTTGGCACAACAGGATTAGATCATTTGGTTATCACTCATCAGGGCAAAGAAATCGTGAATGCATCACTTACTCGCCTAAAATCAGCATGGAAGGATGCGATACCATGTTTGATCCAATAATGTGGGATAAATTAAATGAAGAGTGCGGTGTTTTTGGAATATACAATCACAAGGAGGCAGCCCCGCTTACTTATTTGGGGCTGCATGCTCTTCAACACCGAGGTCAGGAGAGCGCCGGAATCTGTTCCTCTGACGGGGAAAAATGGTATAAGCATCGCGGAATGGGATTAGTAAGTGAAGCATTTGGGCAAGGCGAATTAGCAAAGTTCCAAGGGCATTTAGCTATTGGACATACACGTTATACGACACAAGGCTCAAGTAGGATTGAAAATGCGCAACCTTTATTTTTTAACTATGCACAAGGTAGCATGGCTGTAGCTCACAATGGAAATTTAGTAAACGCAGGAGTTATTCGCAAGGAACTGGAGAAAAAAGGTTCTATTTTTCAAACAACCAGCGATACAGAAGTGATTGCGCATCTTATAGCCCGTTCAGCGAAGCAGGATTTACCTTCCGCGGTTATGGAAGCCTTGCAGGAAATTAAAGGCGCTTATGCGCTGTTGGTCATGAACGAGGATCAATTAATTGTTGCGCTTGATCCAAATGGCTTACGTCCATTGTCGCTTGGAACATTGGGTGAAGCGGTTATCGTTGCTTCAGAAACATGCGCTTTTGATATTGTAGGAGGTTCCTATTGGCGTGAGATTGAGCCAGGCGAGTTATTGATTATTGATCAGCATGGTATTCAATCACAGCGATTTGCACCGAAAATAAATCGTACATTATGTACGTTTGAATATATTTATTTTGCACGACCGGATAGTGACATTGATGGGATTAATGTACACATGGCTCGTAAACGACTTGGGAAGCAATTAGCTTATGAAGCGCCAGCAGAAGGTGATGTAGTTATCGGGGTACCCGACTCCAGTACTTCAGCGGCGATTGGTTTTGCTGAAGCGACAGGTATTCCTTATGAAATCGGGTTTATTAAAAACCGTTATGTGGGTCGCACCTTTATTCAGCCTTCTCAAGAACTGCGTGAGCGTGGAGTGCACATGAAGCTCTCGGTGGTTCGTAAAGTTGTAGAAGGAAAACGAGTGATCATGATAGATGATTCGATTGTGCGAGGAACGACAAGTAGTCGTATTGTGCAGATGCTAAGAGACGCGGGAGCTATCGAAGTACATGTTCGAATCAGTTCGCCACCAGTAAAAAATCCGTGTTTTTATGGCATTGATACATCATCCTTTGATGAGCTGATCGCTTCGAATAAATCGGTTGAAGAGATTCGTCAGTACATTGGAGCGGATTCTTTACTCTTTATGACACCAAAGGGCATGGTAGATGCTATTGGGCGTGTAGACAGCGATAACGCACCGGATCGTGGGCATTGTTTAGCATGCTTTACAGGTAGATACCCGACAGAGGTTAACTTCGAGGAAGCCTTGCCAATCACGAAATGCTAAAAGGGAGCGATTACAGATGAGTCAAGCATATAAAGAAGCTGGTGTTGATATCGCTGCTGGAAATGAAGCGGTTGAGCGAATGAAAAAACACGTTACACGCACGTTTCGGCCTGAGGTGATGAGTGGACTCGGTGGTTTTGGCGCCTTATTTCGTCTAAATGTAGCAGAGTACAAGCAACCCGTGCTTGTATCTGGAACAGATGGTGTTGGGACTAAGCTAAAGCTCGCCTTTCAAATGGATCATCATGATACAATTGGAATTGATGCGGTAGCGATGTGTGTCAATGATGTTGTGGTGCAAGGCGCTGAGCCTTTATATTTCTTAGATTATGTTGCATGTGATAGGGTAATCCCTACGAAGCTGGAGTCCATTGTAAAGGGAATCGCAGACGGATGTGAGCAAGCAGGCTGTGCTCTCATAGGCGGAGAAACGGCCGAGATGCCGGGGATGTATGCAGACGGTGAATATGATATCGCGGGTTTTACGGTTGGAGTGGTTGAGGAATCCAAAATAATTGATGGAAGTAAAATTCAAGCAGGGGATATTTTAATTGGCATTGCTTCGAGTGGTGTTCATAGTAATGGCTTTTCCTTAGTACGAAAGGTATTGCTTCAGGATGCCGGGTTTTCGTTGCACGACAAAGTAGAAGGCTTTGAAAAAAGCTTAGGTGAGGTCTTACTTACTCCTACAAAGATTTATGTTAAACCAATCCTCTCCTTACTAAAACAGGTTGAAGTGAAAGGAATGGCTCATATTACAGGCGGTGGATTTACAGAGAACATTCCCCGAATGCTGCCAAACGGACTGCAAGCCTCCATTACATTAGGAAGTTGGCCGATATTGCCAATTTTCGAATTGATCGAAAAAACAGGCAATATCAACCAGCAGGATATGTTCCTGACTTTTAATATGGGAATTGGAATGGTGCTTGCAGTGGCCAAGAATGATGCTGAACATGTAGTAAACATGCTTCAGGAGGCTGGAGAAGAAGCGTATCTGATTGGAAAGGTACAGCAAGGAGATAGCGGTGTTGTCTATGTGGAAGGGGAGCATCAATGAGGATAGCGGTGTTTGCTTCTGGAAGCGGATCTAATTTTGAAGCGATTGTGCAAGCAACTCGAGATGGACGCCTTCCCTTTGTAGAGGTAGCTCTGTTAGTCTGTGATCAAGCTCAAGCTTATGCGATTAAGAGAGCAGAGCGTCTTGGCATCCCTGTATTTTTGTTTTCAGCCAAAGATTATGTGTCTAAGGAAGCATTTGAACAAGAGATTTTGGTTCAATTAAAGCAAGAAGAAATTGATTTTATTGTACTAGCTGGCTATATGCGATTGATAGGGAATGTATTGCTTACCAGCTACCAGGGGCGAATGATCAATCTACATCCATCTTTATTACCGGCATTCCCGGGAAAAGATGCTATTAAAAAAGCATGGGAATATGGAGTAAAAGTGATGGGTGCGACTGTTCATTTTGTTGACGAGGGAATGGATACAGGTCCCATCATTGATCAGGAAGTTATTTTTGTTCATAAGGAAGATACCGAAGAAAGCTTGCAGCAAAAGATACATGAGGTAGAGCATAGGCTGTTAATTCGTGTGTTACAGGGTCTTAGCGAAGAAGCCCAGTTAGGAATAGAAGGTAAGGGGAATCTAAACTAATTAAACAGCGAGGCAAGCAACATAAGTAAAGCGTTCTCCTTCTGGATGAAGGAAAACGCTTTTTCGCGTTTCATCTCAGCAAGGCGAGAAACGACCCCAAACACCCAAAAGTATCATTCCACGACTTTCTCACTCACCAACTACTTGCCCTATTCATACGATAAAGCAAGTGGGCACGCACACAAGGAGGCGAACAACTGGAATGGCAGATATCGTATCCAATTTGCTTAGCAAGCTTAGTGAGCGAACAGGAAGAGAGTGGAGCATTCATGACATATATCGATTGGCGCAAAAACTACCTGAAGTAAATAGTAAAAATATAACTTCAGTGCTAAATGAGATATCTGACATGGGATTGAACGTGTCCCAAGAGGCACGTGATAAGGTATTAAGTAAAGTCAAAAACAAGGATTACACCGGTATTAAAAATGAAGTGCTAAATCATCCTGTTGAAGAGTTGGAATTACCTATCGAATGTAGTCTGGATAAAAAAGAGAAAAAAGCAAAGAACAAATCAAGTAAAAGAACAAAAGAAGAATATGCAAAGGTATCTTTGCATAAAAAATCAAACAAAAGGTCTAAAAGTCTCTATCATAGTCTTAAAAAACTAAGCAATAAAAAAGGGAAAAAGAAGCGTGTATAAAATTAAAGAAAACCGTACAGCCCATATGGGAGGTACGGTTATTCCCAGCAACATTTCCTATAACGTATCCATTACCTCAGATAAGTTCTCTGCTGAATGCGCAACATGAGAAACAGCTTGATTCATTTCTTCAATGACGCGTGAAAAAGTGACAAGCTCTTGTTCAATCAGGTTGCTGCGTTCCTTACTAATACTGACAGCTTTTTGGATATTGGCAAAAAAGCAGGTGATTTCGCTCATCGAAGACGTAGAGGATACAATCAATTCTTCTACACGGTCGAGAAGCGAAGACACTCTGGAGGTTTGATTATGTGTTTGCTCAATCAATTGAGTTACACCAGAAACCGACTTTTTCGTTTGTTCCGCGAGCTTGCGCACCTCATCTGCAACAACAGCAAAGCCTCTCCCTTGTTCACCAGCACGCGCTGCCTCGATGGCCGCATTTAAGGCGAGGAGATTGGTTTGCTCGGCGATACCCGTTACTACACTAACGATGCCTCGAATTTGCTCTGAAGTATTTTCTAGAGCTTTCATTTCAACGGAGATTTCTCTCATACTAGACTGAAGCAGATCAAATTGGCTAACTTGCTCGTCAAGCTTGGTGGTACCATCTATGGACAAATTTTGTGCTTCAATAGAAGAAGCTGTTCCTTGCTTCGCATGAATCACAAATTCCCCAGCCTGGGCACTCAGCTCCTCAACAGAAGCGCTAGTTTCCTCAGAGATTGCAGCTAATTCCTGAGCAGATTGATTGACTTTTTCTCGGACAATCACTTTCTTATCTTCTTCTAAGCTACGTAAACGGTTGATCTCATCCTGGTACGCCTCCAGCACGATTTGTTGTTCGATATTTAATAACTTGGTAATGGCTTTTACTGATTTATGGTAATCAGATTTACTGTCTATATGTATGTCTAGCATATTAAATAACGAGATGGATAAATCCTGAAAGGCACATAAATACCATTTTGGTAGCAAACCAATTTTAACATGAGCGATTGCAATGCGCTTACGCTGTTGTAGGAAGTTCTCATCTATAATGCCGTTAAACAATTGTAAAATATGAGTACGCAGTGTTGATTTTAAACGGTCAATAGAGCTGTGGCGTTCAATGATAACCATCAAAGAAGGCTCGTGCTTTAGATTCTTGTAAAATTGCTCTACCATCTCATCGATATGCTGTTCAACGAGTGGCTGAAGACACCTGGCAATTCGAAGATCGGATTCGGAAAGTTGAATCATTTCCAATTGTTTCACGACATCGGAATGTTTTGACACGTTTAGAGATACATTCTTGGCATGCGCTTGCTCATCTAGTGAGAACGCTTTCTTGCTGTGGTTAGAACCAAAAAATGCGGAAAAAGGTTTTGCGCACATGAAATACCCCCCGGAATAATGAGACAGCAGTTTTTGATCTGATTGTCCGTTGCAATCTCTTTTGATTGTAATATATATATTATAAAGTAAGTGACCCCCATCATATAGAACGATACTAGTTGCTATATAAAAATAATATATCCACTAGTTATATCGGTTCCTTTTTTGTAAAAAGTAAGGTGTTTATACAGTTTCAGTATTTTATTTGTAAATAAGAATGTCAAGTGGTCGTGAGGTGAGAACAGTGAACTCGTTTTGGCGATTTATTGCTTCCTATTTTGTTGCCACATTGATATGGGTGCTGATGTGGAATAACGCTGAGGGAATGGTACCTTCTATACAAGTAGCATGGTTTACCATCGGTGTTGTAGTTGGATCTTTGTTAATCATGAATGTAAAAAACTCATCTCCAAGAAACCAACAAATCCTTTATCTGTTACTCGGATGGCTGAGTATTTATGCAACCATTCATTTATTCGAATGGAAGGTAAAGATGATAACCATGGCCTTTTGATGGCAAAGAAAAATCTGTTAGCATTTTTTGGATTTCTTTTTTTGCTTATCAATTACAAGGGCGAGGAAGGTTAGAACAGAGCTGATGATGCTAAGTATAGCAGCCCAAAATGCTAAATTATCTGACGAAACACCAAGATTCACTAAATCGGATGTCGCTGGCATGATTCCTCCTCCTCTCTGACGACTTAGTAATCAGTTTATGTTGGCATGCGTGACAAGGGACTAGGCAGGTATCTGCACTGTAGATTAGGATGTAGAAAAACGTGATTGAGCCATATCATGTATAAGTGATGAGTCGTACACATGATTTCCGAAAATGCTTTGTTGGGCGGCTTGGTACATGCTATAGGCTACTTCTTCGGCAGGGATAGCACGATATGTTGCTAAGGGGCCAATCAACAAAGGAGAGAGCAAAGGAACAAGCTTACCTGCCAAATGTTCGGAAATTCGATACTCATCACGTTTACCTAGTAATAAGGAAGGACGAAAGAACAAGGCAGTAGGCAATTGTAGATTTGCAATATCTCGTTCCAGCTTCCCTTTTATTTGATTGTAAAAGAAAAGCGAGTGTACATTAGCACCTAGAGCAGAAACCAATAGAAATTTTTCAGCACCTTGTTGTTTAGCTAGGAGTGCCATAGCCAGTGGATATTCATAGTCAACTTGCTCAAATTGTTTCTTACTTTTGGCCTTCTTTCGTGTGGTGCCAAGACAGCAATAGATATCCGTACATGAGAAAAGAGAGGCGTATTGATCCAGATTTTCAAAAGAAAGAACAGCTTGTTCGAGTTTCGGATGATCAATGGATAGCGCCTTTCGCCCAACCGCATAAATACGCTCGTATTCGGGAGCTTCTAATAAAAAAGTGAGTAAATGTCCTCCTACCAGTCCGCTTGCGCCCGCAAGAAGGGCTGTTTTCTTTTGGAGCATGTCAACAATCCTTTCTGACTTCTTCAATCTTTCTTATTATCTCCTATTTTTGCCAGAAAAAAAAGAACATTATGATAGAAGGTAATTATAAAGTAAATAAAAGGTAATAGGCTATTTGAGCAGTAAAAAAGTTGAAAAAAGCGTACATTTATAATATGATTAGCTTGAAATGTTCGTGTTAAACGAGTAATTACATGTCAGGAGGTTCTTTCCGTGGGGAAAAAGAGAGCACTGATTAGCGTATCTAACAAAACAGGCGTGGTGGAATTTGCAAGCCAGCTTGTCGAGCTAGGTTTTGAGGTCATTTCAACTGGAGGTACAGCGACTCTTTTAGCTGATGCAGGAGTTAAGGTAACAGGAATATCGGAGGTAACCCAATTTCCAGAAATGATGGATGGTCGGGTAAAAACTCTGCACCCAGCTATTCACAGTGGTTTGCTCGCGGTTCGCGATAATGAAGAGCACGCGGAGCAAATGGCGGCCCAAGGTTTTGAATATATTGATATCGTAGCGGTGAACCTTTATCCGTTTAAGGAAACAATTTCTCGTACAGATGTCAGCTATGAGGACGCGATTGAAAATATTGATATTGGCGGCCCAACGATGCTGCGCTCGGCTGCAAAGAACCATGCATACGTGACTGTAGTTGTGGATGCTAATGACTATGAGCTTGTGTTGAATGAAATCCGCGAACAACAAAACACCAGTTTAGAAACGCGCAAACGCCTAGCAGCTAAAGTATTTCGTCATACGGCTGCCTATGATTCTCTCATTTCACGCTATTTAAGCGAACAAACAGGCGAGGAATTGCCAGAGAGCTTCACGGTTACCTATGAAAAGGCTCAGGAGCTTCGCTATGGAGAAAACCCTCATCAGAAGGCAGCCTTTTATCGAGATGCTTTGTCCACTAGCGGCAATATCGCTGCATGCAAACAACTTCACGGTAAAGAACTTTCCTATAATAATATTAACGATGCTAATGCTGCATTGGCTATATTGGCTGAATTCAACGAGCCAGCAGTGGTTGCCGTAAAACATACCAATCCATGCGGGGTAGGTGTGGGAGTGACCATTCATCAGGCTTATCAAAAAGCGTATGATGCTGATCCCGTCTCTATTTTTGGTGGGATTGTAGCGGCGAATCGTCCGATTGATCGTGAAACAGCTTTACTACTAAAAGAGGTATTCTTAGAAATCATTATTGCCCCAGCGTTTGAACCAGAGGCATTGGCTGTTTTGCAGGAAAAGAAAAATGTGCGTTTACTTCAGATGGACGAGATAGCCTCTACTGAGCATAAAGGTGCATTGGGTTCAGCTTATCAAATTACTTCTGTGCATGGTGGAGCGCTTGTCCAGGAATGGGATCGCAAATCCCTTGACCCTACTGCTATAATGGTCGTAACTGAACGTTCACCAAGTGAAGAAGAGCTAACTCAACTAGAGTTTGCTTGGAAGGTGGTCAAACACGTTAAGTCTAATGCGATCGTTCTAGCTACATCAGATAAAACGATCGGAGTTGGTGCGGGGCAGATGAACAGAGTAGGTTCAGCCCAAATTGCGATCACACAAGCTGGAGAAGAAGCGAAGGGAGCAGTTCTTGCCTCAGATGCATTTTTCCCAATGTCTGATACAGTAGAAGCAGCCGCTCAAGCAGGAATTACAGCTATTATTCAGCCTGGTGGCTCTATTCGAGACCAAGAATCGATCGATGCGTGCAATCGTCATGGCATTGCTATGATTTTCACAGGTGTCCGTCATTTTAAACATTAAGGGGAGGACAAATAGAATGAAAGTTTTGGTAGTAGGCAGCGGGGGAAGGGAACACACCCTCGTGTGGAAACTGGCACAAAGCCCTAAAGTGGAGAAAATTTTCTGCGCTCCGGGTAATGGTGGAACCGCTGCTCTGGTGCAAAACGTTCCGATCCAAGTGACAGATTATGCGGCACTGGCACAGTTTGCCAAAGATGAGGAAATTGATATTACCATTGTAGGTCCTGAAGATCCGCTTTTAGGAGGAATTGTAGATTTCTTTACTCTACGTAATCTACCTATATATGGTCCAAGTGCAAAAGCCGCAAAGCTGGAAGGCAGTAAATCCTTTGCTAAATGTCTGATGAAAAAATATAATATTCCAACTGCGGAATATGAATCTTTCCTCGATTATGAATCTGCTATCGCTTATGTAAGAGAAAAAGGGGCGCCTATCGTTATTAAAGCGGACGGTCTGGCACAAGGAAAAGGTGTCATTCTAGCTTTTAGCCTAGAGGAAGCAGAAGAAGCAATCCGTCAGATCATGCAGGATAGTAAGTTTGGTCAAGCTGGAAGTCGCGTTGTTATTGAAGAGTTTATGCGCGGGGAAGAATTGACGTTGCTCTCCTTTATTGATGGAGAGACTGTTAAGCCAATGATTCCTTCTCAGGATCATAAGACGGTATTTGACGGGGATAAAGGGCCGAATACCGGCGGAATGGGGGCGTATGCTCCTGTACCTCAAGTAAAGAATAGCGATATACAGCATATAATAGATAAGATTGTTCAACCGATGGCGTCTGCTATGGTAAAGGAAGGTATCCCGTTTCGAGGTGTTTTGTACACGGGATTAATGCTTACCGAGGATGGTCCTAAGGTTGTAGAATTTAATGCCAGATTTGGTGATCCAGAAACACAGGTCACTCTGCCATTATTGGAAACGGATTTAGTGGATATTGTGATGGCCACAATAAATGGAACCTTGGCTGATTTAGATATCAAATGGAGTAAGCAGAGTGCGGTTACGGTTGTTATGGCTTCACCAGGATATCCGGGAGATTATCCTAAGGGAGCTGTTATAAGTGGTCTGGATGTATCTGTAACTGATTCGCCTCAAGAAGACAAACAGGAAATGGTATTCCATGCTGGTACGAAGCAAGAAGCTGGTCATTTTGTAACAAATGGTGGACGGGTGCTTGCAGTAACTGCTTTAGGCGACTCCTTGCAGCTAGCCAAAGAAAAGGCATATCAGGCTGTAGCCAACATATCCTTTACAGGTGCACATTATCGTAGAGACATTGCTGATAAAGCTTTTAAAAAGGTGTAGACAGTCAGAAAGAACAAGTAGTGTGGATTGAACAAACAAAAGGGATTGGGCCTCTGTGGCCTGATCCCTTTGTTTGATTTTACTTAGCATCATGATTAGACGCGTTTTTATTCCGGGGTTGATCAAGATGTTAGTCTTTTTCCTGAGTAGATGGTTGAAAAGGTGCTTGCTCCCCTTGTTTTTCGCTTTCAACAAAGCTTTCGAATGCCCTGAGAGCAAGCTCTTCAGCTTGCGTGTTTTCAGCATTATGGTTTGTTGCCTGCTCATTCTGAGAATTTGTTTGGGTATGATCAGTGGAGGTGCGCTTTGATACTCGGTTTTTCATCGACGACGTAGCTTCTCTAGTCTTGTTGTAAAGCGAAAGACCAGTCGGAATAATTTTATCCATCGCTTGACGTATTAAATCCTCTTTTCTGGTACTGATACCAAACATCAAGAGGATTGGACAAAAGCGCGTGATGCCCTCGGCTACCTTCGTAGCAGACCAAAGCAAAAGACCATAAGGTTTTCTACGATAGCGATGATTTGACATTTTGCTAATGGCGCACCCTAGCCCGATTAGCCCCAAGGTTATACGAATATAGGCGTCCAGCCTACCAACATTCTTTTTCATGCTCATCCAGCCTCCTTCCTTGTGTTAGTTTGTGTTGAGAAGCGATCGTCCACCCAAGGAAAAAATGGCAGAAAAGCAGGGATCCATGAGTGAGTCATATAAGTAGTAAATAACGATGCTAACACAAGAGGAGAGGGAATGAGTGAGGGCAAGAAAACTAACAGAAATGGCTTATAAACAAATGATTCGTACAGCAAAAGGACTTGAAGCTGCTAGTGTGTGGATTACGGGAGGTACCATATTAGATGTATATACGAAGTCTTGGCGCCAAGCAGACATCGTCTTGTCCGGGGAGCGAATTGCTTATGTGGGAGAAAAAGCACCATTAGTAAATCAGGATACAATTTGTATAAATGCAAAAGACAAGTATATCGTCCCGGGATACATCGAACCGCATGCCCATCCTTTTCAATGGTACAATCCGTTCACCTTAGCTGATTATGCATTGCAGACAGGGACTACGACGATGGTAAGTGATAGCTTGTTCTTTTTTCAATTGTTGCCCTATGATAAGCTGTCTTCGCTTTTAGATGAGATAAATAAGCATTCCGTGAAGCAATTTTTTTGGGCTAGGCTGGATTCACAAACGCTGCCTGATCCAGAAGGAGTATTCCAGCGAGAAAGAATAAAGGAGCTATTAGACCATCCTCTAGTGATTCAGGCTGGAGAATTAACGGATTGGAGAGGAATATTGGATGAGCGAGAAGAGCTGTTAGAAGGGATGCGCTATGCTCTGGATTTGGGTAAACGAATAGAGGGCCACCATCCGGGGGCTTCTTATCATACATTGACTTTAGCGGCCGCTCATGGTGTAGGAGCTTGTCATGAAAGTATGACGGCCGACGAGCTACTACATCGCTTGCAAGTAGGGATGTATGCTACACTCCGTCATTCCTCCATTCGGCCTGATCTGCCCAAATTGATTAAAGAATGGAAGCAATTAGGCTTACCTTGGTCACCCCGCATGATGCTTACCTCAGATGGAGCTACAGCGCCGATGCTTCGAAACGGAGTGATGGACTACACGATCCGAGTGGCAATTGAGGCCGGTATGCCTATGGAAGAAGCCTACGTGATGGCAACATTAAATCCTGCTACTTATTACAAAATGGATACGGAAATAGGTGGGATTGCTCCTGGACGCCTGGCTGATATATTGTTGCTTACAGAGAGAAGTAATCCAACGCCAGAAACGGTTATCGCAAATGGTCTTCTCATCGCTGGGGAGGGACAAGCGAAAGCAAAGATACCAAAAAGGCAACTAAGTGAGTTTATTTCTATTGGCTCCACCATGGAAGAAAAGGTGTCTGATCATTGGTTTCAGTTTCCAGAACAAGAGCAAGAACCAGCCCTTCACTTAGATGCTCTCCCTGTCATCTGTATGATAAATGCAGTTATTAGCAAATTAGATACAACAACTGTTATTCATAATTGGGAGGAGCTTATACAAATACCGGACGCGATGCTTGCAGTCTTAATTGATCCCAAGACGAAACAACTCACAAAGGCCATTTTACGAGGCTTTGCTGTTGAACTAGAAGCATTAGCGACCTCCTTCCATGCATCCACAGAATTTCTCGTATTAGGTCGTAATCCACAAGCCATGAAAGCGGCCCTTCAGGAGATCGTAGCATCAAAAGGAGGAGTGGCGATCATTGAAAAGGGAGAAGTGTTATTTCATATGCCCCTGCCTATAGGTGGGAAAATGACAGGTGAACCGATGGAGCTTGTCATGGAAAAAAGCGAGCTTTTTACCACTTTAATGAGAGCACGTGGCTATCGTTTTGATGATCCAATTTATTCCTTATTATTTTTTACAGCTACCCATTTACCCTTTGTTCGTTTTACGAAGTCTGGAATCTATGAAGTGAAGACAGGTACTATGATTTATCCAGCTAGTTCGATCTAAAGGTTTGGCTGATAGGTTATCAATAAAGCTTCTATTCCTTATTGAGATGTGTAAAATAGTACCAATGACGCGGTAAAATCGCTCTGATAAAAATTATTTTTTTCTTGTAAATTTTCTGAGTTATTTTACAATAAAAAATAATCATTAACGCAAAACGAATCTTCCTACCCTATAGTTGTCAAAATCCTGACGATCTGAGAATACACTGATTTAGTTGAAAGAAGAAAAATAAGGGGGATTTGATTCCATGAACAAGAAAGCTAGCATGGGACTCTTGACCGCCATATTGATTACTGGATTAGCTTTATCAGGCTGTGCAGGGGCAGGCCAAGGCACCGGAAAAGAAGTAATAAAAATAGCTACACAAAGCCCGCTATCTGGTGCATACGCAAACATTGGGGACGCGATTAAACAGGGAGCAGGGTACGCGTTGCAGGAGGAGAAGGAAGAATTTGCGAAAATGGGATTCGATCTACAGCTCTTTCCTCAGGATGATCAGGCTGATCCCAAACAGGGTGTTACCAATGCCCAGCTGCTGGTTGCAAACAAGGACGTATTGGGAGTGATCGGCCATTACAATACTGGTGTTGCTGTTCCGTCCTCTTCTAAGTATGAAGCTGGCAAACTGGTCATGGTCTCTCCCGCTAACACAGGCACCAATCTTACTGAAGAAGGGAAGAAGACAGTCCATCGCATTTGCGCACGTAATGATGCACAAGGCCCCGCAGCAGCTAGATACGCCAAAAATACGCTTGGCGTAAAAACCGTATTCATTATTACTGATAAAACGGCGTATGGAACAGGATTAACTGACCAAGTAAAAGCTCAATTTGAAAATGATGGAATGGAAATACTGGGTTTCGAAGGCATTACTGTAGGGGAAAAGGATTATAGTGCTGTGGTTAATCAAGTAGTTACAAGAAAACCAGACCTGGTTTTCTTTGGAGGGATTTACACGGAAGGAGGTCTGTTATTTAAGCAGGCCCGTGATAAAGGGTACCAGGGCATATTTATGGGCGGGGATGGAATTGATTCCTCAGAATTAGTGACGATTGCTGGCAGTGCCGCTGAAGGAGTGATCTATACATCGGCAGCGGGGGACGTTACCCAAACTGCTGAAGGAAAAAAGTGGGCTGAAGCTTATGAGAAGGCAACTAATAAAAAGCTAGAAGCCTATTCCGTTTACGGATATGATGCGATGAAGGTATTACTGCACGGCCTACAAAACGCTATTAAGGCAAATGGAAATAAGAAGCCTAGCAGAGAGCAAGTATTAGACGCCGTTCATAAAACGAAAGACTTTCAAGGTCAATTTACCAAAGTCACCTTTACAGAAAAAGGAGACAATGAATTCGCTCAGATATTTGTTTATAAATTTGAAAACGGCAAAGCCACATATGTAGGCAAAATTGAGTAGGAATTACAAAGGACGCTTTCTACTGTTGTAGTAAGGGGACGACACATAGAAGCGCCCTTCTTTTGTGAATGATTGAGGAAAAGCCCTATTTATTTTTAGGGAAAATGATCTGCATTTACAGTAAAAATAAAAATATAAAGAAATGAGGAATGTACATGTGGCAGATCCTACCTCAAGTTTTGGTCGATGGACTTACCCTCGGCTTCATGTATGCAGTTGTAGCCCTAGGTTACACAATGGTTTATGGAATATTGGAATTTATTAACTTTTCCCACGGAGAAATTTTTATGGTGGGAGCCTTTGTCGGAACAGAAGTGCTGCTGATTATGGATGCTAACGGTGTATTGCAAGGAATGAATCCATTTTTAGCTCTTGTTCTTGCTCTCGTTATCAGTATGATCGTAACCGGTTTATTGGGTGTGGGGATTGAACGGGTTGCTTATCGACCTCTACGTAATGCCCCGCGGCTGGTTCCGTTGATATCTGCTATTGGTGTGTCCTTCTTCTTGCAGGATGTCGTTCGTTTTGCAGAAGCGCTTCATCGGGATACCTTTTATTTAACAGGACCGATTTTATTCCCTGGAAAAATCGATATCGGAATTGCTCAAGTTCCCTCCAAAGCTGTAATTGTTGTTATCGTAGCAATCGTAATGATGAGTACATTAACCTTTTTTATTAATAAGACAAAATGGGGTATCGCGATGCGTGCCGTTTCACAGGATCAATCCACAGCATCACTTATGACCATAAATGTGGACAAAGTCATTATGCTAACCTTCCTTATTGGCTCAAGCTTAGGTGGAGCAACAGGTGTGTTGTTTGCACAAAACTATGGAACGATTGATCCTTTCATTGGTTTCATTTTGGGCATGAAAGCTTTTACTGCTGCTATATTAGGCGGGATTGGCAACCTCAGAGGGGCGATGCTGGGCGGAGTGCTTCTTGGTTTGGTTGAGTCGTTGGCTGGTGCATATATGGGGCCGTTAACAGGGGGAGCCTTCGGTGGAGAGTATAAGGATGTCTTCGGTTTTGCCATTCTCATTCTAGTGCTTCTGTTCAAACCAGAGGGTCTGCTTGGAGAAGCCGTAAAAGAGAAAGTGTAGGTGAAAGAAATGGGAACTCTTAAAAATGTGCTAGCAAAGGAAAAACCAATCCCGCTTCCTCTTACGCTGGTGTGGATTGTAGTATGCTCTGTAGCCCTTTATTTATTACAGCAATCGGTAACAAGCTTTGTGGGGCTCATTTTTTCCGTATTGTTCATTTACTACACGAATACGAATAAATGGACACAAGTGTTTTTAGGGGTATTCGTGCTGTTTGGTCTTATTCCATTACTTGCTTATGATAACAGCTATTATATGGAAGTGGCGACCAATATCGGTATTTATGTAGCGATGGCGCTTGGCTTAAATATTGTGGTTGGATTTGCAGGATTATTGGATTTAGGCTATATTGCTTTTTTTGCCGCTGGAGCATATGCATATGGCATATTTGCTACCGCACAGGCTAATCATTTTATTCCGGGAGATTTGTTCCCGTTAAGTGGAGAGTGGTTTTGGGCATTTTTAGTGGTTGGTTTGCTGGTTGCGGCCATTTTTGGAATTCTGCTAGGACTCCCCGTTCTCCGTGTAAAAGGAGATTATCTAGCCATTGTTACCTTAGGATTCGGCGAAATTATCAGAATAATCTTTAATAATTTGGATAAGCCAATCAATATAACAAATGGACCTCAGGGGATAACTTCTATTAATGCCCCGCAGATATGGGGTGAACCCTTTTCTGATGCTTTTCATTTCTATTTTATTGTGCTCGTGGTGATTTTATTGATTGTATTTGCCAACATTCGCTTGGAGCATTCCAAACTAGGGCGGGCATGGATTGCGATTCGTGAAGATGAGCTGGCAGCGCAGTCTATGGGCATTTCTCTGTTAAAAACGAAATTAGCGGCATTTGCTACAGGAGCATCCTTTGCAGGGGTAGTGGGAGTTATCTTTGCGGCAAAGCAAACCTTTATTGATCCTACCTCCTTTACATTGATGGAGTCATTTAGCATCTTGGTAATGGTTATTTTAGGTGGGAGTGGCAGCATTCCTGGCGTTATTTTAGGTGCAACGTTTGTGACACTGCTACAGGTTCAAATTTTAAAAGAGCTATCTAATTATTTACATGAGCTATCTCAGGCAGGAATCCTGTATCTACCCAGTCAGCTAGACCCGTCTAAGCTACAGCGGATGGTGTTTGGAATTCTGCTGGTAGTAGCGGCTCTCTATCGTCCAAACGGCTTAATTCCAGCAAAAAGAAGGAAAGAAAATATGGAGTCCATTAAAAATCACGCTCAGGTTGAACAACGGCAGGGCATTCTTGCTAAGCTGACTGGACGAAACAAAGTAGGTTAGAGGAGGGAGTAGCATGGCATTGTTAGAAGCGAGACATTTAACTAAGAAATTCGGTGGTCTGGTAGCTAATGAAGACGTGTCGATTGATATTGAAAAAGGAAGCATCACGGCAGTCATCGGTCCAAATGGGGCAGGTAAAACCACTTTTTTTAATATGGTGACAGGCTTTTACGAGCCAGACGAGGGGGATGTTGTCCTAAATGGAAAGAGTATTAAAGGACTTCAACCTGATCAAATAGCAAACCGAGGCATTACACGGACATTCCAAAATGTCAGACTGTTCAAACAAATGACGGCGTTAGAGAACGTAATGATTGGGCAGCATGGACGCCTGCAAGCTGGTCTTCTGGGAATTTTGTTTCATTCAAAACGAGTACGGGAAGAAGAGGAACGAGCACGAATTGAAGCTTATCAAATTCTTGAATATGTAGGGATTGAACAGATTGCTAATGAAACCGCGGGAAGCCTGCCGTATGGATTGCAGCGCCGGCTAGAGATCGCTAGGGCCTTAGCTACGAACCCTCAAATCATTTTGTTAGATGAGCCAGCGGCAGGAATGAATCCAAGAGAGACGGTGGAAATGACAGACTTCATACGTCAGCTCAAACGCGAATTGGAATTAACCATTATTTTAATCGAGCATGATATGAAGCTGGTTATGGGGCTGTCCGAGTATATTCATGTTCTGGATTACGGCAGGAAGATTGCGGAGGGTACTCCAGACGACATAAGAACCAATCCAAAAGTAATTGAGGCGTACCTGGGCAAGAGCGCAACAGAAGCTTCGTAGGAGGGAAGAGCGATGGCATTATTGGAATTGAAGGAGGTTCATACCTATTACGGTGGCATCCATGCGTTAAAAGGTCTAAGTATTACGGTAGAGCAGGGAGAAGTTGTAACTCTTATAGGTTCTAATGGAGCTGGAAAGTCAACTACCTTAAAAGCCATATGTGGTCAAGTACGAACCAAAGAAGGCCAAGTGTTATTTAACGGGCAAGCTATTACTGGTAAAAAACCGCATGAAATTTCAGCATTAGGAATTGCTCATGTTCCGGAGGGAAGGCGGATATTTCCAAAATTAACAGTGAAGGAAAATTTGGAGATGGGGGCCTTTTCTATCAAGGATAAAAAAGTGATGGAAGAGGGTATCGAACGAGCCTTTCATTATTTTCCACGCTTAAAAGAACGAGTATCTCAAAAAGGTGGCACGATGTCAGGTGGTGAACAGCAAATGCTGGCTATCGCTCGTGGATTAATGATGAAGCCAAAAATTCTGATGTTAGATGAGCCATCTATGGGATTAGCTCCCATTTTAGTTGAGCAAATCTTCGAGATCATCACGGAATTAAATCAAGAGGGTATGACCATCCTGTTGGTCGAGCAGAATGCAAATCAGGCACTTGCCATTGCACACCGAGGCTATGTCATCCAGACGGGTGAGATCATTTTGAAGGATGATGCAAAAAATCTGCTATCAGATCCTCAGGTGAGAGAGGCGTATTTGGCATAGAATAGCAACAAAAACCTTGAAATCTACTCCAGAATTCAAGGTTTTTGTTGTGTATAGGGCTTGCCCTTTCATTAATGAATCATATCTGTTTTCCAGACGTTAATTTGATTGGAAAGGTTATCCCAAATGGTTGGGTCCTCTAGTCCCAAGCGCCAAAGGGCTATCCCAGCCAGATCATATTTCTCAATTAAATCTAGCTTGGAGCGGGTGCTAAAAGAGTTTTCAAACCAAACGATGTGCATATTCCCCGCCTCATCCATGTATTGCATGTGAGGAGAGAGGCGTTCCTGATCCCAATTAAGAGTGGCTCCGTGGGTTTTGCTTTGATCCATAAGACTTTTATAGGATTGATACTCCGCTTTTTCGCCGTTGCTGTTCCAATTCCAACCATACCCAGCAACCCCAAGTAAGATTTTTTGAGCAGGAACCCCCTGTGAGAGTGCATAGCGCACCGTATCTTCAGCCCATTGAATGGAGGCAACAGGTCCTGGTTTGGTTCGCGGATTATGCTCGTCATAGGCCATGATCACCAAGCGATCAGCGTAGCGACCTAGTAGCTTATAATCAAACCAAGGAGACCATACATTGGAACGCTCATCGCCTGTATTTGCAGGAACACAGACTGTCACGGTCTTACCATAACGGTGCATCAATTCCGTTACATTTTTTACTAACTGAGTGAATGCAAACTTGTCTTCTAGATATAGATTCTCAATGTCCAAATTAATGCCGTCATAGCCCATGGAAAGCACTTCACGTTCTAAATTACGCAAAAAATAACGCTGATTCTTAGGATTGCGTAAGATATCTCGCGCAACATCCTTTCCTTTTTGGATAGAACCATAGAACAGATTATGAACTAACAGATAGACTTGAACCTGATTGGCATGTGCCCGATCTATGATCTTTTGCTGCTCTTCTTTTGGAAGGGTTGTTTGTAAATATCCAGGATTTTTATCATCTAGCTTATGCCAAAAGGGTACGATTGTACTAAGCTGTTCATGCTGAGCAGATAAGGTTGGAAGAGATCCAGGATAAGGCTCCTCTGCTTCTGTATAAAAGCCAAGCACCTCTCTGGGGCGGGTGCTAGAAATTACATTTTGTATAGTAGGAGTCTCGTGAACGGATGCAAAATGAGGAGAAGTATTTCGAGCAGAGGTAGCAGATTTATTTTGGGACGGTGAACCGGATTGACAAGAAGCTACCAGCAAAGAGCTAATCACCAACAACAAGGTGAAGAAGCGTGAGAAGAGACGTGGCATTTCTTCTCTCCTTTCTTAATCATAAAGGTAGTTTTATCCTGATTGTTAGTTTTAACATGTGGCAATTGATAAAAAGTTATACATGTTACTTGTGAGAATAGACTCAAACTGGAAGAGATTAAAAAACGGTAATCGGGAAATTTCCTCCCAATTACCGTTTTGTTATCCTAAATGAGATTGCTTTTGCGGTAAGGTCGCAATAAACATAACCCCCTGCTGCTCAGAAATATTTTTAGCCGTAATCGATCCTCCATGCGCTTCTAGAACAGCACGTACAATAGCCAGACCTAAGCCGTGCTTACCTGTTTTCCCTTTCCGGAAACGTTGGAATAAATAGGGCATGACGCTTTCCTCAATAGGTGGACCGTCATTAGAAATAGCGATTTCGATTTGTTCTTTTACCACTTTGGCTGTGATGGTGATTGTGGTTTTGGCGTATCGTAGCTGATTTTCCACAATATTAGTAAAAGCACTGTAAAGCTGTTCACCGTCGCCCTTCATTGGCAGGGTTTCCGGTATCTCGATCTGCCATGCTAAATGTGGGTGCAGAAGATGATAGCGTTGATGTAATAGACCTATCATTTCTGTTAAGTCTAATGAAGTAAAGGTCATCATTTTATCAACTGATTCTACTTTGGTTAAATACAATAGTTGTTCAACCACATTCTCCAAACGGTTGCTTTCCTCCATAATAATGGATAAGCCTTTTTGGGCCTCAGCACCTTGAAAAACGCCGTCTATCAAGCCTTGTGCATAGCCTTGAATCGCCATAATTGGTGTTTTTAATTCATGAGAAATATTTTGCACAAAGTGTTGCTGAGATTCGTCATGATCCTTCAATTGCTTTTTCATCATGTCAAAGGAGCGAGCCAATTGACCGATCTCATCCTTGCGATCAACCATTAGAGGAATGTCAAATTGACGACGCGCAATCTTTTGGCAGGATTCCTCTAAACGGCGTAAGGGGGTACTCAAATACCCGCTAAACCAACCAGCTAATAACAAGCTGACAAAGATAAAAAAGGCAAAAATAATGAAGAATCTTTTGGTAAGCATGTTATTGATTTGAATGATTTCCTTTTCCTTTGTAAAAATCACGAGGTAATAAGGGAATCCAAAATAGTCCATTTTCTGGCTTACCATCAAGAAATTTTCATTATCCCACTCGGTGCTTCCTTTATAAGGGGTTGAGCCTTTGTGAGCAGAAGCTTCTTTAAAAAGTCCAGCTGCAACCTTCAGTGGAACGCCCTCCTTGGGCAGATGCTGGAACCCGATCAGTTGACCATCTTTACTAAACACCATCATCTGAAAAGAAAAGTTATAGTTTTGTAACAATAACATCAGCATTCGTGGAGAAGTGAAAGATGGTAGTGGTACAAGCTCGTGCTGTTGCGTAAAGGAGATTTGATCTGACACCTTCTCAAATTCATCCTCAAGCAATGAATACGTATTATCCAGTAGAATCTGCTTTAAGGTATAAGGATATAGAATGGCTACACTTGCCCCAAGCACGATTGTCATAGATAAAAACAGTAAAAAAATCTGTTTGGCTAACGGCATGTTCTGCAACGAAAATTTTTCTCTCATTTCGTCATCCGGTAACCAAAGCCATATACCGTCTCCAATGGAAAATCAGGCATCTTTTTACGAATCCGTTTTACCAGATCATCCACGGCACGATCTGATCCGATGTAGTCATCGCCCCAAACAGCCGTAAGGATTTGCTCGCGCTGCAAAGCTTGGCCCTGATTTTTTATAAAGTAAAGCACCAAATCAAACTCTTTTGTCGTTAAATCAATCATTTGCTCGTTTTCCTTAACCAATCTGCCTTTTTCTGAAATGAAATATGAAGAGACATTTATCCAGTCCTCATACACTACCGGAGATTGGGCAGGTGTTGTTACAGATAGTCCAGTCTTTTCATAGGTGCGATGCAACAAACGTTGTGTGCGAATGACTAGCTCACGAGGCAAAAAGGGCTTTGCCAAATAGTCATCGCTACCTAGCTCTAGCCCGATAATTTTATCAATATCCTGATCCCGAGCAGAAATGAACATGATCGGAACGTCTTCCCATTTATTTCGGATTAGTCTAAGAAGCTCGTATCCATCTATATCAGGCAACATAATATCAAGAATCCATAAGTGTGGTTTCGTATCGTCAAGGACAGCTAGAACCTCTTCACCGCTTTGAAAGGTTTTTACTTCAAAACCCGCCCGCACAAGATAGGAGCGCAATAGCTCTAGCAAATTCGTTTCATCATCAACCAGATAAACCAGATAAGGTGTGGTCTGAGTCATGGTCACCCTTCCTTTCTACCTATCATAGTACCATAGCTTGCATAAAAACATGTGGGAACCAAATAGAAGGAATGTGGGAAAGTTGTGGCAGGAATTATGCGGAACTTGCTCGAAAAATAGTAGGGACAAAAAAGGAGTGAGGCATATATGACACATTTCTGGAAGTATGCGGTTGTCGTTGTTACAGCATCAGCTTTATTGGCATCATGTAATCCGTTTGCAAATAAAGAACAACCACCGCAACCAAATCCGGTAACGCCACCAGTTTCTGAACCTTTACAAGAAAAGACATTTCCTTATACAGCTCCGCTAACAGGGGTGGGGGTGGATGAGCGAATTGATCATCGTCCCGTAATGGTTATGGTTAATAATCATCCAAAAGCTAGACCGCAATCTGGACTGGATAAAGCTGATATCGTGTACGAAGTGCTGTCGGAAGGTGAAGTGACACGCTTTTTAGCCATTTTTCACAGTCAAACTCCTAAAACGATTGGACCAGTAAGAAGTATTCGTCCGTACTTTATTAAATTGGGCAGAGGCTTAGATTCTATTCTGGTGCATGTAGGTGGAAGCCCGGATGCTCTCACCATACTTAAAGGCGCAGATGACGATATTAATGAGATCAGTAACAGTACGTATTTCTGGAGGGAAAAGTTCCGTTCCGCTCCTCATAATGTATATACCGATCTAAGCCATATCGAAAAAGCGATGCAGGCGAAAAATATGCGTTTGACCTCTGATCTACCGTTTTTCCCCTTCCTGCCTAAAGACACCAAAATAGAGCAAGGACAGCCTGCGGCAGAAATTAAGGTCAAACCGCATCCACAATACTCGCTTAGTTACAAATATGATGCGGATAAGGGGAAATATTTACGCTTTACACAAGGTGAGGTTCATAAGGATCTAACATCAGACAAACAACTTGAAATAACGAATGTACTGGTGATTTCCACTAAGCATAAGGTTCTAGATAATGAAGGCCGGCGTGAGGTCGATGTAAATGGCCCTGGGGAAGGTTATCTGTTCCAGCAAGGAAAAGCAAAACCAATCAAATGGGCAAGAAAGGATGGCGTTATTCGGGCATTTGAGGACGCTACTCTAACGCAGGAAATTCCTTTGCTCCCGGGTAATACATGGGTAAACATCGTGCCGAATACACCAAGCCTAGACCAGCATCTTAGCTTTCAATAACCAAACTTTAGGAAACAGGTAAAATTGATAAACATCGTCTTGCACAGAGATGTCTTTTGCTCTATCATGAAAGCAGAACTTTAGTACTTAAAAACTTTACAGAGAGAAAAAGTTCCCAAGACGATCACGGGGTGATTTTTCATGCAATTAGAGAAATTGAAGGGTAAGGGAATTGAACAACTTTTTGAATCAATCTTGTCCTTAAAAGACATGGAAGAATGCTATAAATTTTTTGATGATCTATGTACAGTAAATGAGATGCAGTCACTTGCTCAACGCTTGGAAGTGGCGCGCATGCTGCGTAAAGGATATACCTATAACCACATTGAATCGGAAACAGGTGCGAGTACAGCGACGATCTCTCGTGTTAAGCGATGCCTCAATTACGGTAATGATGGTTACCAGCTGGCATTGGATCGGATCGGTAAATAAAGCGGAGGTATCAACGTGATTGAATTTAGCAACTGGCGACATGTTTTTAAACTGGACCCAGAAAAGCCTATTGATGACGATCAATTGGAGCAAATCTGCGAGTCAGGTACAGATGCGATTATTGTAGGGGGAACCCTTGGTGTCACATTTGACAACACGCTTGACCTAATGTCGCGTATTAGACGCTATGCTGTACCGTGCATGCTGGAGGTCTCCAATTTGCAGGCCATCGTTCCAGGCTTTGATGGATACTTTATCCCTATCGTTTTAAATGCAAGCAATCCAGATGTGATTTTTGCTCCGCATGTAGAGGCTCTAAGCTCACTGGGAAGCTATATACATTGGGATGATATTGTAGCGGAGGGGTATCTGGTGTTTAATCCGGATTCGGCGGTAGCTGAGGTAACCAGCGCTCGTGCCATTTCGTCACAAGCAGAAGCGAAGGCTTACGTGCAAACGGCTACAAAATTATGTCGTTTGCCAATCGTGTATATCGAATACAGCGGTACATATGGCGACCCGCAGATGGTTGAGGCCTGTAAAACAGCTTTGGATGAAGGGCACCTCATGTATGGTGGCGGGATTACGGATGCAAGCCAAGCTCGTGAAATGGCAGCAATCGCTGATACAGTGGTTGTTGGCAATATCATCTATGATTCTCTGGAACAGGCTCTATCTACTGTTGCTGCGGTAAAAGAGACAGAGCGTCGTTTCTAGTTTAGTTTTACTCACACATGATTTACAGGAAACTCCTTGAGCCAATGCCGAGGAGTTTCTTTTCTTTCAGATAAAAAATGGAATAAAAAAGGAGTCTTTTTTCCTAAAAGAGTGAGTGGCATAACGGGGAAAGATATGACAAAATAGGAACATATGCTTTCTTTTGGGACGAAGGAAAAGAAGCAAAATGAAAGGTGGCTTACGGCATGTTAGCTCAAGATAATTTTTTCGCGGGTTTAAATCCTGAACAGAAAAAAGCAGTGGAGACCACAGAGGGACCAGTGCTGATTCTGGCAGGGGCAGGCAGTGGTAAAACCCGCGTTCTTACCCAACGAATTTCATATCTAGTTGGATATAAGCAGGCGTTTCCTTGGAGCATTCTGGCGATTACCTTTACGAATAAAGCGGCTCGTGAGATGAAAGAGCGTGTGGAAAGAATGGTTGGTCGGGATGCTGGAGCGGATGATATTTGGATTTCTACTTTCCATTCTCTGTGTGTACGCATTTTACGAAGAGATGTCGATCGGATTAACATTAGCCGTAATTTTACCATTTTGGATGCGGGCGATCAGTTGACTGTGGTCAAGCAGTGTATGAAAGAACTAAATATTGATGTGAAAAAATTTGAACCACGGTCTATTTTAGGCGCAATTAGTGGAGCGAAGAACGAATTGCTAGATCCAAAGCGTTATGAGCAAGTAGCGGGAGATCAGTTCCAGCGCATTGTAGCACAAGTATATGAGCTGTACATGAAGAAGCTGAAAACGAACCAATCGCTTGATTTTGATGACCTAATCATGACGACGATTCGCTTATTTAAAGAAGTGCCGGAAGTGTTGGAATTCTATCAGCGCAAGTTCAAATATATCCATGTAGATGAGTATCAGGATACAAACCGTGCCCAATATATGCTGATTAGTATGCTTGCCGACATGCACAAAAACATTTGCTGTGTGGGTGATGCAGACCAGAGTATTTATAAATGGCGCGGTGCTGATATTTCGATCATTCTTAACTTTGAGAAGGAATATCCTCATGCGAAATTAATAAAGCTGGAGCAAAACTATCGCTCGACGAAAACTATCTTAGAAGCAGCTAACCACGTCATTAAAAATAATAAGAACCGCAAAGAGAAAAATCTGTGGACCAACAAAGAGGCAGGAGACAAAATTTATTGCTATCAGGCTGAATCAGAGCATGACGAAGCCTACTTTGTGGTGGATATGATTCGAGAACAACTGAAAACCTATAAACGATACGACAAATTTGCCATTTTATATCGTACGAATGCCCAGTCGCGTGTACTGGAGGATGTGTTGGTTAAATCGACTATTCCTTATACCATCGTCGGAGGCACGAAGTTCTACGATCGCAAGGAGATTAAAGATGTACTAGCTTATTTACGCTTAGTATCCAATCCTGACGATGATATCAGCTTGACCCGTATTATTAATGTACCAAAGCGTAATATAGGGGATACCACGGTAGAAAAGCTGCAAGCCTATGCCAGCTCACATGGTTTGACACTCTTTCAAGCCGTCCAGGAAGTAGCGTATATGGGGCTTGCCTCTCGAACAACCAATGCTATTTTAGCCTTCTCAGATATGATAAAGAACCTGATGCAGATGGTGGATTATTTAAGTGTAACCGAGCTTGTTGAGGAAATCTTGAAGCAATCGGGCTATCGTGAATCGTTAAAAGAGGATAAATCACTAGAAGCAGCGGCTCGCTTAGAAAACATCGACGAGTTTCTGTCCGTTACGCAAGAATTTGAGAAAAAGAGCGAGGATAAAACCTTGCTGGCTTTTCTAACTGACCTAGCATTGGTGGCAGACATTGATTCACTTGGCGATGATGATACAGAGGAAGCGGTACCAGATGATGGACAAGTCGTGCTAATGACCTTGCACAGCGCTAAAGGCTTGGAGTTTCCTGTTGTCTTCCTAGTAGGTATGGAGGAAGGCGTTTTCCCTCATAGTCGCGCTCTATTTGATGACAGTGAAATGGAAGAGGAACGACGTCTGGCTTATGTGGGAATTACTCGTGCCGAACAAAAATTATTTATGACACGAGCAAGAATGCGTACGCTATATGGACGTACAAATATGAATATGCAATCCCGCTTTTTCATGGAAATACCAGAGGAATTACTTACTGGTGACCTCGGTTCAGGAGGTGGGTCTGAAGGCGGTTTTGGTTCAAGTGGCGTCTTCGGCTCAGGCTCAGGATTTGGTGCTGGCCGCAAAGGTCAACCCGGTCGATTTGGAGCAGGCGGACGTACAGGGGGTACATTTGGACGTTCCCCTAAACCTACAGAATCCACTGTCTCAATGCAGCCAAGCGCATTTCGTAGCTTGAATCAGGCAACAAAATTGCCGGCACACGGAGCAGCCTCGCAAACAGATTGGAAGGTAGGAGATAAGGCTAAGCATGGTAAATGGGGAACAGGAACAGTGGTTAGTGTGAAAGGTGCAGGTGACAACACCGAGCTGGATATTGCCTTCCCTAGTCCAGTAGGCATTAAGAAATTACTTGCTAAGTTTGCTCCTATTGAAAAAGGTTGATTTTGAACGAACGGAAAGGATGAAGAGATACGTGGATCGTGTTGCTGCAGAACAACAAATTGCAAAACTAAAGAAACGGATTGAAGAGGAAAGCCGTCATTATTATACAGAGGATAATCCGCAGATTACGGACCAGGAATATGATCAAATGATGCGTGAATTGCAAGACCTGGAGGACCAATGGCCGGACATGGTTACTCCTGATTCTCCTACCCAGCGTGTCGGAGGTATGCCATTGCCTTTTTTTGAAAAGGTTGTGCATAAAACACCGATGTTAAGCCTTGGGAATGCTTTTGATGAGGATGATTTACGCGATTTTGATCGTCGTGTGCGTCAGGGCTTAGGGAACCAAACCGTTCGCTATGTCTCCGAATTAAAAATTGATGGGCTAGCTGTCTCTCTTCGTTATGAAAACGGACTTTTCGTAAAGGGAGCAACACGTGGAGATGGAACTACCGGGGAGGATATCACCCAAAACCTGAAAACGATTCGCTCTATTCCGTTGCGTTTACCAGAACCAATTACCATGGAGGTTCGCGGAGAGGCCTTTATGTCAAAAATTGCTTTTGACCGCTTGAATAAAGAACGGGCGGAGCGGGAAGAAGCATTATTTGCTAATCCGCGCAACTCAGCGGCAGGTTCCTTGCGTCAGCTAGATCCTAAGATTGCAGCCTCTCGCTCTCTTTCCACGTTTATTTATCAGATCGGTGAAGTAGAAGGGCGTCAGATTGATTCTCACAGTGAGGGCCTTACTTTCCTAGAGCGGCTAGGCTTTTCGGTGAATCAGGAACGCCGTACCTTTGATGACATAGAAGAAGTAATAGAATTTGTGCAAAGCTGGACGCTCAAACGCCCAGAGCTCTCTTATGAGATTGATGGTATGGTAATTAAAGTAGATAGCTTTGCTCAGCAACAGGAACTTGGCTTTACAGCGAAGAGTCCACGCTGGGCGATTGCTTATAAATTCCCGGCTGAAGAGGCCGTGACACAGTTAAAGGATATTGAGGTGTCAGTTGGGCGTACCGGAGTGGTGACACCTACAGCGTTGCTTCAGCCTGTCATTTTAGCTGGAACTGAGGTAAAACGAGCATCTTTACACAACGAAGACATTATTATGAAAAAAGGTCTACTCTTAGGTGATTACGTGCTTGTAAAAAAGGCAGGTGACATTATACCTGAGATTGTAGAAGTGTTAAAGGAACGACGCACGGGAGAAGAACGTCCATTTATGATGCCAACTCACTGCCCGGAGTGTGCGAGCGAATTGGTTCGTCTACCGGACGAAGTGGCATTGCGTTGTATTAATCCAGAATGTCCAGCCGTTATTCGTGAAGGAATGTCTCACTTTGTATCCCGACAAGCGATGAATTTAGATGGACTTGGAGAGAAAGTGGTAGCTTCACTATTTGCCGCAGGTCTCATTACAAGCGTCGCTGATTTATATTATCTGCACGATAAGCGGGAACAACTGTTACAATTAGAGAGAATGGGTGAGAAATCTGTCGATAAGATGCTACAAGCAATTGAAGCTAGCAAGGAAAATTCTGTGGAGCGCCTACTTTTCGGATTAGGAATTCGGTTGGTGGGAGCCAAAGCAGCGAAGGTACTTGCTGAGCAATTCGGTGACATTGATCATATCATGCAGGCGACAGCAGAAGAACTGATCGCTATTGACGAGATCGGTCCCAAAATGGCTGAAAGCATCTTAACCTATTTCTCCATGCCGCAAGTACAAGAATTGATTGAGAAGCTCAAGAATGCTGGTGTGAACATGAAATATAAAGGTGTTCGCGTCCAAGCAGGTGAGGACCTTCCCTTCTCAGGTAAAACAGTAGTCTTAACCGGTACACTGACGCAATTAACACGGCAGGAGGCGGAGGAAAAGATTGCTATGCTTGGCGGCAAAGTGACAGGGAGCGTTAGTAAAAAAACCGATCTCGTAATTGCTGGCGAAAAAGCAGGCTCCAAATTAGAAAAAGCTGAAAAATTGGGTATAACTGTACTGGATGAAGAGGCATTTTTAGCGCTATTATCATAGGTGGGCTGAGGAGATATTAAGCAAAGGTGTGAAGGTGATGGATAGATTCACGCTTAAACAGATGGGAGCAAGCATTAGTGTGCTCCTTTTGCTCAGTGGTTGTGCTACTGCAACACATAAATCAGTTGAAACAGAAATCGTAGATGCGGGCCAGACGATGGAAGAACCGGGTGTAAAACAATCGGTGAAATTGGCTCAGATCACAGGTGAACTGACGTATCAGGACGTGTTGCAAAAAGGGGACAGTATCAATTCATTGGCTCTGGATCAAGGGGGAGAACAAGTCTGGCTGGCAACACATGCGGGACTCTATGCATCTGCCGATCATGGATTATGGGGAGCAGTTGCAGACGAGTTGGAACAGGCGGATGTCAAGACGATCTACTTTGATCCGAAGAAGCCGAAACAGGTATATATAGCCGGTGAAAAGGTTTGCAAGGTATCCAAGGATGGGGGTAAATCCTGGAAACGGATAGAGGGAGGATTGCCACAAGGGTATGATATTCAATCTCTAATCGGAGCTTTAACCGATAAAGGGACATTCCTCTATGCATTTGTGAACCGTGAAGGCGTATATGAATCAACAGATGCCGGTGCAAATTGGCATTTACGATTCCCTATTGATTCAGTAGAAGGATATGATTTGGATTATGTACCCAGTGAGCAGAAATTGTACGTACTCACTCAAAACGAACTGTTATCAATAGATATACATGGTGGCGATTGGCAGGTTGAATGGCGAGAAAGCGATTCGCACATTTACTCAATTGCAGCAAATAAATCTACAGACACCTTATATGCAGCAAGTGATAAAGGCATTTTAATTAAGGCTGGCAAGGAGTGGACTCTCCTATCCTCAGACCTTCCAGAAAAACTGATTAATATCTCCTACGGTACAGCCGATACACCTATCATCGGAATTGGAGAATCAGCCCAAATTTATAGATACAGCCAAGAAAAGTGGAAAAAGTGGGAGTAACAAGTAAGGAGTTTGCAATATGAAAACGAAAAGAAAGCTTGTACGTTATCTTTGCATCCTGATAGCTTGTTCGGTGCTGTTGTCAGCATGTTCATTGTTACCGGGAAAGAAGGATAGCGCAGATCCGGTAGCGCCTGCCGTGTCTTCTGTTCTACAGGTGGACGAAAATTACTACGGCAGCGCCGCCATGCCTTATCAAAAGAACCAAACACGAGGCATGCTTAGCTCTAATCCTAAATATCGCATTGATTTTAGCCACTTAGAGTATGGCATGATGGAAATTGCAAAGGAAAGCTTTTCTCCGAGTTCGTACTTGTTTCAGGAAGGCCAGCGAATCTCCCGCAAGCAGGTAACCACTTGGATTGAATGGGAAAAGAAGAACCCGGAAGGTTTAAATCCGGATAAAGCCAATAAATTGCTTGTCAACGTACTGGAGCATAATTATCTGGATAAAAAAGACCAAAAGCTGGCGGGTATAGTCTTAGGCCTATCTTTATCCCCAATTTATCAAGATCCGTCTGGTTTGGAAAAACGGTTAAGTGTGGACGAGCTACGGTTGAAGGGACAACAAATCGCTGCCAAAATCGTCATGAAGGTAAGAGCGGAGAATCCAGAGATACCGCTTGTTGTAGCGATGTATCAAGTGCCAGAATCAAGCTCTAACCTAGTACCGGGTAACTTTATCATGTCTGGTATCGTGAATGCGAATGACAGCAGTGTTGCGAAATGGCAGCCCATCAATGAAGAATATTTCCTGCTGCCAGGGGATGCGGCATACAGTAAGTATCCACAGGCCTCCTTGCAATACGAGAAATTGATGAAGCAGGGACAGAGCTTCTTCCAGGAATTTGTGGGAATGACAGGTACGGCACGCTTCTTAAATGGGGATTTGACAGAATTGACCATCAATGCGACCGCAGAGTATGATTCTCGGACAGAAGTAATTCAGTTCACACAGATGATTGCTCAAGCAATAGATCAATATATAGATAAAAGGGTTCATGTTAATTTTTATGTTCAGTCCATCAATCAACCATTAGCGATTTATGTGCGACCGGCTGATGGAAAATCGTACATGCATATCTATCGAAATTAACACATGTGTATAAACAGAGTGAGACACCAATTAGACAGAACTGTTCAATTGGTGTCTTTTTTCGTACGTTTTTACAGAATTATAAAGAATGGCATATATCTTGCATATATTATTTGATGTAACAAGTTGATCATGGAAGATGAAGTAGGAGGCGAACCTAAGTGCAAGTAGAATTCAAAAATGAACCGTTCGTTAATTTTAATCTGCCTGAAAATAAGCAAGCATTTCAAGCCGCTTTGGATATAGTTGAAAGCGAACTTGGACGTGAATATGATCTCATCATTGGTGGAGAACGTATCAAAACGGAGAAGAAAAGCCGTTCCATGAACCCTTCCCAAAAAGATGAATGCATCGGGGTTGTTTCTCAAGCTGACCAAGAATTAGCAGAGAAAGCCATTCAAGTAGCAGCAAAAACCTTTGAAACCTGGAAACGTGTTGCTCCTACTGCTCGTTCTCGCTATTTGTACAAGGCAGCAGCTATCCTGCGCCGTCGTAAACATGAATTTTCAGCTTGGTTGGTAAAGGAATCAGGCAAAAGCTGGCCTGAGGCTGATGCTGATACAGCAGAAGCAATCGATTTCATGGAATACTATGCAAGACAAATGGATCAATTAGGTCAGCGACATTCACTACCGCGCATTCCTGGTGAAGATAATGAGTTGTACTATATTCCTTTGGGTGTGGGAATCGTTATTCCTCCATGGAATTTCCCGCTCGCTATTATGGTAGGCATGACCACGGCAGCGTTGGTAACAGGGAATACCGTTGTTTTAAAACCAGCTTCTACTACTCCGGTCATTGCAGCTAAGTTCATGGAGATTCTCGATGAAGCAGGCGTTCCTGCTGGTGTTGTTAACTTTGTGCCAGGCAGCGGAAGCGAAATCGGTGATTATTTAGTAGAACATACATTGACTCGTTTCATTTCATTTACAGGCTCTCGTGATGTAGGTCTGCGTATTAATGAGCTGGCGGCCAAACACCGTCCAGGTCAAAAATGGATGAAGCGTTTAGTAGCTGAAATGGGTGGCAAGGACTCGATTATTGTTGATAACGATGCTGATCTGGAATTAGCCGCACAAGCGATTACAGCATCTGCGTTTGGCTTCTCTGGTCAAAAATGCTCGGCTTGCTCCCGCGCAATCATTCATGCAGATGTATACGACGAGGTACTGGCGCGTGTTGTTGAGCATACAAAAGCATTAACAGTAGGAAATGTCAGCAACCCTGAGTTCTATACAGGTCCAGTAGTGGATGAAAAAGCATATAATAAAATTTTGGAATATATCGAGATCGGAAAACAAGAGGGTAAATTAATGGCTGGTGGAGAAAAAGGGCCGGAGGAAGGCTACTATATTATGCCAACTGTATTTGCTGACGTGGCTCCAGATGCTCGAATTATGCAGGAGGAAATCTTTGGGCCGTTTGTGGCTTTCTGCAAAGCTAATGATTTTGACCATGCTTTAAAAATCGCTAACAATACAGAATATGGACTAACTGGTTCTGTTATCAGCCGAAATCGTGCTCATTTAGAACGCGCACGTGAGGAGTTTCATGTAGGCAATTTGTATTTCAACCGTAAATGTACAGGTGCATTAGTAGGTGTACATCCATTCGGCGGCTTCAACATGTCAGGAACGGACTCCAAAGCAGGCGGACCTGATTACCTTCTGTTATTTACACAAGCAAAATTAGTGTCTGAATTACTATAAGCATCCTGACAAAAAGAGGGGGCCCGCAGTAGATAAACTACTTGGGCTACCCTCTTTATTTATGAGTAAGATCGAACACGAGTTAACTAGATGTAGACAGGATAGCTTGGCTGTAGCTACTGTTCGAGACATGATCCAGCCAAGCTATGCTACTTGAATGCATCTGATTTGAATCAAAGTGCAGATAACGTTATACCGGAAAAGAATTATGATATATACTGTTCGTACAGATAGTAAAAGGAGTCTATTTTGCCAAACTTTAAGTTTATTTTAGCTAACAAGGCTAGTCCTTTTAGCAAATAACGCTGGGATTTGTACTCATTAAAGTAATGCAGGGCTTCTTCTAAATGTGACAGCGCCTCAGAGCCTTTTCCCATTTCACATAAGATAGAAGCATAGACTAACTTGGCCTCTGCATAGGCATGCTCATTTATTGAGTGCTCAAAGATGTCTAAGCATAGCTGGCTAGCCTCCTCATAGCGTTGCAAGCCTTTGAGGATATTCGCATGTTCAATCTTTGATTCAATCCGTTTCGCAAGGTCTTGAGGGGAGTGAAGCGACATAGCCCGCGTGATATATTCATGTGCTAGCTGATAATGCTTTTGCTCGGTATAAATGACGGCTAAATTGTTGTAAATATTAGCCTCTAAGGCAAGAGAAGGAGAGATTTTTAGAATATCTAACGATTTTTCGTAGTAGCGCTGGGCTACTTCGTACTGCTTTAAAATTTGATGGCAAACTCCTAATAATAAATAAATGGACTCCATCCGATATATGGCGCGTAGGCTTTTGCATATCTGTTCCGCTTGCCTAAGATGTTCGATTGCCGAATGGATTTCACCCATGGAGACGTGCATATAGCCAGTAGCATGTAACAGGGTGATATGTAATAAGCCATTAATTTGGTAACGATTGGTTAATTGCATTGCTTCGTTTAAATAGGGAAGAGCCTTATCTGCTTTCTTCGTCTTGCAATAATAAAAGCCCAATGAAGTAAGGATACGTACTTGCCATTCATATTTATCAAGTTCACGGGCAATTTTAATGCTTTCTTGAAAGAGGGATTCCGCAATATCGAAATGATTTCTATTCTCCGATAAGACAGCTTTCGACCAGAGATACATACACGTTTGCTCAAGACTCATTTCAGCGCCTTCTAATTTATTGAACCATTTTTGGGCGATCTCCCAATCCTGTGCATCAATGCTATTTACCAGATGGCGAAAGTTATTTTCGATTTCAATTTTTGTAAAGGCTGGTTTGACAGTTGGAGTAAAAATAGTGGAGAGATCGGTCTGTAATTTCTTAGCTAGTTCTTCTAGGATTTCAGGAGAGGGAACGACATCTCCTTTTTCTATTTGGCTAATATAACTACGATTGCAAATACCTTCAGCTAGCTCACCTTGGGTTAGGCCTAGCTTCTTACGATATTCTCGAATTCCTTTTCCGATTTGATTGCTCACCTTACCTCACCCTTTTTGTCAGAATTGTTCTATTGTTTATTATACAAGAATTTTCACTATTTTTACATTTCTTATCCCTGATCTTCATATTCTTTTTGTCAACTTAATCGACAAATACGATGAACCGTCAGTTTTTGTAAAAAATGCTTGGATGATAACCGAGTTGCTTCCTTTTTTTAAATTTTTAAAAATATCTTTCGGTAGAACTATGAAATTCTTACATCTATGGTACGATAAGTATGGTATATAAATAAGAAATCATACTTTATACCTGTTTTCTTGTACATGAAATACATAGAATCTAGGTAAGCCGATCTGGATTGGCTCCGCACAGCACGACCTACAAAACGATAGATCCGTTGGCTGTTGGATTGTACTATTTAATTTGTTATCGTCAGAGGCGTTCTACATGACATCATATCCCTCTGGTGGTGTAGGGAAAAGGAGAGCTGCGGGAATGATCAATAGGTTGATCAATGGAACAATTGATTTAGTACGAAATACGTTGACAAACAAAGAGGGATTTATGATCTTTCTTTTATGGGATCATCTTTGGCTGTCGATCATCTACTCATGGTTTACAGGTATATCCGTGTGGAACCTTACATCGGTAGGACTCATTGTGACATTGCTTGTGTCACTCTGGTATTTTATCAAGAAGGATAGCATTTGGTTGCGTTATTTGGTTGCAGTAGGCTTTGTCTTTTATTCACTATCCTTTGATCATTTTACACCATATCCAGAAATGGCGATCCTACCAATCGTAGTGTTGGCATTGATGTCTGCTTATTTAGATTATAAGGTAGTGTTATTTACAGGTCTTTTGTATATAGCTTCTATGCTAATTGGTTATCAGACAGATTGGTATACTTTATTTAAAAGTGAGCATGATCTTATTAATCTGGGCCTTCGTCTTGTTGGTGTCGTATTCACTACAATTGTTTCGATATACTTATGCTTGTCGGGGCGTGCATCCTTGCAGTGTGTAGAAGAGGCTCGTCAGGAAGCAGAGGTGAAAGAGGCTCAGCTAACCGAGCTATTGTCCCGTGTCTCAACTATGATTGAGAACCTGGATGCGACCTCTAATCAAGTGAATGAAAATGCTGATATCACGAAGCAAAACACGGATGAAATGCTGGTTGCCTTTAAAGAAGTGGCAACAGGCATGGAACAGCAGGCACAGTCCACTGTGAAGGTGGAAGAGGATATTCAGTCCATTGATCATGAAATAAAGAAAGTAAATGAACAAGCAAATGAAATGAAAGAGGAAGCCTTGCGCAATAATCGTCGTCTTTCTGAAGGCATTGATATGATGACCGATCTTACAGCTCAAATGCAACATATTGTCAGTACGGTCGATATGGCGTCAAATACGATTCATAAGTTAAATCAACAGGCTGGCCAGGTAGAAGCTATTGTGGAGACGATTAATCAAATTGCTACGCAAACCAACCTTCTAGCCCTAAATGCTGCCATTGAATCAGCGCGTGCAGGCGAACATGGCCGAGGCTTTGGTGTAGTGGCAGATGAGGTTCGTAAGCTGGCAGAGCAGAGCGCAACGGCTACACAGCAGATCGCTAGAATTTTGGAAGCGCTACATCAGGATACACAAACTGCTGTAGTTCATATGAAAGAGGGTGAAAGCTCTGTTTCCAAGGGGCAGGAACTAGCCAATAAGACAGTTGAATCCATGGGAAAAGTGCGTACAGGAATGGCGGGCTTTATGGGATCAGTTGAACTGGTACAGGTCAGCATGGTGCAAGTAAAGCAACGATCTAGTGAGGTAACAAATGAAGTTTCGAATATTACCTCCATCACCGAGGAATCTGTAGCTAGTTTAGAGCAGCTATTCGCTTCGGCTGAGACACAGCGTGATAAAATCAGCAGTATTACGGAGGAAATTCACCAATTAAACGAGCTTTCACACTCTTTACGTCACTCTTTGCATTAAGGCCCATGCAGAAGGCCTCTGCTAGTATTTGCGGGGAGCCTCCTGTCGTGGTAGAGTAGCAATGTATACCATGAGTAGGAGAGGTCTTATGAAGAAACGTGTGTTTCAAGGGCTAATAAACAAACTTCCGCAAAACGTAATGTCCAGACAAATGGGAAAAGTGGCTAGCTCCCGTTTCAGCCGTTTTGCCATCCAAAAATATATCAATCATTATCAGATTGACGTGTCGGAAATTGAAAAGCCTGTTCGTGAGTATCGCTCGTTAAAGGAATTTTTTACACGCCGCCTGAAACCTGAAGCGAGACCTATCGATATGGATGCTGAGATAGTCAGTCCAGTTGATGGGAAAGTATCCCAGATGGGAGATATTCAACAAGGGACACTCATCCAAGCAAAGGGTAAAACGTATACGGTCAGCCAATTGCTAGGCAATGATGAACATGTGGCATGCCGCTTCAATGGAGGCTCCTTTATGACCATCTATTTAAGCCCGCGTGACTATCATCGTATTCATATGCCAGTTGAAGGCAAGCTGTTTAAATACTCCTACCTGCCAGGGAAGCTTTACCCTGTGAACAATATAGGCGTTGAGCATGTTGAACAGCTTTTTGCTCGAAATGAAAGACTGATCACTTATGTTCAGAGTAAGGCATGTGGAAATGTAGCTGTGGTAAAGGTGGGCGCATTATTTGTAGGTAGCGTAAAAGTAACGTATAATACGCAAACCACGAACGTAAAAAATGGAAAACAAGTTTGTGAAGCGATTGGTGGCACTCCCCTCTTTGAAAAAGGAAGAGAACTAGGCTGGTTTGAATTCGGTTCCACCGTTATTTTGTTGTTTGAAAAAAGCAAGATGAATTGGGCAGAAGGAATTCAAGAAGGCAGTGTGCTAAAAATGGGGCAAAAAATCGCAAGTAGCGTAACTGTAGAATAAGAACACGTAAAAAAATCCTTTTTGCTGCTTATCTTGATGATAGGTGGGGGCAAAAGGGATTTTTTGTGTTTTTCTATAGATATAGAGGTGATAGAGTGGGAGGCCCTTTTCGTTTGCAGCATACAGTCAGCCTAGTTTGTAATAGGACGAGGAGCGAGATTCTTACTAAGCGAAATTGTTCCATAATTTGCTGAGGCAATTTTTATTCGATATACTGGAAGATACATATATCGTTTTGGCTTTCGAGTAACAACATAATATGGCAGGAACAGATTTCAGAGACGGAATCGACCAAATAAGATTACACATCGAGAAAAGGAGAGTTAATAAGCTATGGAGATCATTTGGCATGATATCAAGGACATTACGTCACCATTAATCCCTCAAGCACTAGAATTGTACGAGCAAATGTTTACCGAAGATTTACGTGAGCCTAATGAGATATTGTTAAAAGGGCTTACGGATAAAGGCCCAACAGCACCAGATGCTTTTCATCTATTAGTAGGAACCAATGAGAATCAACAAGTGGTGGCTGTTAGTACATTCCATTACCTGGCAGCATGGAATTTCGGATTTATTGTATATATGATGGTGAACCCTGCTATTCAAAGCGGTGGTGTAGGTAGTAAAATGATGGATAAAATTGAGAAAATTCTGCAAGAGGATGCCCGTAAGCATGGTGCGGAACTGACTGGTTTTATATTGGAGACAGAGCGTGAAGAGGATGCACATGATGAGGAAGAACAGATCTTGACTCAGCGCCGATTGCGATTCTTCAGCCGAAATGGCTTGGTGCCTGTGAAAGGCGTTCCTTACAAGCAACCACCGTTATGGGAGAATACGCAAGAGGTTCCCCTGCATTTACTAGTAAAATGGACAAAGGAAACAGATGGATTCTTACAAAAAGAATGGTATCGTTTTGTTCAAGATGTATATAAGGAAAAGTATGGAAAAATAAATAACGTAAAAGCCGAAATTTTGCATGAAATGGAAGCTGAATTACTTGCTAATCTTCAAGTTTAGCAAAATGCTACCATTAAATTAAGATAATCTTAAGGTTTGTGTAAGATTGATGAAAGAGTAACCATGTATCATTGTACATGTAGGGACGGCACGAGATTAGGTAAGAGATTGCATTATCTTACGTGCCTCCTCAACAACAATTAGGTGAAGTGGTGTTGAACATGGGTGTACCGATGCACGCTAAAAGTCAGACAACTGAATACTATGAGGATCGCGAATTCCATGAATTGTATGATGAGTTTTTTGACCGTGTAAATCGTTATTTGCGTTGCCGAGTACATAATACCTGGGATGCCGACGATTTGACGACTGTTGTATTTATTAAGGCTTTGGAAAAATTCCAACAATATAGCCGTACAAGTCCGTTCGCCGGATGGATTTTTAGTATAGCCCATCATACATTTATTGATTTTTGTCGTAAAAAGAAAGAATTACCGATGGATCACACGGAGTTCTTTGAGAGCAGTATTGATAATACATGGAATCCGGAAGAACATGCTCTCTCAAATGAAGAGACGCTTCTTCTTCGTGAAACATTAGAAAAGCTGACACGCGACCAACGTGATGTTTTGTCCTTGCGTTACTTCGGCGATCTTCGCATTGCACAAGTGGCTGACATCCTAGGAAAAACAGAAGCAAGCGTTAAAACAATTTCCCACCGTGGATTAAAAGAGTTACGTAAATTATATACAGGAAAAAAGCTGAAATAGGAGACTCATAGGTAGGGTCTTCTATTTTTTTTTATCAATTTTGCTTGGCTTGGGTAAAACTTTTCATAGAGAAGTTCTAGGGACTATCGGCTTTATCATGAGGACCTATTTTATGTTACAATAATTAAATATAAATAAAATCCGGCTTCTAGCGATAAACGTTACTAAAAGATGAATAGGGAGTGCCTCTCTAAGCATCATATATGAATGAAGAAAGTGGAGGGACTATCTTTGTCAGAAATTGCAATTATAACAGATAGCACCAGTTATATTCCAAAAGAGCTCCAAGATGAATTACAAATTACAGTAGTGCCTCTGCAAGTGGTTTATGGAAACAAAGCGTATCGCGAAGAAGTAGAATTAACGGAGGCTGATTTTTACTCCAAGCTAAAAACGAGTGATCAGTTGCCGACGACATCTCAGCCACCTGTAGGCGAGTTTGTGGAAGCCTATATGAAATTATCCAAAAATCATAAGCGAGCAATTGCTATCCATATGTCTAGTGGTATTAGTGGTACCTATCAGGGAGCGGTAACAGCGACCACGATGGTTGATGATTTTCCTATTGATGTCATTGATTCTGAGATTACTACATATGCATTGGGTGCTGTTGTCGTGGAAGCAGCTAGAATGGCACAAGCTGGTAAATCACGAGAAGAGATTCTTGAGCGTATCGAATACATACGTACGCAAATGAAAACGTACTTTTTAGTTGAGGATTTAGATTTCTTGTACCGCGGAGGTCGCTTGTCAGCGGCTCAATTGATGCTGGGCAATATGCTTAAAATCAAACCGATTCTAACGTTTGAGAATAAAAAGATTGTTCCCTATCAAAAAGTCAGAACACGTGCCAAAGCCAAGGCCGGGATTATGGAATTATTTGAGGCAGAGGCCAAAGCAGGCAAACCTATACAGCTTTCCATCATCCAAGCGCAGGTTCAAGAAGAGGCAGAGGAATGGAAGGCTTACATTGAAGCGACCTATCCACATGTAACGGTGACAATCAGTCATTTTGGACCAGTTATTGCCACTCATGTGGGTCCTGGAGCCATTGGATTAACTTGGTATAATAAATAAGGATGCCATAATGCCGTTTTGCTGAAAGGAGAGCAAACGGCGTTTTTTTAACAGTTCGGAAATGCTCAAGGATAATGGGAACCTCTTTCATGCTTTACTGATAAAAAGAAAAAATGGGAGGTCAAATTGACTAACCTTGGATTTTTCAAGTAATATCAATGTTATGTAGAAACGTACAACTAGGACATTTGGAGGTGGACAATAGATGAGTAGGATTTCCCGACAAGAAGTTGAGCACGTGGCTAAACTGGCTCGACTACGTTTAACAGAGGAAGAAGCAGAGCGCTACACGCGTGAATTAGATGCGATTTTAGACTTTGCTGCACAATTAAACGAATTGGATACGACCAATGTGAAGCCGACTAGTCATGCATTTGACGTTCGTAACGTTATGCGCCCTGACGTAAACCGTCCTTCCGTATCCAATGCAGAAGCACTGCGCAATGCACCAGATCAAGAAGACGGACAGTTCAAGGTACCGGCTGTTTTTGAATAGGAGAGAAAGGGGGAGACATTGTGTCCCTATTTGATAAACGCTTAGCTGATATACATAGCGAGCTAAAAAAGAAAGAGCTATCTGTTACAGATTTAGCTAATGAATCGCTTGCACGTATCCGTGAAGTGGACAAGGATGTACAAGCGACTTTGCTCGTTGACGAGGAAGCTGCTCTTAGCCAAGCAAGAGCGTTGGATGAAAAGCTAGCTAGAGGAACGGAGGATCTCGGCCTCTTGTTCGGTCTACCGGCTGGTGTGAAGGATAATATCGTAACAAAAGGCTTACAAACAACATGCGCAAGCAAGTTGTTGTCTAACTATGATCCCATCTATGATGGAACCGTTAGTCAAAAGCTAAAGGAAGCTGACGCACTCGTATTTGCTAAACTAAACATGGATGAATTCGCGATGGGTGGTTCCAATGAAAACTCTGGCTTTTACCCAACTCGCAATCCGTGGAATGTAGAATATGTACCAGGCGGTTCTAGCGGTGGGTCTGCTGCTGCGATGGCTGCTCGCCAATTTTTCTTTACACTTGGATCGGATACAGGTGGCTCTATTCGTCAACCGGCTGCTTTCTGCGGAGTAGTTGGTCTGAAGCCAACTTATGGACGTGTATCCCGTTATGGCTTGGTATCATATGCATCGTCACTAGATCAGATCGGACCGTTGACGAAGAACGTAGAGGATTCAGCGTTTGTGTTACAGGCCATTGCAGGACATGATTCATACGACTCCACATCGGCTGATGTTGAAGTTCCTGATTATCTATCTGCGCTGACAGGTGATGTCAAAGGCTTGCGCATTGCGGTACCAAAAGAGTTGCTTGGAGAAGGAATTGATCCACAGGTTCGCGACGCGGTATTAGCAGCCTTGAAGCAATTGGAAAGCATGGGTGCTGTTTGGAGCGAGGTATCAATGCCGCACACCAAATATGCCGTACCAGCTTATTACCTATTAGCTTCCTCAGAGGCTTCTTCCAACTTAGCGCGCTTTGATGGTGTTCGTTATGGTGTACGCGCTGATAACGCAGAAAATCTATTGGATTTATATATGGAATCTCGCAGCCAAGGCTTTGGTGCAGAGGTCAAACGCCGCATTATGCTAGGGACATATGCCTTGTCTTCTGGCTACTATGATGCTTTTTATAAAAAGGCACAACAAGTGCGCACTTTGATTATCCAAGACTTTGAAGAAATCTTTGCGAACTTTGATATTGTGCTACATCCGACTACTCCTTGCCCAGCTTTTAAACTTGGCGAGAAAATGAACGATCCAGTGCAAATGTTCCTAGAGGATATTTGTACGGTAACGGTTAACTTAGCTGGTCTTCCGGCTATTTCAGTTCCATGCGGATTCTCTGATAACGGGCTGCCAATTGGTTTGCAAATGATTGGGAAAGCCTTCGACGAATCCACGATTCTACGTGCGGCACATGCGTACGAGCAATCAACTAATCTGTTCCCAAGCAAGCCACAATTGGGAAGGGAGGAAGTGTAACATGAGCCAAAAATTCGAAACGGTCATTGGTTTGGAGGTTCACGCTGAACTATCGACTAATAGTAAAATCTTCTGCGGTTGCAAAACGGAATTTGGTGCGCCGCCTAATACGCACACATGCCCTATTTGTTTAGGACATCCAGGTGTATTGCCTGTATTGAATCAACAAGCATTAGAGTTTGCGATCAAGGCTTCCTTAGCAATTAACTGCGAAATTTCTCGTGATACAAAATTCGATCGTAAAAATTATTTTTATCCTGATCTTCCTAAAGCATATCAAATCTCGCAGTTTGACCAACCAGTGGGTAAGAACGGTTGGATTGATATTGAAGTGAATGGCAAAACCAAGCGCATTCGCATCAATCGTCTTCATTTAGAAGAAGATGCTGGTAAATTGACACACTGCGAATACGGAAGCGGTACGATGATGGACTACAACCGTGTAGGTGTGCCGTTAGTAGAGATTGTTACAGAGCCAGATATTAGTTCACCAGAAGAAGCAAAAGCTTATTTGGAGAAATTAAAAGCAATCATTCAATATACGGAAGTATCTGATGTAAAAATGGAGCAAGGCTCCCTTCGTTGTGATGCCAACGTATCAATTCGTCCTGTAGGAGAGACCAAATTAGGTACAAAAACGGAATTGAAGAATATGAACTCCTTCCGTAATGTACAGGCTGCCTTGGAATATGAAGTGAAACGTCAGGAAGAAGTAATCGAAAGCGGCGGAGAAATTAAGCAGGTAACGCTACGCTGGGATGATGCGAATAAGAAAACCATCGTCATGCGTTCAAAAGAAGAAGCGCATGATTACCGTTATTTCCCGGACCCTGATCTGGTGAATGCTACGATTACTGACGAATGGATTGACCGCATAAAAGCTTCTATCCCTGAATTGCCAGATGCTCGTCGGGTGCGCTATGTTGAGCAATATGGACTACCTGCATCTGACGCTGAAGTTATCACGATGACACGTGATTCAGCCGACTTCTTTGATGCCGCAGTAGCAACAGGTGCTGATCCAAAGACGGTTGCTAACTTTTTAATGGTAGATCTGTTTGGATATTTGAATGCAAACAATCTAGACTTCTCAGACGTGAAAATGACGCCTGAGGGTTTAGGAGAAATGGTGAAGCTGATCGAAAAAGGAACCATTTCCATTAAAATTGCGAAGACAGTCTTTACAGAAATGCTGGAAACAGGCAAGGCCCCAGCAACGATTGTGGAAGAAAAAGGATTGGTGCAAATTAGCGATGAGGGCGAATTAAAACGCATTGTTGATGAAATCATTGCAGCTAATCAGCAATCGGTAGAAGACTACAAAGCGGGTAAGAAGCAGGCAATTGGCTTCTTAGTAGGGCAAGTTATGAAACAGACCAAAGGAAAAGCTAATCCAGGTGTGGTCAATAAATTATTGGTAGAATCACTAGAAGCATTGTAAACAACAAAAGCTCCTCTTTGCATCTGAAATTGGCAGGAGGAGCTTTTTTATTTGATTGTTCTATGCTTTATTTATATCTTACCCGTTCAACTTTCCTAGCTCCATCTTAAATGCTCGACGCATGATAAATCCAAGTAACAGGCTTGTAAGTAGTATTCCCGAAGCTGCTATATATGCCATAGCCGCACCATAGACCGCTACCACATTGGTTAGGATAAGTACGGATAAGCCGTAGCCTACGTATTCCACTGTGCTTTTGGCCGATAGAACGTTAGGTAAATAAAGAGAGTCTACGTTTCTTTGAAAGTAGGTTTGCTTGCTAACATATTGAATTTGTGTGGCAGGTCCCGAAAGAAATGATAGGATTAAGGCAACCCAGGCGCTATGAGTAACTCCTAAGCCTAAAGTTACGAGGGCAGAAAATAGCCCAGCTCCTAACAAAAACGAAAGAAAATAACGAGATACATGAGTCGCAATAACGACTAGCAGCAGGCCCCCTGCAATCATTCCAACAAAGTAACTGGCATTGAGGTATCCCCACCATTCCTGACCTTTTCCTAGAACATCAGACACATAAAACAGCATGATAGCAGCTACATAGATGGCCCCTGCCAAGGATTCAAGAACATCCATACAAGTAAGTGTGAAGAGCGCGCGGGAACGCAGAATATAGTTCCAGCCGCGAAGTAGCGCTTCTTTGTTGGAGGAGCTATCCGTACGCGTTGTTGCTTGAAAGATTGGATCATGTAAATAAGCCATACAGACTGTTGAAAGGATGAATAATCCAAGGCTAACAGCAAAAAGGTATGTGATTCCTAAAAAAGCTACGAGCATGCCGCCTAAAGCCCAGCCCATAAATTGGATGACTTGATCGGTGGTCGCAAACAAACTATTTAATCGCAGCAGATGAACAGGCTGTGCGATCCGTGGCAACAGGGCATTTCGTGCAGGAGTAGCCCAACCGTCCAAAAAGGAAATGAAAGACGCAAGACCTAAACTGAAAAGCAAGGGTAGGGCCGACCATTGTGTTACAAAAACAAGCAGACCCAACAAGATTGTTTTGGCAAATTGAGATAAAAACAGCAGGGTAGATAGGGAAAAGCGGCGTTGCATAAGGGGCGCGAGAAAGCCGCTTACGGTTTGCGCTAGAATAATAGTAAGCGGTACGAAGCCGGTATAGACAGCGGAATGTGTCTTTTCAAAAACGAGGGTAAGTAGAGAAATAATGTAAAAAACGTCTCCTGCGTTGGCAAGCATTTGGCCAACCCAAAGAAAGCGTACTTGTTTGGTAAGCATGTCAAAAAAACCTCTTTTCATGAGAAAGATAGACAGAGCTATTCTGCCTTCAACAAACCATGTTTCCATTTGTTTTTTCTTTTTCTTGAAAAGGGCTTTACAATGGAATCGACTCCGTATCATGAATTTTCAAGCATTTCATACAGCGTAGCAATAAAAAGCAAGCATGTCAAAGAGTAAAATAGATAGTTTGTAACGAACGTCTAAGAGCTTCGTCCTATTTATGGCTAATATTGTATGAGCAATAAATTCCAGCATTTCTCAACAAAATTTAGTAGAGTGCAAGAAAATAATGTTACTTTTTGGCCTACTAAAGCGTCTTTTCAAAGAGAAACTTTTTCCTGTACATACGTAGGCAAAACAACAATCTTTCTGTATGGAGGATGATGTTTTTTTGAATAAAGGAAAAATTATCTAAAATTTTAGGAAGAGGGAAGCTATGAGGTGAAGAGAAAGTGAGTAATAGCATTGGTGAATTAACCGTACGAGATGTCAATCATTTTTATAGGGCAGGTAAGCTTCAGGTTCCCGTTTTGCATGATATCAACCTGCATATTGGAAAAAGCGAATTTATTTCGTTATGCGGAACATCAGGTTCTGGGAAATCAACGCTGCTGAACCTGATGGCGGGGTTAACACGTCCCGAGCAAGGAACCATTCATGTAAATGGGGAAGAAATCTCTAAGTTTAACGAGAATCAGCTATGTTTGTTTAGACGGCGTTGCTTAGGATTTGTCTTTCAATCGTTTAATCTCTTGCCTAATTTGACAGCAGTTGAAAATGTGGAACTGCCGCTTGTCTTTTCTGGAGTCAGTCCGCGTATGCGACGAAAAAAAGCGATAGAGATTTTAAACCGAGTGGGACTGGAAAATCGAGAGCACCACAAGCCAAATGAACTAAGTGGTGGTCAGCAGCAGCGTGTCAGTATTGCGAGGGCACTGGTCAATGAACCAGGAATTGTGCTTGCGGATGAGCCAACCGGGAATCTGGATACAGCAACAGAGGAAGAGATTTTACAGCTCATGCGTCAAATGAATCGGGAAAGTGGTACAACCTTTGTGATTGTCACACATGATCAGGAGGTTGCAAGTCAATCTGATCGCACCATTTTTCTGCGGGATGGTTACATTCAGCAATAAAGGAAAGTGGCTATACTCAGGCCTACAGCGATGACTAGCCTGAGCTTTCATGTAGTAAGACAAGAATTTATATGCTCTTATCCGTTAAAAAGGCAAGGGGAAAAATGAGGTGTAATTTGTGAAACTGCTTGATTCGCTACGTATCGTCTGGCGCAATCTTTGGCGTATGAAGCTACGGACGGTACTGACATCGGTTGGGGTTATGATTGGTACTGCTGCTATTGTGACCATGCTATCGCTTAGTATTGGTTTAAAAGAGAATGCAGTTAAAAGCTTAGAGAACTTCGGTAACTTAACTGAGCTTAAATTGTATCCAGCTTATTTGATGCCAGATGGGACCACTGAGAGAAAGCCAGATCAAATGAAACACTTAGATAGTAAAAGTATACCGGAAATAAAGGCTGTTCCTGGAATTGAGGCGGTTATGCCACAGAAAAGGTTGATGGGAGAAGCCACTTTAAAGCTAGGTCGTCGAGAGGCAAAATATTTGGAGATTGTTGGGGTTGATCCGCAACAAGAAGGACCTGTGAGAACCAAGGAGTTGGAAAAGGGTGAGTATCTAACTGGGGCAAACAATGAAATTGTCATTTCCTACGAAGTACCCAGACAAATGAGAGACGTGGAGAAGGATCGTCGAGAAGCTCGAAAACGCAATGCTAACCAGAGCGGAAATAAACCCAGATTCGATATGGAGGGCTCTAAGGAACCGGGAATCATAGAAATGGTTGGAAAAACGGCGATATTAGAGCTGAGACGTGAATACACCATTGATAACGAAACGAAGTATGAAAAGAAGGAAATACGTGTTCGTGTCGTCGGTCAGATGCAAAAGGATGAAAAGGGCTATCGTGATGCCACTATCTATGTTCCGATGAAGATGGCTAATGAACTAAATACCTGGATGGAACAAAAGAGGGAACAAAGCGATTATGAAATGGAAATGGGGATAAACAAACCGAACCGTTCCAAGAATCGTAATCAAAAGCCAGCTGTGGAATATGATTCAATCAACGTAAAGGTTGAATCAAGAGAAGCAGTGGAGCAGGTTCTTAAGGATTTACAAAATATCGGCTATGATAACTATTCGTCAGCACGTCGTCTTGCAGAACTAAATAAGTTTTTCTTTGTTATTCAATTAGTGCTTGGTGGTATAGCAGCTATCTCTTTATTAGTTGCCACGATTGGTATCGTAAACACCATGATCATGTCCATTCTGGAGCGAACCAAGGAAATAGGGATTATGAAGGTTATTGGTGCTACCGTGTATAATATTCGTTGGCTCTTTTTGATTGAATCGGGTTCAATCGGTTTAATAGGTGGGCTGACTGGTTTGGGTCTTGCTTATGGAGCTGTAGCGGTGATTAATTATCTGGGTAAAAACAGCGAGTTTTTAGATAACTTTGGCATGGGCATGGGAGGAGGAATGGGAGCAGAAGAAGAGGTAGCAGCACAAATTGCATTGGTACCACCTTCTCTTGCTATATTCGCCATCATTTTCTCAGTTGTAATCGGGTTATTAGCGGGGATTCTTCCTGCCATCCGTGCATCCCGTCTAAGTCCATTGGAGGCTATTCGCTCTCAGTAACGTTACAGTGATTTTTGCTTAGGTGACTGCTTTGGCAAAGAAAGGTTTTTTAAATATAAACGGAAGAAATGTGGGGAATTAACGCATGGCTATGAAGAAAAAAGTGATTATTTCAGCCATCACCGTGCTCGTACTAGCGGGTGGCGGTTATGGAGGGTATAAATATTTTGCTCCAGCTACAGATGCATCACAGGAGGTTGTTGAACCACCTGCGCTTCAGACTGTAGGGGTAGATATGGGCGAAGTTAAGAAAACGGTGTATTCGACAGGTACAGTTGAGGCTACAGCTCGTCAGGAAGTGAAGCCGGATGTCAGTGGTAAAGTAGAGAGTCTAGTGGTTAAGGAAGGCCAGCATGTTAAAAAGGGCGATTTGTTATTTACCATGGAGGCTACAGATACTGGCTTCGAAATTGAGAAACAAAAATTATCGATGTCTCGTATGGAGAAAGAGATAAAGGATTTGAAAGCTAGAAAAGACAGAATTGAGGCTAATGCCGGTGGGGTTGTCAAAGAGATATCGGTTAAACGTGGAGATAGCATATCACCTGAGACAGTCATTGCAAAGGTAAATGACCCCAATTATTTAAAAATTACAGGCTACTTCTCCCCTTACGAAGCCGAATTGTTACGGGAAGGGCAAAAGGTAAAGGTATTTTTACCAAGCTCAATGACGTACGTAGATGGTGAAATCGACCGTATTGATATGGAAGGTACCAAGCAAGACGGAAAGATGGCACAGCATGCTGTAGACGTTTTGGTCAAAAATTCTGGATCCTTGTATGTAAATGACCTTGGTTCTGTTGAGTATACAGATGCGAAAGGCTTGAAATACGCAAGCCAGGGAAATTCTCCTTTTACCAAAGCGGATGATATCGAAATTTTAGCAGGCACTACAGGTAAAGTTGGCGAGGTTTTGTTTAAAAAAGGAGACACCATTAAGAAGAATCAGCTCCTAGCAAAAATGGATAGAGAAGCAGATAAATCAGAGATCGAAGAGAAGGAATTAAATTGGAAGGAAGCTCAGCTTGGGATGGACCAAAAGATGCGTGACCTATCCAAGCGAAGAGTAGTTGCTCCCATTAGCGGAGAGATCACGAAATTGAATGTGAAGGTGGGAGAAGCGCTTGGCAGTGATCCTGCGGCAATCATCATGGATACCTCCTCTGTCACCTTTAAAGCAGCCGTAGATGAATTAGATTTTCCACAAGTGAAAGTCGGACAAAATGTGGATGTATTTATCACAGCCTTTGGAACAAAAGCATTTAAGGGTACGGTAACAGAACTGCCGAAAGAGGGAAGCAAGCAGGATAAATCGGTGCGTTTCGAAGTGAAAATCGCTGTTGAGGATAGCAGTCAACTGAAGCATGGCATGAGCGGTGATTGTGATATCTATATTCATAAGAAAGACAATGCCCTGCGTTTGCCGGCTAATGCTGTAGAAGTAATGGAGGAAGGCAAAGCTACGGTTATGGTTAAGGACCCAAGTGGAAACCCGATGCCAAAAGACGTGGGAATAGGCATTGAGGGGGCTGAATACGTGGAGATTGTGAGTGGTTTGAAAGAGGGAGATGAAGTAGTTCTTACAAATGGAGAGGGTATGTAGAGAAGTAACCCTCCATTTAGAATGATTCTATAGAATGCCAAACTAGCCTGCAAAGTCCGTTTTTTCCTGACTTGGAAAGAAAAAAACGGTGCTTTGCAGGATTTTTTTACCTATAAAACCTAGAGATTATAGTTGATATTAGGTAAAATGGATGACGTATTAGAAAAATGGACAAATCATTTAACAGAAGGTACAAGAATGCTTAGGGGAGGCAGATATGGAACAACAGGCAATCATTGCACTTGTAATCTTCTTGGTTACGTATGCCATTATCATTTCAGAGAAAATTCACCGCACCATTATTGCGATGGTGGGAGCGGTATGTATGGTTATGCTAGGAATTGTTAGCCAAGAAACTGCATTACACCATATTGATTTTAATACGCTTGGGTTATTGATCGGAATGATGATTATTGTTGCGATTACTGCCAAGACAGGATTGTTTAAAGCTATTGCGATCTGGGCAGCTAAAAAGGCAAAGGGTAACCCGCTGTATATTTTAATTGCGTTATCGCTTATTACAGCTGTAGGTTCTGCCTTTTTAGATAACGTAACTACCGTCTTATTAATGGTACCTGTTACGTTTAGCATTACACGAAAATTAGAGGTATCTGCGTTTCCGTATCTGATGTCAGAAATTCTGATGTCAAATATCGGAGGGACAGCAACTATGATCGGTGATCCACCTAACATCATGATTGGAAGTGCTGTCAAGGAGCTTTCCTTCGTGGCCTTTATCAATAATTTGACCCTTATCTCTATGTTTATCGCTGTGGTTACGATTGTAGTGCTTGCTTTTATGTTCCGTAAGCAACTGCATACAAAAGAAGAGCTGCGCCAAAAGCTTATGAAGCTGGATGCCGCTGCTGAAATTACAGACCGGACGTTATTAGTAAAATCATTGATCATTTTAACACTGACGATCATTGGCTTCTTTGTACATCAAGTACTTCATCTTGAATCAGCAACAGTAGCTTTAGTCGGTGCCTTTTTATTGTTATTAATTACGGGCGAGCATTATTTAGAGGAAGCCTTGACTAAGGTCGAGTGGACAACCATCTTCTTTTTCGTAGGGTTATTTGTACTTGTTTCAGGACTTGTCGAGACAGGAATTATTGCATCTCTTGCACAGGAAGCAGTTAATTTAACAAAAGGAAACGTGACCGCAACAGCTTTACTAATTCTGTGGCTGAGTGCCATTGCATCTGCTTTCGTGGATAATATTCCGTTTGTTGCAACTATGATCCCAATGATTCAGGAGATGGGGCGAATGGGTATAGATAACCTGGAGCCCCTATGGTGGAGTCTGGCGCTAGGAGCATGCTTGGGTGGCAATGGTTCTCTAGTTGGAGCGAGTGCAAACCTGATCGTTGCCGGCATTGCGGCTAAGGAAGGCGAAAAGATAACATTCCTTGGCTTCCTGAAAATTGGTTTTCCACTTATGATTCTATCCATTGTGATTTCAACGCTGTATATTTACTTCCGCTATTTAATCTAGTATTTGTGATTGGAAGTTGTTATATGAATGTACGGAAACGAATGCCTGCTTCGTCATAGAACGAGGTAGGCATTTCTGTTGTTTCAACGAAATGGATGAGGAAAGGAATTTCCGCTGTAATAAAGTTGGAATATCCAATGAAAATTTCTGAACTTTTTTCTTTACAAAAAAAGTAGATTTTGCTAGTATGAAACCCTTGACTGATTTTTCAGAATAAGGATATAGGTAGATAAAGGAGGGAGGCTATGGTTTATTATGTATTGGCAATTAAAACCTACAAAGCAAGCATTCAGTATCGGATGGCGCATTTTATTAACACGTTAGGAAGCTGTATTTTCAGCTTTGTCATGATGGCGATTTGGACAGGTGTCATGAATGGAAAAGAAGTACTTAGTCCTCTTGCTTTACATGATGTTCTCTTTTATTTGGTTCTCACCCAATGTATGCTATGGATCACTACTTTTCTTACTCCAGGACTTTCTATACCTGAATGGGTTCGTACGGGACAAATCTCCCTACATATCATGAAACCCATTCATTTTTATTTTTATACAGTGAGTCAGGAAATAGGCCGGGTTATTTATAATTTTTTCCACCGATTTCTTCCGATTTATTTGATTCTTTCCTGTGTTGTTGGCTTTTATGTGCCTACGAATTTCATAACCTTAGTATGGTTTTTCCTATCGGCTTGCTGTGCGGTGTGGATTGGTCTTAATTTATATTTTATGGTAGGTATTTTCGCTTTTTGGAGTACCGAAGTAAAATGGGCTCACTATTTAAATCAGTCCTTCATGCTATTACTAGGTGGTCAAATGTTACCCTTGGAATTTTTCCCTCGTTCTTTTGAGATGATCCTATCTTACTTGCCCTATGCAGGTATCCTCTATTATCCAAGCATGATTCTACTAGAAAAACAGGCTCCACAAGCTATCTTTATCCAGGTAGTCTGGGTTATTTTGCTGACCGTATGTAATATGATCTTGGCTAGATTCGCACAAAAACGCTTGGAAGTCCAAGGTGGTTAGGAGGGAGAGCGAGCGATGCTGAGAATTTACGGACGTTTACTGCGGGCAAGTATCCGCTCACGGATGCAATATAAATGGAATTTCATTATTTCGAATGTGATGATAGGGCTCTTGCTTGTAGTCGATTTCCTGGGAATCACCGTGTTATTATGGAAGTTTACTGACATTCAAGGGTGGACTCTCTATGAATTAGGGTTAATTTTTGGTTTTGCTAGCATTTCAGAAGCGTTGTTTCGAATGTTTGCTTCCGAAATTCATGAGTTTGAAAAATACATTTTACAGGGAGAATTCGACCAGTTATTAATTCGTCCCATCTCTCCATTAGTGTTGCTTTTAAGTCGCAATATTGATATTGGAAGACTAGGACAATTAGGACAGGGTATGCTTGTTTGTGGCTACTCTTTTTTTCAACTGGTGAGGCATGGACAGGATATTACAGATATCCTGATGTGGATGCCTATTATCATTATAGGAGGAGCGCTTATTTGTTTTTCTTTGTCGCTGATCGTAGCTACATTCAGCTTTTGGATGGGGAGAATCAGTGATTTACAGGTTTTCTTATTTTATGCTCCCATGAATGCTTCCAAATATCCGATCAGCTTGTATACCGGATGGTTAAAAACATTGTTCTTTACATTGATGCCGATTGCGTTTGTTAACTATACCGCTCTTTCTTATTTACTAGATAAGGGAGGAAGCTGGATACTACTACTGGTTAGCCCGCTTGTTGCCCTTGCTTTCCTTGGAGCGGCTATTTCCTTTTGGAATTTTGGTATCCGGCATTATCACAGTACAGGCAATTAATAGAGGAAGGAGTGGAGGAATTACGATGATCATAGCACGAGGAATACATAAGCACTTTGAGCTGGCAAAGCCGAAAACGGGTCGTTTTTCCTCGATTCGAAGTCTTTTTTCACGGGAAAAACGAATTGTACATGCCGTTCATGATATTTCTTTTGAGATTGGCAAAGGAGAAGCGGTCGGCTACATTGGCCCTAACGGAGCAGGAAAATCTACAACCATTAAAATGCTTTGCGGCATTCTGCATCCTTCTTCCGGTGAAATCACGGTCAGCGGTCTGCATCCAGAACGTCAGCGTAGAAAGCTAGCTCATCAGATTGGCGTAGTATTTGGGCAACGTACCCAGCTATGGTGGGACTTGCCTGTCCGTGATTCCTTTGAAATTATCAAGGAAATGTACAAGGTTGGGGAGGCGCAGTATCGTTCGCGCTTATTGCAGTATGATGATCTTTTACATATAGAAGAGTTTATTGATACACCTGTACGTAAACTATCATTGGGACAACGCATGAGAGCTGATCTGGTGGCTGCCTTGCTACATAATCCGGATGTATTATTTTTAGATGAACCGACAATCGGGCTGGATGTGGTTGCGAAAACCAATATTCGGACTTTTTTACAGCAGATCAATAAACAAGAGCAAAAAACGATTCTCCTCACCACACATGATATGGATGATATAGAATCTATTTGTTCCAGAGTAATGATTATCAACCATGGTACGATCATTTCAGATGGGAGTATCGACCAATTGCGTGAACAGATTGGATTACCTAGCATGTTACAGGTTGAGTATAAGACAACTCCTCAACCATTCCCATTACCAGCAGGTGTTACCTACGAGCTGATTGATAAACAAGTAACGTTTCTTTACGACAAACGTTTGGTTACTGCCATAGATTTAATTACTAGTGTTGGCAGATGGGGAGAAGTTGGAGATATATCCATGCATGAAGCTGAGGTGGAGGAGCTAATTCGGAAGGTATATGAGAGACCATTGACTGTCATCTAAAATGTCGGGATTTATTTCCCAAGAAATGACACGCTTTGCTAAGGAGTAACCTGTGTGTCGGTTTACTCTAAAATCGAGTGTATAGGACGACAAGAATCAACACTGATACTGCTTAGCAAGGCGAGAATGTAAGTGATTGAATTTGGATGTCATACACTTCCTGCTAAAAAATTGCTCAAACTGGATATTATGAGATGAAAAGACGTTTGTAATGGGTTAAAAAGGAATGAACTAGTTTGTGGAAATAGTCACTCTATTCTATAATAAAGGATATAGGTCTGCGAGTATGCGAATAAAAGGGGAAGAGATAATGAAAATTCTGTCAGTTATAGGGGAAAGTGTGTCTGCTGGAAAAGGAGGCTCACCTGCTGATACCTTTGAACGATCAGTTGTCACTTATCAAGTAGGGGCAGAAACGAAAACGCTTACTGTTACCTATGTCCGCTATTTCGAGAAACTTCTAGCCCAACAAGGAGTGTACGATCAGGAGAAGGAAGGAGTGCCTGTCAATCAAGTAGCAGCTACTCTTTTTTTAGAACAAAATCCCCAGGCCAAAGAATCACGCCACTATTTTAATGATGCTGAATCCTTCACTAAACTATTTGCAACGTTTTCTATAGAAAAGTGGAAAGAAAAATACTCATCATTGGTATGAGATGTCAAAATTTCGTCGAAACAGAGTAGAAATAGACATATTTTTGACCAAAATATCACATTTTTGTGACAACACGTGTTTATGACACTTGAATGATTGCAGTTCCCCTCGAATTTTTGCATAATATAATTTGTATTATTTGATAACTATTCTTATTTAGCGATTACACGATTACAATCGCAAACAAGAAACGACATAGATAGAGGGGCGAAGCACGGAATGAAACAAGTCGGAGTACTCATAATAGGTCATGGTTCCAGCAGTGCAGCATGGGTAGAGCTCGTGGATCAAGCAGTTGCTAGTTTAGACATCCAGGTACCTTACACCACCTGTTTTCTGGAAATGGTAGAAGGACGCCTCGTTGAGGATGGTCTACGAGAACTTGAGGCTCGCGGTGTGGAAAAAGTCATTGCGATTCCCCTTTTTGTTGCAGAAGGCAGTACACATATTGATGAGATCGGCTATTTGTTAGGTGCTACCGATAATAAATTGGATGATGGGTGGGAAAGATTGCACACAACCATGGAGATGATTTATTGCCCTCCAATGAACGATCACCCGTTTATTTTAGATATTTTAGAAGATCGGATTCGCGAGCTTTCCTCAGACCCACAAGAAGAGATCCTGTTCCTAGTTGGACACGGAGCAAACGAAGGTGAAAATCATCGGAAGTGGGAAGAAGTATTACAGAGCATGACCAAGACTCTGAAGGAGCGCTTGAAATTCTCTGAGGCTACCTATGGAACTTTGCATCCGGACAATCTTCGTTCTAGGGCGGAGGAAGCAATCAATCAAGGCAGAACGATTGTGATTCCGTTATTCTTAAGCGAGGGGTATTTCACTAAGAAGGTCATCCCCTCCAATCTGAATGGATTAAATTATGCCTATAGTGGTAAAACATACCTGCCACATCCTTTTGTAGCGAAGTGGTTGCAAGAAGTTGTAGATGAACAGGTGCATAATGCGTAACGGTTAGAATAATCTACAAGAAGGCTCATCAATCGAGGCCTTCTTTTTTCTTGTGTAAGGCAGGAGAAGAAACTTGCGGTACAATAGGAGAAGTGCAACAATAATCTCTGCAAGCCTTCATTGTATCTATTTATGAAAAAAATGTATAGTCACAAAGCAAAGGGATGCATACATAACATAAAAAAGTTGGGGAAACGAGTAAAATTAGGGCGAACCGCGTTTTTTTCAAGAAAGAGAGGGTATCTATGATTGAAGTCCAGAATGTGACAAAAGCATTTAAAGATGTCGTTGCTGTCGATCAGCTATCGCTTCTGTGTCGACCGGGAGAGGTACTGGGTCTTTTAGGAGAAAATGGAGCGGGTAAGACTACTACGATGCGTATGATGGCAACAATTTTGACCCCTACCAGCGGCGATATTATCATGGATGGTTATTCGGTTAAAACGCATCCGATGGAAGTCCGCAAACGCATTGGATTATTATTTGGCGGGGATGTGGAGCTGTACGCTAGGCTGACAGCAAGGGAAAATATTCAATACATAGGAAAGCTACATGGGCTGGACCAGAAGCTCTTGGATCAACGGATTGAACAGGTTAGTAAGCAATTGGACATGAGTGAATTCTTGGATCGTCGTGTGGGGCCTTTTTCCCGTGGAATGCGACAAAAGGTAGCGATTGCCAGATCGTTAGTGCATGATCCTAAGGTAATTTTGTTTGACGAGCCTACTACAGGATTAGATATTACAGCAGCTAGTGTATTTCGACGATTAATTAAAGAATTACAGCAGCAGAACAAAACGATTTTATTTTCCACGCATAACATGGGGGAAGTAGAGAAGCTATGCTCAAGAGTAACGATCATGCATAAAGGAAAGATGATTGTGGAGGGCAGCATCCCGGATTTGCGCCAACGCTATGATCTACGGGATATGGACGACATTTTTATGCGAGCGGTCGGAGGTGAGAAAGAAAATGAATAGACAGCATATCTGGATTGTCTTTCAAAAGGAAATGACCGACCTCATTCGGGACCGCAAAACGTGGATTGGAGCGTTAGTCATACCTTTGGTGGTCGTTCCATTACTTGTATTTCTAATGTCTTTTTCTATGAATGGGGTAGTCAAAGAGGCGCAATCCTTCGTGCCGCTGATTGTTAATGCAGACAGTCAGCATCCCTTTGTGAAAATCTTACAAAAGAATGTTAGTGTAAAAATGATTCAGGTAGAAGACCCTTTAGCAGCAATTAAGGATGGCGATGCAAGAGCGTTCATTAAATTGCCGGAGCATTTGCAGAGTAAGCTGCAAGCTGGTGAGTCTGTTGATATTACAGTCTGGTACGATCCGTCTAACCAAAAGTCTACTTATGCGAAAACGTTAATTGAAAAATCCATAAAGGAATATGAAAAAGAGGTTGTCTCCAAGCGTTTACAGCGTGTGGGCTTGACGATTGGGGCGATTGAGCCAATGCAAACCAAATTTGAAAGCGTAGCAAGCGATGAGAAGGTGTCTGGGAGTATTTTATCTGGGGTTCTGATTATCCTGATGATTGCTTCGCTCATCTCTGGAGGATTGCCAGCCGCGACAGATTTAGTTGCGGGAGAGAAGGAACGAGGTACTCTGGAGACATTGATAAGTGCCCCGATAACAGCTAATAGCGTGTTAACAGCCAAGCTATTTACCGTCATGATTATGAGTGGCGTCAGTTCGTTGGCGTCGGTAATTAGCGTATCGGTAATTTTTTCGTTCATCCCCATTAATCACGATGCGGGAGGACTCTCCTTGCAATTTTTCACCGCTAGCTCGCTCATCGTGTTGTTTGTGGTGCTAATCTTGCTGGCAGCTATGTTTGCTGGCGTCATGCTAAGCATTAGTTCCTTTGCTAAATCCTTTAAGGAAGCACAGACATACATGACACCACTCGTCTTGGTCGGATTAGTACCGGCTTACCTGATGATGCCTCTTAATCCAATTGATATTCCATATGCGTACTATTTACTGCCGATCTTTAATGGAGTGGCGATTTTTAAAGAAATTTTCTATGGTGAGCTTCAACCGATGCATGCTCTTCTAGTAATGTTCACCTCGCTTCTCTATGTAATCATTGCGATTAAAGTGGCAGCGAAGTTCTTTAAACGGGAGAATTTATTAGTGAAATAAAAAATAGCTTGGCTCTTAGTAGGAGCCAAGCTTGTATAATAATTATATCCGATCAGCAGAACTGACATAAATCCGCAGAATCAGGAATAACGATTCTAACAGTCATCTTTATCTAATAGCTATTGATAGAAATCATTACTGGATTTACTTGGATTCCCCTTGCTTTACTAGCCAGCCAGCCCCAATCACACCAGCGTCATTACCCAGTGTAGCCGGCAGGATTTCGCATGAATCCGCTGCAATTTTCCAGGTGTAGGTATCAAATGACTTACGGATCAGCGAGAATAGAGCGTCACCTGCTGCAGAAACACCGCCACCGATTACAATTTTGGCAGGGTTCAGTAGGTTGGCTATGTGTGAAAGGCCAAATCCGGTATAAAACGCAGCCTGATCAATGACCTCCTGAGCCGCTAAATCTCCTTCTGTGGCTGCATCAAATGCATCCTTGGCAGTTAAGGAGCCTTTCTCTGTTAGCTGTTTGGCTAAATATGCACTGCGACCTTCCTTCGCCGCTGTCTCTATCCCTACAATAATGGCTGTTGCTGAACCATATCGCTCCATGCAACCCTTTTTACCGCAATTGCATAGTGGGCCATCTGGGTTAACGGTTACGTGACCGATTTCGCCGCCTACTCCCTTTACACCATGGACGATCTTGCCGTCAATAATGATTCCACCTCCAATACCTGTACCAAGTGTAATAGCAACTAGGTTATCGGTCCCTTGTCCCGCGCCGCACCACATTTCACCGAGAGCGGCTGCGTTGGCGTCGTTTTCTACATATGTGGGCAAACCAGTTAAAGCTTCTGTTTTAGCCTTCAACGCAGTATCCTTAATACCCAGATTCACCGCTTCATATACAAAGCCCGTGTCCGTATCTACCGGCCCAGGCACACCGATGCCAATTCCATAGGCTTCTTCTTTGGTGAAGCCCTGCTCGGCCATCAGTTGGTCAATCGTGTTAGTCATCTGCCCAATAATAGCATCTTCTCCCTCAGAAACAGGAGTAGGGATTTGTGTTTTTGTAATAATTTCCCCATTCGGATCTAGTAAAGCTATTTTAATCGTGGTTCCCCCGATATCTACTCCTACAATCATACGCTTCGTCAAACTGCATACACCCCTCGTACAAGTCATCTATTCACTAATAGTACCATGAGCAGAGCGGATAAAATAGGCAAAATCATGTGACAAGCCGCATAATGATTCCCAAAAATGGTCATACAGGATATGATGGGTATGGTATCATGATAAAATTCAAAAATATATACGTAAACGGAAGAAGGGGACGCGAGTGAAGAGAGCACGTCTAATCTATAATCCGACCTCAGGGCGTGAAGCTGTTCGCCGTCAGTTGCCAGAGATTTTAGAGACGCTGGAAAGGGCCGGATACGAAACTTCTTGTCATGCTACCAAGGGGGAAGGGGACGCTACTAGAGAGGCTGCCCGAGCCGTATCCAGACAGTTTGACCTTGTTATCGCAGCTGGTGGAGACGGTACTATTTATGAAGTAATCAATGGCATGGCGGAAAAGAAAAATAGACCCAAGCTGGGGATTATTCCTGCTGGTACAACCAACGATTTTGCCAGAGCCTTAGGTATACCAAGATCGTTAAAAAAAGCAAGTCAAATCATCGCGGCCGGTCACACGCAAAAAATAGACGTTGGAAAAATGAACGACCGTTATTTCATTAATATAGCTGGCGGTGGAACACTAACCGAACTAACCTACGAAGTGCCAAGCAAATTAAAAACCGTGGTGGGACAGCTTGCCTACTATTTAAAAGGAATAGAAAAGCTTCCATTTATCACGCCGACACATATTCGCATCGAAACACGTAATCAGGTCATGGTCGATGAGGAAGTTATGCTTTTTCTTATTTCGAATAGCAATTCTGTGGGTGGCTTTGAGAAGATAGCCCCTGCGGCCAGTCTTTCAGATGGAAAGCTCGATTGCATCGTCTTAAAGAAGGCAACATTGCCAGAAATCGTACGTATCGTTACCATGGCAATCAAAGGGGACCACATTAAAGACTCCCATGTATTATATTTTCAAGCGGATTATATCAAAGCAACAACGAGGGACAAACAACAGGTACTTCTAAATCTGGATGGAGAATTGGGTGGAGAATTACCTTGTGAGTGCTACACCCTTGCCAATCATTTTGAGATTTTTGTACCATGACATAGATTTATGCAATATTAAAGGAGCTAGACAGAGTGAGAAAATCAGGAACAGGAAAATCGCAACGCGGCAATAAACAGAGAAAAGAAACGAATCGATCAAAGGAGCAACAGTCTAAGAATTACCCTGTGCAGCTAGAGCAGGTGGTGGAAATAGAGATAACCGGTCTGAACCATGAAGCGGAAGGGGTCGGCAGATATAATGGCTATACCCTATTTGTGAAAGGCGCATTGCCTGGTGAAACTGTCAAGGCAAAGGTCATTCATGCCAAAAAGAACTTTGGTTATGCTCAGTTGCTCGAAATAACGGCTACAAGCCAGCATCGAGCAAAGCCACCCTGTCCGGTCTACGATCGTTGTGGCGGCTGTTCCTTACAGCACCTCGTATATAGTGAGCAACTGCGACACAAGCAGCAGATCGTCATGGATAACCTGCGCCGAATTGGCGGGTTCTCTATCGAGGCTGAGCAGCAGAAGAGCTTGGCTAGAAAAGGAGAAGCAGACACAGACGCTGTGGCTAATGGACAAAGCGTGGCAACAAATACAGTCTCTAGTAAAGCGGCAACAGCAGCAGGAATGGCGAATGGTGAAGCTTCGTCTTCTGAAAAAGCCGCCTTTAATTCAGCCGTGGCTACATCATATAACGATGAACCAGCAAAGACTGTAAAGGTACTTCCTACCCTCGGAATGACAGACCCGTGGCGCTATCGTAACAAGGCACAGGTGCCGATTGGAGAGGAAAACGGTGCGCTAATCGGTGGCTTCTATGCTGAAAAATCGCATGATATTATTGATATCAACGAATGCCTGATCCAGCATCAAGCCAACGATGAAGTGGTAGCTACGGTAAAGCGGATCGCAGAACGTCTAGGAATTGAGCCATACAATGAGGTAAAGCACACAGGCTTATTGCGCCATGTCGTAGCAAAAGTAGGTGCCAAAACAGGAGACCTCATGGTAGTGCTTATCACGACAGAGGCGTTTCTGCCAGAAAGAGAACAGCTCATCCAGCTCATCCGTGCGGAATTGCCAGGAGTCAAAAGCATCGTCCAAAACATTAACGAGCGCAGAACCAACGTGATTTTCGGAGACCAAACCTTCACGTTGTGGGGCGATGACGTTATTTATGACTATATTGGACCAATTAAGTTCGCGATCTCGGCCCGCTCCTTTTATCAGGTGAACCCCGAACAGACAGATGTGTTGTACAGCAAAACACTGGAATACGCAGGGCTAGAAGGAGATGAGACCGTAATTGATGCCTATTGCGGTATCGGAACAATCTCGCTGTTCCTAGCTCAGAAGGCCAAGCGCGTGTACGGTGTAGAAATTGTACCAGAGGCCATCGCTGATGCGAAAAAAAATGCGGAACTAAATGATTTGGAAAACGTCAGCTTTGAAGTGGGACCTGCCGAGGTCGTGATTCCTAACTGGCGCAAGCAAGGGATTGTCGCTGACGTGATCGTCGTTGACCCACCGCGCAAAGGCTGCGACGAGGCCTTATTAACAACCATTTTGCAAATGCAACCGAAAAAAGTGGTATATGTGTCCTGTAACCCGTCTACGTTGGCGCGGGATTTGAAGGTGTTAGCGGAGAAGTATGAGGTTGCGGAAGTGCAGCCGGTGGATATGTTTCCGCATACAGGGCATGTGGAGAGTGTGGCTTTGCTAGAGAGAAATTAAAAAGTAAAAACCCTTGATAATCAAGGGTTTTTTGTATGGATTCGATTGTAACTTTACATCAATGACCACATTTTGACCACATTAGCAAAAATATATGGCTAATTATTACTTTTTAGGATAGAGAGAATACCTATTACCAATAATGGGTTCATCAGGATATTTATTAACCTCTACTAGTTTTCTCCAAGCCCAGCCATCTCTAAAATAAGAAGCAGAGCATTTCGGACAATGTTGATGATTACTTTTCCATTGTTCATTAGTATGAACTGTCTCGCAATGCAAGCACCAGGTGTAGTTTGACCAACAATAAATGAAAGCTTCGTCATATGTAGAGAATGTTTTCAGCGATTCTGTATTCGGGTGGGCGACTACATAATAGATGTTTTCTCCAATACCAATGAAGTAATCATCATAAAGATTGTCTACGGTTAACACCTCAACATTGTAATAATCGTAAAAATCATTTGGTTTCATTCTTAATCATCACCTTTACCGTATTCTAAAATTGGAGCTTGCTTTCAATATCGGCATACTCCCAAACAGCGTCATCTAAAGCTAAATTTTTGAGAATATCCCATCTTAAGTCATAAAAACAAATGTCGGAGTTGAGTAAGTATTTGCAGCGTAGTAAACATTCTTTAGCCTTTCTATGAACTTCAAGATCAGTGGCATTCTCCGTATCTGTCTCTACAATAAATTCATGATAGGCAAAAAATAATGCCTCGATAGCCCCCTCAAGATTTAAGTCTTCCATGACTTCAAAGAAAATAGCTTGCTCTCTAGTCATATTCAAAATTTTTCATCTCTTTTCACTTATGATTGATTCTTTCATTGCCATTTCAAATTTTCTTGCAGCATGTTCCTGCATATCTTTAGTAACGTGACTATAGACATTCATGGTCATGGCTGAGTTGGAATGACCAAGCCGCTCTGACACAATCTTTATATGTTCACCGAGCTTTAATAGGATCGTTGCGTGAGTATGCCGTTGATCATGGAATCTAATTTTTGGTACATTTGCTTTAATAATAGTTCGATTAAAATGCCCCGTTAAGCTACGAGGATGAATAGGGCGACCTATTTCATTTGCTACAACCAAATCATGATCTTCATATGAATTTCCTAGCTTCTTTTTGAGCTGTTCTTGCCATTCTTTATGTCTTTTCAGTTCTGCAACTACATAGTCTGGGATAGATACGAGTCGGGCTGAGTGGCTTGTTTTTGGCTCTAAGAAATAAAATGCTTGTTTGGCATAATAAAGGGTTTGGTAGACACTAATCTTCCTTTGGACTAGATCACAATCCTTCCATCGTAGAGCCAGCAGTTCCCCGCGCCTTAGTCCAGTGTACAAGGCAAGTAGATAAATCATGTAGTAAGTTGGATTATCAGCTTTAGCAACTTCTAGTAGTTGAGTAGCTTCCTGAATAGTCCATGTTTTTTGTTCTTTCCTGCTTATCCTAGGTGGGTCAACAAAGTCTATGATATTTTTGGTTATGTTCTGTATTCTAACTTGATATTTAAAAAAACTTCTTATAATTGCATGTAAATATCTGATATATTCAGCAGATAGCCCTTCTGCAAGCAAGGATAGATAATATTTTTGAACGTGTTCAATCGTCATATCCTTTAGCTTATAGTGACCTAGTGCTGGTATTATCCGCTTTAAAACTGCCTTTGAATAGTTGTCAAATGTAGAGATTCTTACTGTGGGCTTAACGATTAATTCTAGCCATAGCATAATAGCTTCCTGAAGTGTTTTTTTACTAGGTTCTAAATACTCGCCTTTATTTAATTGGGAAATTAGTTCGGCACATGCTTGTTCAGCTTCTTTTTTTGTTTTATAACCACTTTTTGTTTTTTGATCCCGAGAACCGTCTGACTTTCTACCAACATCAACGGTGAAAGACCATGATTTTCCTCGTTTTCTAAAGTAACCTTTAATCGTCATGCACCTCTTATCGTTGATATTGCTCGTTCAACCATTTAAAAAAGGCTTCTCTGGGAACTCTTTTGCAACGTCCGATTTTAACCAATGGAAATCCGGTTTTATCCATTATTTCATAAGCAACTCTTTTAGATACACCAATGATTTCTGCAAGGTGTGAAGCCTGTAATATTAATGGGTAGTCTTCGATTTTGTTGGTTTTATGTAGACTCATTTTCTGTTCCTCCAGTAATATTTGAAGCATCCTCAGCAAAGAGGTATTTACCTCTTCTAAGCTGTTTTTCTTTAAGAAAGGATGTATTCTTTTTTATCAAATTATTTTCAGCCCAAGATTGTACCTTTTGTGTCGTATCTTTAAAGGAGTCATGATTACTCAGGGCGGCAACAGAAAGCATCAGACCTGCGGCTTGATCTAATAACTGTTTTAGATTTGCCTTCTTTACTCTTTCTCTTATAAGTGGGGATGGTTTATAATTCATTCCTGCTGTCTGGACAAGTTTCCATTTTCGTTTTATTTTCCAACGGGATACGTTGTCTTTAGTAGGCTGTTTTATAGTCAACCATTCCTCAGTAAGATAAGCCCATAGTTGATCCTCATTATCAAATAATTCATTAGCTGAATGAATAGAAAATTCCTTAAGTGCTTCTCGCCTTATTTGGAATTCAACTCTCCATACTTCCTTTGACTCATTCCAACCATTTTCACGCCAAATATCTTGGAACCATAGTTTTTGAGACTTTTTAACTTCAAGTGATTTATTGTAAATTCTTGCTAGTATAGGTCCTCCGCCACCTATCGTAAAACCACTAAATTTTCGTCCTTCCTTGTATTCGCCATTTACGAAATGTTCAATTTGTCTTCTAGCTCTCTTTACAACTCCTTTTGAGTCGCATTGTTTGAATGAAGCTTCATCAAGATCGACACATATATCTGAACGTGATAATCTAATTCCAGATAAATTAGGTTGAAAGCATAGAAACCATTCAAGAAAATTGTAATATGCTTGCTTGTATCCGTATGACCATAAGAAACTAGACATCAGACGAACAAAGATTGGTGAGTTCCCTTTCATTTCTTTATCCATAAAGCAGATACTGAAGTCGTTACACGTAAGTTTGTATGCGTAGAAAGGAATTCCAGTTCTATGGACAGTTAATGTTAGATTCCCGATAGTCAGTGTCTGCTCTACTCCTGAGGTTTGGGCAGCCTCTTTCAATTTTTTGAAATAATCTAGATAACTATTAAAAGTAGGCAAGTAATCTTCAACATCTAATCCGAATTCAAGGGTATCTATGCCTTTTAGTATCAAGGGTTTCACCTCATTCTTGCTGTAATTTGCACCCGGCATGTTATATGGTTGCCTCAGTGGAATCTCGGAATAACGCCTCAGCCTTGATAGTGAGCCTCTGTAAGGCGTGCAGGTCAGGCTTAGCGGTCAGCCCCTTTGGGGAGGGCCTGACCGCTGGCAAAGCCTAGCACGCCTTACCACTCCCTATCAAGGCCAAGCCAGCATTCCGCTTTGCTCCATGCCGGTATCGGCTGCGCTCATTTCATGGCTTGCCGGGCTTCGGCGATTTTTTGTATTATTTTTTTTTCGGTACTTATTTGAATGGCTCTAGACTTCGCTAGTATTTGGAAGTATTTTTCAATTTCTTTTAAAAGATGTGTGACTTGCTGAGACAAGTAATTACCTCCTATTAGTTACTATTTAGAAACTTGTGTTACTAATAATTCACGCAAACTTATTGTAATGTTTTGTTTCTTAATTGTCAACAATGTTACTGGTAGGAAACGATCATGTATAGTAAAACTCTAACGGGGTGATAAAGATGGGTTATTATGATTTGTTAGATGAGATGCTTAAAAAGAGTGGACTTACTTTACAAGAAATAGCTGATAGATGTGAAAGAGACTTTGGAGTTAAAATTAACCGGTCGTATATCAGCAAATTAAAAACAGTTAGGCAGTCTCCAGCATCTGATGAAATAAATGAGGCAATTGCTAGGGTGTGCGGGGCAAATGTTGAGGAATTTCTTTACGAGGCTTATTTAGAAAAAGCACCAGATTCTATGAAATCATTTATAAAGAATTTAATTAAAGTGACTAGAGAATTAAACATTCTTGCTTATAAAAATAATGTTCCAAACGATAAATTATCTGTAGTCGAAGCTCATTTTAATCAATTATCGGATTTTGAATTTATGAAAGAAATAAGTAAGTTTAGCGATAGTTTTACTGAATTTAAAATACAAAAAATTGATGAGCTTGAAGACAAAGAACATATTGGATTTTCGAAACAGATATATGATATAAAGATGGAAGATAATTCTATGGAGCCTACTATACCCGAGGGAGCGATAATTCACATAGATAGCAAAGCTAATATAAAAGCTGGCGATATAGTGTTTGTCTCATTTGTGGAAGGTGATTATCAGATTAAAAGATATTATCCTAATATTGAGGAGTACTATGAAGGTGAGGATTATCAAATCATCTTTACAAGTGACAATCCTATTCATGAGCCAATAGCAGTCAATGCGTCAGATGTAAAGTTATTACGAAAGATTACTTCTTATACATCTACTGAAAAACTTGGATGTTAAGCTATATGGCTTTATTTCTAATACTAAGGAGACTCTTCATAGGGTGGGCATCGTACCTCCACCCACCCTATGAAGGATCTCCTCGGTATAGAGATTTTATTTTTGGTGTTAGTGATGATTCTTCAGTAATGAAGTTGCCTTATGTTATAATTTAACAGATGGTACATACTTTGGAGACTTAGCTAGAGGTTGAGCATTGTTTGTAAGGATGGAGACTCTAGATAATGTAGACTAAGTTTAAGTGGATAACGAGAAATTAATAAGAAAAAGGAGAGTATAAAACCATGGAGGAAACAAATGAAACTTAATAATGCATATAATTTTAAAAATCCAGTTAAGCATTTTTTAGATGTAGATTCCTTGAAATTTCCAGATGATGTATCTTCTATGGACATTAAAAAATTGAGCTGGGTTGAACCCTTTAGTTTCAGAGTGAAAAAGCAAGGTGATAAGTATCGCACTCTAAAGATGCCTAATATCTTGAATTTTGCATGTGCGTATGAGCAATTTAAAAGTTTACCTAATTTCGACAATGTTAAGATGCTAGATTTCTCGCATAAACGACTATCTACGAATATCGAGACTGGAGATTTTATATCTGGTGAATATGAAAAACAATTGGAAGAAGATTTTGAAAGATTATGTGTATATGATAATTTGATAAGGATGGATATAAAAGAATACTATGGAAGAATCTATACACATCATATAGATTTTAAGGACAAAAAAGAAAATTATTTATCTAATTTGAATTTAGGTGGAACGAATGGTTTACTAATGGGCAACTATTTGTCGCTATATTTTGCAGAAACTATTTTAAAATCTATAAGTGATGATATAGAGCAGGAAATAATTAATGCTGAGATTGAATGTGATTTCTCGTATTTCTCGGATGATTTTTATTTCTTTTGCAACAAGAATGATAATGAGAAAGTGGTTAAGATTTTTGATAAGGTTTTAGAAAAATATCACTTTGAAAGAAACGAAAGTAAAAAGGAAGTATGGGATTATGAAACTTATAATAACTACAATCTAGTCGCAAGATATTGGAAAAAATTAATTGCCTATTGCAATATTAGATTTAATGAAGAGAGAGATAATAATAAACTATATTTTATTAATCAACTAGTGTATAGAATGTCTAAGTTGGAGGATGACAAACTTAAGACGGTTTTTATCAATAACTTTTTTAAGACAAGATATTTTATGGAGCTTGATCTTGAGAAATACCAGATTAGGAGATATGACTATCATCAGCTCTGCTTTATTATGAAATTTTCACCTGAGGTTATGGTGTATGCAGTTAAAAAATTTAGTACGATGAGCGATTTTGATTCTCGTAAATTATACAAATTTTTTAAGGTTAGATATAGAGAGGCACTGCAAGAATCATTTAATGAAGAACAACTCTATTATTACTATGCCATTAAAATGTTTAATTTTACAGACATTTTAGAAGGGATGAAAGATGTAGTATTTAAGTCAAATAATCAAATATTAATATCCTATTATTTAAAAGATGGCATATTTAACGATAAAGATAAAGAGGTTTTAAAAGAAAATACAGATGAAAAATTTTGGTTTCAGAATTACCATTTGATTTTGTATTCGGATTCTTTACTCAACGATTTAGAAAACAGTATAAGGAAGTATTTAATACCCACGAAAGCAGATAAAGAAAGAAAAAAGGAATCTTACATGAATTTTTATAAAGAGAATTTAGGAATGAGAAATTCAATAATCAGAGATTTTGGAAGAGTAGACAATGCAATTCAAAAGTATTTATTACTAAGAATAGAAGAAGGTGAGGCTGCATTTGAAGAAAGGGAGGACGAAGAGATAATAATATAAGGTGCATCTGGAATATTAGAGGAATTACTTTTAGGTGATCCTAATATCTTATATTATTTAAAAATACTCTAATGTAATTCTTACTTATTGACCACATTTTGACCACACACTTACATATTTTATTTCGTCTTTAGATTAACTAGGATTAACAAAATGCTATAAAAAACACACTTCAATTAAAACGAGTAATATCAATTCATCACCGATTCATATTACCACAATACGGGGCATGTGGAGAGTGTGGCTTTGCTTACATTGAAGTAAATGGCGAAAACCCTTGGGATACAAGGGTTTTTTGTTTGGGGATTTGGTGGAATGGAGAGATTGACTACATTTTGACCACAATCCTTTAATTTTGTAAGTCTTATTGCACTAACGGGCAGGATTGTTGAACAAAAAATCGAATTAGACAGTAAATAATTTCAGGGAGAGTAACATGAATTATAATGAGTCGGTTTTGATTGAACAGTATGAAGTTCTAAAAAGTTTTTTATACCATTATTCGAGCTTTAGATATCTACATAATAAATTTGATGACCTATGTAAATTTGGTTCTCAGGAATTTTGGGTGTATACAATAAATGCACATTACTTTCAGTCAATTAATCTTTAGTGTATGGCACTAACAATAATGAAACACACTGGAAGAAGCTCGGATTAAAGGGTCAACTTAAGTCAATTATATTGTCTGAATTAGACATAAGTGATAAAGATTATGATTTGTACTAGGGAAGTGTAGTTGAATGGCCAAATAATTATTCAGCACATAGAGTACCAGGATTTACAGAAAATACATCAGACTTGAAAATAGCACGAAGGGTGGTATTTATATACGAAGACTGGGTTGCAAAGAATATCGATGCAAGTGTTAGTTTCCCATTGGAACTATATGGGAAAGATTTTCAAGAGGAATTAATTTCTCAATTTGCACTATGTTGACAGCATCACCAATTATTACATAGGAGTAAATATGTTTTATTAAAAAAAAGGATTCAATAGTTAAGGAGTCATACATTTTATGGCTTATTTTTTCATTGTTAAGCAGGATAAAGGAGCTATATGGTAAATCATTTGGATAGAGTGTTCGAGTAAATATATGAAAAGGGGGATCGCGGTATGAGTTTCTTTTCTAGTATTCGAGAATGGGTAACATTTGCTGCAAATATTTGCATTCTATTAATTACTATTTACACATTTTATCTTACTTTCATTTCAAAAAAAATTAAGTTCATGTCTATATCTGAATCCTTCTCTATTACCGACGGAGATAATTTTTCGGTAGTTTTGGAAAATAAATCATTATCTCCGCTAGTTATAGAAGAAATATACCTCATTATTGATAACAAATATAAAGTTCAGGTAAAAAAGTTTGAAAGCCCATTAATATTGGAAGCATATACAGCACAAAAAGTGACATCACACAGATACTCATATACTGCTCCATCTTTACCCTCGCTCATAGGTAATAACACTGTTTTGGAAGTGAAGACATCTCGTAAGAAATTATATCTTCGCCTACATAAAAAGGTACCTAAAGTTACAAGGGAAATGAGAAATATTCCATATAATGTAGAAAAAATTACGAACACCTACAATGAAAAGATTGTACCGAAGAACGCAAAGTTTGTTTTGGTTGCATCAAAAGGGGATTGGCAGAAGACGGTTTTCATCTTCAAGACAGGTGTTATGACAGGCGAAATTCTTGGTTACAATGGTATGCCAGAAGAAGCTGTAAAAGATCAAGGAAACCTGCTTCGCTTTTTGGATAGCTGGCTTAAGCCAAATGGAGTGAAATACTACGTAAATCAGCTAACAAATTCATTCGTAGAAAAACCCACTGGTGATTATCAATCTACTGAGGAATAATAGAGTATTTACTCAACATGGATTTTGTCGCCAAAGACCACTAACCACAAACGACATCATTATTATCTACTCAGGGCATGTGGAGAGTGTGCCCTCTTGTTGTATAAGAATTTTTAAGAGAGTCAATATATCGTTGGGGGACGAATTCAAACTTAATGGCAACAGGTTGGTCAGCATATGTATTGCAGGTCCATAAATATTAATTGTCGTATTAATAATTCCATATCCAAGGTGTTCCAAAATTAAATTTGTATGAACCCCTTGATTAATTAGTAATGTAGCCAATGTATAATGAAGACCATGAAATCCGATATATCTTAAATTACTTCTTAATAAAGTTCCTAAACCCTAGGTAAGAGCATTCCTGATGAAAAGCTTTGATAACAGGATGGCAAAATATGAAGAAATAATTACTGTCTTGTAGTTATCTCCTAATCTATCAAGTCTTTTTCTTTGTAGATAGTATTTTCTTAGTTCTTCTAACATGGAAAAGGGAATGAGTACAGATAACAGTATAAACGTCCGAACTTGAGGTTCGGACGTTTGTTTTATTGCTTTGGTTTTCGAAATGTTTTTTATAAATCTTTAAAGGTTTCTTTAATTGTTCCAGTATTGAAAGGAACAGCGGAATCAAGGTTTCTGTAATAGTATACATAATGGTTATGTTGAAACAGTATTCTTCCTTTGCTATTTGTTACACGGACTCCAGGTTCCCATACAAAATTATTTTTTGAGGTGTTGGTTCCCAAAGCTATATCCACATTCCATTTAGCATAGTTATCTGATAGACTGGATTGGTCTGTAATATTTGCTGATTTCGTATTAAACGTCCAACTTACTGAGGGAACCAAACCAGAAAGCCCAACTGATGCAGACGATTCGGTATCAGTAGTGTATGGTCCATAAGAACGAATGGTCTGTGTATTATCGGCTAATCCAGTATGTTTATAACGCATTGACAATTGACGTGTTTGATAATCGTTTCTTGGCTCTGACTGATTAAAATACTTAACATCCCAGACGGAAACTTTTTTCTTATCTAATGTGGAAGTTCCTTTTTTTGTATAGTCAACGTTGCTCGTGTATACTCCAGCTAATTCATCTCGTCTTTCATCTCTAATTCGATACGTGTAAGATTCAGAGCGAGTATCCTCATCAGATGAGATTGAATTTTGATTTTCAGTTTCTTCAACTTTGTCTTTAATATGTGTACGAATTTCATCTAAAGGTACTTCTTCTACCTGATCAAAAATGTAATCTACACGAATAGAACTGTCTGATTCGTATACCCCTACACCTATTAAAGTTGGTGCTATACCTTTATCTGTGTTGGAGCGATCAATTTTTAGCTCCGCCTTGGTATATTCTTCAATTTTTTCGGTGTCTATTTCTTTCCCCTCATTATGAATAAAATAATAGTTGTTTTTATCACTGCTTAAGAATTTTAATGGTTTTGAAGATTTTTCGTTCAATGATATCTCAATAATTTTTAGTTCCTTTTCTTTATTTTTTGCTAGTACACTTGAATTTGGAATTGGGGTTAATGATAAAATAGTCATAGCGCCAACAGAAAAAAGCATTGCAAATTTCTTCATATTAACTCCACCTTTGTTTTTTCATTTATCTAATAAAACCAAAAACTATAAGAGGAAAAGGGGGTATTTTTTATGGTTATATTTTTGGAACTCCTGCTTATTGTTGTATTAGGTTATTTTACAGGGATATTATTCGGAGGAGAGAGTAGCATCATATTAGGAGGAATATTCTGGGTGTTAATTTTTATCCTCATCCAAATGCATACTAAACAAAAATAGACCCCTTCCAATAGCTACCAATGGTTATCAATATGATGAAGCATCCTAGCTGTCTTCAACTAATAGTTGAAACACGGCTTTATTTTGCTACAAGATTTTCTGTACAGATTATTCAAATGTGAGACAACTATTTTTCCATTAAAAAATATTTTTTCCCTTTTGAACGCAAGGGCATGATAAACTTGAATAGAGCATTTTTTAAATGCTTGTTATGGGGTGTTCCAAAGCTTTCTGAGGGCATATGGGAACATCCCGTATTTATTGCTTTTTTAGATTCCTGCGTTCGACATCTATCATCGCTCCATGCTAACATCTTTCAGCTCCTTTCTATGAGTATTCCTTTTTAGTTAACCTCCTTTCTCTGGCAACCACAACAACGATAAAAAATATAAAATTCTATTTTTTACATTGATTACCAGTCATTGAAGTTAATTATATATCAGTAGGAACAAATTTTCCTAACAGAAATTTCTGTTAATTAATATAGATTCTTTTCCTAATTCAATCAAAAAAAGAGAGGATGTCCTCTCTGATTACCAGCCTTCACCGTATGTGTAAGTGCTTGACAAACTTTGATCCGTTCCGAATGAGGCTGGTATTTCAAAATTCATTGCGATAAAACTTAATAAGAACAGAATCATGAGTGAAGACGTTAAAATTCTTTTCATAATGGTTGTTCCCCCTTGCCATAATGTTAATAAATTTTTCTTTATGCTCTTCAGAAGGGTTATACTCATAATGCATTAGCATAATACTTTTTAATCGTTCAACATTTTTGAACATGAGTGCCAATTCTAACGCCTCAATATTATAATTAAACCCTAAGTAAGTTTCTCCTTTCATAAGATAATATGTCGCTAACGCTTGAAATAACCTTAATTTATATTTTTGACTAAGTTTATCTGTTTTGCAGGATAATTGTTCGATTTCCTTTTTGTACTTTTGTAAGAGCACTTGAATATCTTGCAGCATTTCTTTTTGAAGATAGACCTCTATAGCTACAGGTAAAAATGTAAATATTTTTTGAGAGTCAGAGGAAAGTAGTTTTAAATGTTCGTTAATAAATTCTACATGCCCCATTTCAATGAGAAGTAGAGTTTCATTTATTTGAGCTAGCTTAGCATCACCATAGCAGGCATATTCCCTAATAACACGGATTCCATTAATCAGATCATTCATCCCTTTATAGCTTGAAAATTCATACAATAGAGCAGTAGCAATGTATTCTCTGCTTTCTTCCTTCATTGCTAGGGCTTTTAATTCGGTAGAAAATTTTAGTAATTCATTCCATTTTTCTACCGTGTTATAGAACGTTAATATTTTGTAATACGCTTCTAGTTTATATTTTTTTGGCAGTATAGGAAGGTACTCTAAAAGCTGATAAAGGGTTTCATATCCAGATATAGTGATATCCACATCTCTAGCTATTAAAAATCTTCTAAAGTAAGAAATGGCTGTTCGTTCATTCCGTGTTGTACTGTTAGCAATTACAATGTCATATAAGGGCAGACTGTAATTTCTTAGATCGGAAGAAAAAATATGCTCTGCCATCTTAAAGGTGTTATCGAGAAGCCTTTTTCTGTCTGTATCCTCTTTGATCAATTCTATGATTCTCTTTGTAATATCGTATCGTTCTACGGTGATACAACTTATGAAAAAATCAGCAGTTTTTACAGGCGACAATTTTCCTGATTCGTTAAAGCATTCCCCAATAAAATACTCATAGAAGGTATCCTTAGATAACCCCAAAGCTTCTGTAATAATGTCTAATTGAGATAATACCAATCGGCGTTTGTTCTTCATTACATTACTGATAAGGACTGAATCAAGTCCAGTAGCTCGTCCAAGATCTTTTCGTTTCCACCCTTTGTGGATCAAGTGTTTCTTGTAAACGTTGTCGCAATTCTATCTGTGAAACTTGATAATTGTATTCCAAGACGTGCATTAAATCTATCCTCCTTTAGTTTTTGTAAAAATAAGGAATTTTATTTACCACATCATACTTTAACTAGATATTATTGTAAATAAAAATAAAAGGAAATTAGTATTGTTTTTAAAAATATTAAGTACCCATGGCTTCCTGTTTGCTGGAGGAGGGAGTAGACTCTACTTATCAATGCGTATTGTTCCATTGTTACATTTTTAAAGCAGATACTAATAAAATATGTGATAGTTGTTTAAGAATATCTATAAAATAAATAAACAATCTGCAATTTTCAATAGGGAAAAAGCTAGGGGTTATAACGAATTATTACAATTTGTCATAAACTAAACGTAGGATTTAGAAGCAGCAGATATAAAATTTTCAATCACTCAATCTAAGCGTGGAAAAGACTCATTTTATCGATTAATCTCCACATTTGGTGCAAAATATGCTGTTTTCGATCACGGATCATATGATCTAGTATCAATTGAATGGGATCCAGAAGTTGCTTCCTATTACGATGCAGTAGTAGGAAATGAAAAAAGAGCCTCTTTAAGAGATGGAAGCAAAAGAAAACAAGGTATCTACATGTTTAATGTATACGATTACAGAGAAGATTTTGATACTTATGCGGCAGTATATGTTGAACCTAAAGTTAAGGATAAATGGTTAGAATACGGTTCGAAATATACCCATACTTATGTGACAAGCGGGTCTGGTTCAATTGGGTAAGCATCTTTTAGTTTTGGGAAGGGGAATATTGGAACATCGTTGTCCTATTCAATAAACCCTTCTAGTAATGAAAGCTCTTGGGAAAAATGGGATGATGGAGCGGTTAAAGTAAAATATTAGTAATAATGTAAAAGGAGGCATCTATTGGTGTCTCCTTTACGAGTAGTTTATTCAAAATAACAGGAGGGTAAAGAATGATGCGGAAATTCATATTAATAATAAGTATATTCATACTGACTTCTTGTGGCAATCAGGCGGTAGAAACAAACCATGCAACAAATACGACATTAGTACATCTTTTTAATCGTGGGTACTCTGTTTCTTTATTTAACTTTGGCGAGATTGTAAACAAGCTTTCTGAGATTAAAACTAAGGATAATATTACATATATTAATGGAATGGTTGAAACTTATTTGACCAATAATTCGCAATTTATGGTGTCAATGATTGTTTCGAGCGATAAAAGAGGTGATAGTAAAGTAATTGATCCGGTTATCCACGAAGATATAGTTGATATGGTGCATAACCAAGTATCCTTTATGAAACAGATAAAGGAATTGCTAGATAAGGAAAGTCTACAAAAGATAAAAGGTCAGTCAAGTTATTATAAGGATATTTATAAGGCAGAGAGAGAATTAAATATGGACATTCCAAAAGGAAAGGATGGACTAACAAAATATAAATCTTCTTTAGAGCAAATGAATTCATTACTAATAAAAAGCATAGTTGAGGATTATAAAAAATGATTGAGAAAATTATGTTCTTAACCACAGAAGTTTGACGTTAAAAGTAACGGAGGTTTACCGAGTTTTTTCATTATGTATCATAAACCAAATACACCGATTATGTTCCCGCATACAACACATGTGGAGTAGGCTTGCTTGTTGGAGAGAAAATAAGAATAAAGAAAACGGCTAAAGTCCTTGTGTAGCAAGAATTTTAGCCCTTTTCAATCCCTCAATCTTATAAATGATTAAACGTAAGGAGAGTGTGACCGATTTACATTACGCTAATCCGATTCATTGCTTTGGTATGCTTTAGGTTTACATCATAATCATGTAATCCTTTTTTATTCTAGCTAGCCTCTAAAAATAGGAGAGGTACTGTTTTTCCAATGGATACTTCTCTTTTCTAGTGATTAATACTAGCTGATGGATTCAATGTAGTTCCTCCAATTGAAACTTTTATTTCATTAGTTAATGGAACATTGTATTCATCAATAATTGTTCTCCACCATTCCCATGCTAGACCTGTGCATTCTTTGGCCAAAATTCTTATATTTTTAGAATTAGGTGGAAGTGGTATTACGGTAGAGAAATGAGCTGTTCTGTTTTTGTAGTTTCCATCCCAAGTTTTGTGAGTAAGTACCTCATTTCCATCTTCATCATATGAAAATTCATCCCAGGATACTTCAAATTGAGCAACGTATGCACCATGATGATCAAGAATGATTTTACCTTTAGAATATTCTGTAGAGGTAGTCTCAATATAGTCTGTATTGTTATGAATAGCAGCAATTGAATTATCTTTTAAGAAAACACTGGTATATGAAATAGGGTATGCTGGATTTTTTAGACTAAATTCTGCATTATCTTTAATAATATTTCGTATTTCATCAAAGTCTTTTGTGACAACCTTGTTATGCTCTTTTGAATCTCCCCCTAATACTACAGCAGTAAAGGAGCTATCTTCAAAAATGTCTTTGTACTGTCCGCTAGCTTCTACATTGGTATCCTTGAGTAAGGCTTTAAATGCAGCTTGTACATCTTTGCTCTTAGAGGTTGTTTCTAATTTTACATAAATGGTTCGGCCATAAGCTACATTTGACACCATAACAGGCGGAGCGTCATCACTTACCCCTTTACGGGTTAGTTCCTTAAAAGTAACACTATCATCAAAGAGCTCTGATGGATTGTCTGGTAGCTCTGCATTTACCGTATAAAATATTTGCTTATACGCAGCAATCATCACTTTCTTTTCTCCGCTAGCAATAGCATTAAAGTCAATTCCTAGTGAATTGTTAAGAATTTTAGAGTTAACATTAAGAGCACTTGCTATTTGATTTTTGCTATAAACCATAGATTCTGCGTACTGTAGTCTTGCAGGTAAAGTATTTGATGTTGAATACTTTTCACTCCAAGTAGATACTAATTCATCGATTGCTCCAGACACATTACCATATGTTGGGTTTTCAACAGTTGTTGTATTTTCTCTTTTCATCCCAGGTAAATCTATACTAATATTCAAAGGTTTTCTCTTTGCCATTAACAAAGTAGGTTGATTTGCCACAAAAGAGTCGTTTGCAAGTTGTATTGCGCCTGGATAGGTACGATTCGCCACAGAATCAATAATAGAAATATCCACTGGTGAAGTTGTAAGTGATTTTTTCTCTCGTTTCACTACTATAAATTTACCATTTGATTTAACACCTTCTGTTGGGACATAACTATCTATTTGATCACCATTTACTGCTAAAATATCGTGAACATTATAGTTTAAGTTAGCTATTCCAGTATCAATATCATTAGGCTCGCTTGTTTCACTAGCTACACTAGTATTAGATTTTTCAGCAAAGGAAATAAAAGGATAAGTAAGAATGCATAAACTTGTACTTAAGCAAATGAGTAATTTTGTTACTTTTAAATGGTTTAGAATTCTCAAGAAACATCAACTCCTTTTGGTAAATCATACCTTCTATTATTAACATTTTGTATAGTTCCATAGAATCAACTTGTTAGTAATATAATGTTAAAACATATAAAAGAAGTGTCAAAATGAAGAGTAAAAGCCAAAAGAACCATACTCATGCATGGTATAAATAGTGCTTAAGTTTGATCGTTCTGGGCTAATTAGTGGAGGAATTAACTAGCGGGTTAGCGTGTCTTACTTGTCAATTTTGATTAATCTAGATATGTGGAGAGAGTGGCATACTTGATATATAAGGGTTTTTAAGAGAGTTAATATATCGTTGGGGACGAATTGGGGATGAAATTTATTTTTGGCCCTTTTTGTTTGATACGATGCTATGAAGCTTATCGGCAACGGATTGGTCAGCAGATTGCAATGCTGTCTATAAATATTCATTGTGTATTAATATTACCATGTACAACATGTTCCGAAATTAATCTTGCTTCGCTTTTGTCTAACTTAGGGAATAAAGGAAGTTGGAAGTTTGAATGTTCAAAAAAAGGGAAAATGTTGCTCATTTTATCATGCATACTCATTATTCTCTCTAGTATCTTATTAGTTACACCATTTGAGTCGCATTTGCTTATTTTATGCGCTTCCCTTTTTGTCTTTCTAAGTGGTGTATTAGTCATCCGATCATTGCAAAGGAGCCTGTAATAAGCAAAATTTACAATCTCACTAGGGTTTTTGAGAGTATATGAAGCATTGCTGTAATCTTTCTAAAGGGTGTACCTAAGCATGAATAGCTTATGGGAACATCCTTATTTTAGTTTTAATTAACTTTATTTTTGAAAATGGACATCTTATATTTTTAAGAAAGCTATCCCCCCATCCCCAAAAAAGTACTGACAGACGAAAGGCGAAGGTGGCTTACTTGTATGATGGAGATACAGTTATAACGTATGAGGATAAGCAATCATTGCAGGCAAAAGTCAGCTACGTTAAGGAAAAAACTTGGCTGGTGCCATGCCATGGAAATATTCGCATTATGCAGAGGATGGTATTATCAAGTATTTGTCTAAGCATTTTAACAAGCATAGAAATTGATAGATTACCCATAACCCAGCCGCCCCTATACAATGTGCTAGGGATTTAACGTCAGACTTGATCCAATATTTTCCCTAATCTATAATCAAATAGTAACATCTTCTATTTATAGTAACATCTTCTATTTCGATATTTTTGGGGAGGTGTAGTTAGTGGCACGGGTATTGTATGTAACGATTCCAGCAGAAGGTCACGTGAATCCTACATTAGGATTAGTAAAGCAGCTCATCGACAATGGAGAAGAAGTCGTCTATATGTGCTCAGAAGAATATCGGACTAGGCTTGCCCAGACTGGGGCACAATTTTTGGCCTATCAATTGGACGAACAGATATTTAGAGAGCTTGGTTTTAATCCAACCGAAATTAGACATCCGCTTCAATTCACCGATTTTATGCTGCGAGGCATTATTGAACCACATATTCCGGAAATCTTAAGGCAGGTAGAGAATGATTCTTTTGACTACTTAATTTTTGACTCCTTATTTGGTTGGGGAGGGGAAATTTTAGGGAAAAGGTTAGGTATTCCGACGATTTGCTCCGTTACAAACTTCGCTTTCGCTGGCCCTCTAAGCAAAATTATAGAAGAGATTGATGCAGGAGATTTAGATGTAGAGGCTCTTTATGAAAGACTAACGAATACAGCGCAAAGCATCGCGAGTGCATGCAACGTAGCTGTTCCTGCTATTGAAGATATCACTCGCCAATATGGTCAAATTAAGATTGTATTTACAAGCCGTGATTTCCAACCAGATGCTGATAAGCTTGATGATAGCTATATATTTACTGGTCCCTCCATTACACCGCGTCTTGATGCTCCTTCATTTCCACTTGACCGGCTTCGAGCTCAATATGACAAAGTTGTCTACATTTCAATGGGCAGTATCTTAAACAAAGATATCGAATTTTATAAATTTTGCTTTGAAGCCCTTCAAGATATCCCGGCTCAATTTGTGTTAGCGAGCGGTCAAGGCACGGATATGAGTTCGCTAGAGGACAGGATTCCACATAATTTTATCATTGAGCCGTATGTTCCCCAGTTGGAAGTGCTCCAGCAAGCCGATGCTTTTATTACACATGCCGGCATGAATAGTGCAAGTGAGGCTCTCTATTATAATGTACCACTTGTGATGATTCCGTTAAGCTCAGATCAGCCACTTGTTGCCAAGCAGGTAGAGGAATTTGGAGCTGGTATTACTTTAGATAAGAGTCAGCTTACCCCTGAAGCTTTGAAGTCCGCATTGTTGCAAGTGTTGAACGAATCTGCTTATAAACAGCATGCCGAGCGGTTAGGTGATTCCTTACGTAATGCTGGCGGGTACAAAGAAGCCGCAAGTCGTATTATGGCTTTGTTTTCTAAAGTATAAGATGTAGCATCACGCCAGTTTTAATAAACGTAACCTGATTACTTCATGGAAAATGGTGTACGAATATGACGCGAATATATAAAGTACAAAAGGCTCTCTATAGAGGGGATTTGAACACTGATATGGGTTTCTAGCGGACAGGGGGCGTTGAACAAGTAATTTAGTTTAAGACAAAAAGAGATGGTTATAATAATAACTTTAATGAACGCCCGAATCTCAAATTCGGGCGTTTTCTTACATAATGTTACTAACTAAATGATTCGATTGCTAATTACTTATCATACTCTTCTTGCACATGGCCAGTAAGTTTTATAGCGTCTCCTTTATCTATTTCGAACGACCCACCTAATGGAATAGAAAATCCTATTTTCACAGAGGAGGTGGAATGAAGATAATGACTATATATGTCATAAACTTCGCCCCTCCATTTCTTACTTCTCGGGGTAACATCTACTTTCATATATCCTCTCATGTCACGAATACGGTTTCCTGTATCAGGAAGATCAAATTTAAAAGCATATCCTCCTGAATCGCGTTGATCTGCACGTTTGCTTTTTTCTTTTTCTGGGACCCAATCATATATTGGATGGCCATATCTATCATATTCTCTAGTAAACTTAAATTCGTCATATTTAAAAACGAAATCTTCTGATCCTTTTACGATAGCGAGGTTCTGACTAGTTCCGATTGCCAAAATATCCTGATGAAAATCACTATAGTCAGGAGTACTTAAAAACTCAAATCGTGCGGATGCTTGGGCTTCTTTATCACCTTTATTTTTAATAAGCCACGTCTCTAGTTTCAAAATATCATTTTTTTCGACATCTGACCCTAGAGCATCTACTTTATTTGGAGCGTTTTTTTCCTCTTTTCGTGTGAGTAAATTAGCCTTCTCTTCTGCTTCTGTTTGTGAAAGTTCTTCTACTTTTGGATTGGAGTGTTTATTATAAGTAATCTCAAAGTATTCTTCTTTTTTAGAGACAATAGGGTCTTCATAGGAAAGATATTTTTTAATAGCTTCATCACTAAGATCATTTATATGTTTGTCTGAAAACTGGAAGGTTTCTTTAAACACTTTCCTTTGATCTTCCGTAATATTTTTGCTATTATTTGCAAATACGGATGAATTTGGTATAAGAAAAGATAAACCTATTGTTATTGCCAGCAAGGGTTTAGCAATATTCATCATAATCCTCCTTAAAGGGATATTTTTTTGTAAAGGGGTTTTTCATTTGAAAAGAAATAAAATGATTCTATTCACAATTCTTGTGGTATTAGTCATTTCAAATGTCTATTTTTATACGAAAAATTACACTGAAATAACAAAAATAGAATCTTCAATTGACACTAACTTTAGATCCAATTTGGCTGACATTGCAAAGTCTCTTAAACGTGACTCTGATTGGAATACAAGATATATTCTTGCTATATCTTTTTCCAGTAAACTACAAAGTTTAGTAGAGTACACTTCTTACTCTAAAAAAAGTTCATTAGTAGGTAGCTATTCATACATATTGGTAAATTTCTTTTTGAATCAGCAAAAGTTAGGTATCCAATTGAATACAGAGGATAATAAGACTCTTATAGCTTGTTTAGAAGTGTTATCCGAAAACCCAACCGATAAAGAAAAGATTGATCAGTTGCTAAGGGTGATTACAAAATAATAATAGGTATCACCTCATTTTAGTATTTTGAATGCATTAATACTTTTTTTACCGTTGTAACCTTGCTAGATTGCTTTTTCTAGCAAAATATTGTAGCTTCATTATCAAGTTGCTGCTTAGGTTATTCTTTCAATTTTGACTTCTTGATAAGAGCTATTCCCTATTCACACCGAAATGTTCTAGTTGTCATATAAGAATAGTTGAAAAACGGCATTGTATATCCCAAAAAAGGGGTCATAGGTTTCCGTACAACTAATTCATATTTAACAACTAGCGTTTATATTTCTCAAAAGTAACGATATACTCGTCTAGTTGATGACTCATTTGCTGTAGGATGGATGTGAAAATGAACCTTTTCTTATATACAACTGTTCTAATTCTGTGCGGAGGATTTCTATAAACATTAGTAAATCATTCTCTAATTGGTAATTTTCTGTTTTCATAATCTGTAACCGGATGGTAAAATATTCTTTAGTGACATTTTTGGTTGCTCAAGGTGGGGTGTTCCCGTAAGTTTAGCGATAAAGGGAACACTCCTTTGTGATTTTCAAAGACTATGGGCTAATTTCAATTCCTCCTTTCTTCCTCCTATGTATTAATTTACCACACCGTTTTGATAATTAATGGAGAATAAAAAAATTGAAACGTTCTTCAAATTTCGACAAATAATCACATAATTACAAACAAAAAAACGCTAAGATAATAGCGTTTTTAAAGAAAATGAGCTTATAATGTTCTCTTACTATCAGCCCTGTGGGTCATCAGTATATGGTTTCATGCTACTTGCTACATTATTGACTTCGAGTTTACCTGTAATTTCCATGGTAAAAAGAGAGCTTAATAATACAAGCGAAACAGTTGTGATAAGAACTAAATATTTCTTCATCAATTATCCCCCTCCTTTTCACCTTTATTTACCATATTATATACTTCCATTAGTTTTTTCAGAAGAGATAAATCTAAATCTTTTCCTTGTTCACAATAATGCTTAAAAATTTCTTTAGAAAAATCTAAGATGCCATTTATAGCGTTAATATTACTAAGAAATTGTATTCCTTGAAGATACGCGTTTATTCCTTCATCAGACTTGCCACATTTTAAAAGGTACTTCCCTTTGTGCCTGAAATATTTACCCAACTCTAAATACTTATAAGGTGTAATAATTTTGACAAAGGTATTCTTCTCTTCATGTTCTAAAACCTGCTGTAGAGAACTTAGATCTTTTATTTTATGTAATACTTCTAATAATTGATTAACCCTATGTAATCGATGGTTATCAGGAGCTTCTTCCACACATTCTTTTAACAAAGGAACAGCTTCCTGATGTTGTCCAGTTTTTGCGAGTATAATTGCACGTAAATATTTAGAACGTTCAGATATAAAAACATAACCCAACCTCTCATATTCTTGAAGATGTTCCTCTAACTCAGAAAATTTATCCATATAGAAGTAAGAATTACAAATTGCTAGAGCAACACGTTCTTTTATCTCATTGCTTGTTGTGTCTTCGGCATGTCCCATTTTACCGAGTTCAATACACTTTTCATACTTTTCGATACCATGTGCATGAAATGCCATTTGATAATAAAAACTTATCCGTTCTTCTTTGCTCAAAAAATTTGTGTAATATAAAATCTCTTCTCCGTCTCTAAATGTATTCTCTACTCTTTTGATATTCTGAATTTCAATCATGTATTTTTGATATAGTCCCTTGGCTATATACTTCGGTACTCCATGCTGTCTTGCGTATTTTACAATGACATTGTAAAGAGTTAACCTTGCTTCAGTGTCTTCAAGTGTAGAGGTAAGGTTATACAGATGTTCTAACATTGTGTAAGTATCTTTTTTAGGATTTCCAAGGAATTTTAAAGCTACTTTTGTAAGTAATGAGATATTTGCAATTTCAACGGCCTCTGCTAAAAATGTCTCCAAGATATCAGTACGTAGTTCGACATCAACGTAGCGATCAATAATTTCTTCGTAAGGTATGTTTATAGTATCTGCAATTAGTTTGAGATTTCTTAGTTCTGGACGCTTTGTTTCACCTGATTCTATTTTGGAAATGATTCCTTTGCTAACCCCTGTTCTTCTTGATAATTCTGACAAAGTAATTCCAAATTCTTCCCTTGTTTCTTTTATCAGTTCCCCTAATGTTGTGGAAGCTAAAATATCAGACATATAAATCCCCTTCCCGAATTAATAAAACATGATTTTTCTTAACATTCTAACTTGAATGTATAATTATGTAAATATGAATAAAATTTTGTAATGGTAGGGGAGGGGACTTAGAGACAAATATTGATAAGTTGGTCAGCATAGTGGTAATGAAGTTTTTTAGACTTAGGACTGAGACGGTGGTTAACTAATCAAAAAATAATAACAAGTCTTTTTGCATGGGGACCCATTGAATGGTAAGTTTTACTATATAATATATAAAGATTTAGTAATAGGAGGAACTAAGGTTGAGTATTTGGTTATTTAGAGCTGGATCAAATGGAGAATATGAAAGTAAGTTTTTGAATGACAAGAGAATATATCTAACTTGGGATGACTTAGATATAAATTTAAAAAATTTCAACAAAAAAGAAGATCTCTACATGTTTCTTGTAGACAAATATGATCTAGAAAAAGAAAAAACAGCGATAAATTGGGCCTCTCAAATCTATCCCATAGCCCATAGAATGGAAATAGGAGATTGGATTGTACTTCCAAGTAAGATTAATAGAACGATACATTTTGGAAAGATTGTAGGAGATTATAATTATGATAAAAGCTTAGGAAGTCCATATTACCATTACAGAGAAGTAGAATGGTTTGCAGTCGATATTCCAAGAGATAAATTTGAACAAGATATCTTATATTCAATGGGTGCTTTTATGACTGTATGTAGGATACATAAAAATAATGCGGAAGAAAGAATTAAGATAATGTATGAGAATAATTGGAATATAAAGGATAAAACTATACCTCAAAAAATTGATGAATCAGATGATGAGATACGATTTGATTTAGATGAGTACATATTTGATAGAATTTCTGATTATATAATCAAGAAATTTAAAGGCCATAAAATGGAGATTTTGGTTGAAGAAATATTAAAAGCCAAGGGATTTACAACCTATCGAAGTCCAGAAGGTGCAGATAATGGGGTAGATATCTTAGCAGCTTCTGATATTTTAGGATTTGGTTCAACAAAAATTTGTGTTCAAGTAAAAACCGCTGATTCACCTATTGATAGACCTACGATGGATCAATTAATAGGAACAATGAGTAACTTTAATGCCGACTATGGATTGTTGGTCTCCTGGACTGGATTCAAAACCTCTGTGATAAAAGAAATTCCAAAACAGTTTTTTAAGGTAAGACTATGGGATTCAAAGAAAATTATAGAACAACTCTTTGAAAATTACGATAAATTGAGTGAAGATATTAAAACTGAAATACCTTTAAAAAGGGTATGGATGTTAAATATAGAAGAATAAAACCTGCAAACGAAATGTGCGTGTATTTTGGTTAAAAACCACAACATCACCTCGAAAGTAGTAAAGGGATTTCTCCATAATGGTTTAACGAAGTGGTAAGGAAAAAAGTTTTGCTTGGATCGGTATAACCCATTTTTTCAAAGGGAAGCGGACAGAAGCCGTAGCATAAATAATTGAGTTAGATAAAAGTAATAAATAATGTTTAATATCAACAAACGCCCGAATTTGAAGATTCGGGCGTTTGTTTTATAATGCTTATTTTCAGGATCAGCTTTTTTCCTTTAATCTCTAAGTCCAATTCGCTAACCTTACTCCCTTAAAACCATCACAGGTAAAACAAGATATGGAACTGATTATGAACTTTCACAAAAGACATGCCATCGTGGACAAATTTGTCTCAGGTTTGCAAACATCTAGGAATAACCTATTATAGAATGAGCAGAAAGAGAGAGGTTACTTACCCGTAGACATTTTACTCTGTTAATTCTGATTACATTACACAAAATAACAACATAGAGAGGAAGTTTGTTTTGGTCTTTAGTTCAGTCATATTTTTGTTTTGCTTTTTACCGCTTGTTCTTATGCTGTATTTCTCTGTTCCGTTCAAATTAAAAAATACGATTCTTTTACTATTCAGTTTAGTCTTCTATGCCTGGGGCGAACCGAGGTATGTGCTTCTCATGGTATTATCCATTCTCATTAACTATGGGTATGGGATTTGGATTGATAAATCGGAAAATCACGCGAAAAAGAGAGTCTGGATTTTAACGTTTGCAATCGTTGTTAATATCGGACTTCTCGGCTACTTTAAATACGCCAACTTCTTTGTTGATGTAATCAATGCCGCATTTCAAACCAATCTTCATTTGGACCCTGTACCTTTGCCTATAGGAATTTCTTTTTATACGTTCCATGCTCTCAGTTATTTGATTGATATATACAGAAAAAAAGAAAGAGCGCAACGAAATCTCTTCAGCTTGGCGCTGTACATTACATTTTTCCCGCAGCTTGTAGCAGGTCCCATTATTCGCTATAATGCCGTCGCTGAACAACTTAGCAAACGCGTTTTTTCTTCCATACAATTCGCCGAGGGAATTAAGCGTTTCATTCTAGGCCTGTCTAAAAAAGTACTCTTAGCCAACCCTCTTGGGTCCGTTGCAGACACCGTGTTCACCACTTCTGCAATGGACCTTTCAACTGGAAGCGCTTGGATTGGTATTATCGCTTATACCTTACAAATCTATTTTGACTTCTCAGGCTACAGCGACATGGCTATCGGGTTAGGTAAAATGTTTGGATTCGAGTTCGCAGAAAACTTTCATTATCCGTACATTTCTAAGAGCATTTCCGAGTTCTGGAGACGCTGGCATATCTCTCTTGGCAGTTGGTTCAGAGATTATGTTTATATCCCGCTTGGCGGAAACAAAGTTGCTCCTTGGAAAGTCTATCGCAATTTATTTATCGTGTGGACGCTAACCGGTTTCTGGCACGGAGCCAGTTGGACTTTCATTGCATGGGGGACATACTACGGAATCCTAATCGCTTTAGAAAAAGCTGGTCTTGAAAAGATGCTTTCCAAGATTTATCCGTTAAACCATGTTGTTGTGTTGCTGCTTGTCATGATAGGATGGGTGTTTTTCCGCGCTGACAATTTTGGATATGCAACAGAATTCATTGCTTCCCTGTTCTATACCCGGGGTAACGAAATATTCGATTCTCTGGCACTTTCGTTGTTATCTTCCAATTGGTTCTACTTTGTCATTGCGATGATTGTTGCCACGCCGATATATCCGAAGCTACAAAAATTGCAATGGAGTAAGTCGATGACAAAAGTACAAACCGTTTTTGGAATGCTGTTCAACTTTTTCCTTTTTACAGAAGTGATTTTGTATCTTATTAATTCTACGTATAACCCTTTCTTATATTTTAGATTTTAATTTTTCAAAAGGAGTATCGAAGTGAATAAACATATTTCAATCGTTTATATGGTCATATTTTTAGCTATTATTTATGGTTTCGCAATTGTTACCTTCATTTCTCCAGATAAAGAGATTTCCGACATCGAAAATCGGACGTTGAGTAAATTTCCGGAGATCAGCCTCGCAGCCATTACAACAGGCAATTTTTTCGAAAAAATAAATCAGTATTGGAATGACCAAATTGTTTTTCGCAATGAAATGATTAGAATCTACCAAAATCAGCAAAATTCAGAGATCTTTAATTCCATGCTATTCGAAAACTTGTTTGAGGCCAACAAGCCGCGGAAACCCGAAGACGGAACAAAAATAAAAAATTCACGCATCGTGTCCAAGCTTGTAGTGACAAACAATAAATGGATTTTGCCAATTCCCAACAAGGTCGTTCATAAGAGTGAAATCGACGCTGCGACGGCAAAATTGAACGACGCGGTTACATTCGCCAAAAATCAAAAAACAGAAGCATACTTTGTCTTTAATCCGTCAAGGACCAAAGCGTTGATGCATTTATATCCGAAATATTTTCAAACCGACGCTTATGCTCAATCGAAAGAGTATTTCTTGTCTAAACTCGACAAAGATGTAAACGTGATTAACGTGGGAGAAAAGTTCGATACCTTTACAAAGGCGCAGTTGGAAGAGCTTTACTTCGAAACCGACCATCATTGGAATATCAAAGGCGCTTTCATAGCTTATCAGGAAATGATTACGCAGCTATCTAAGAAGTCCTCCAAATTTGAAGGCAAGCCAATGTCCTTACATGAATTCAATGTTTCTACATTAACAACCGGTAACTTCAAAGGTAGTTACAATACTCAAATCAATTATGCTGTAAATCCGAAAAATGCAGATAGAACGCCGATTTATGAACCAAAAATGCCGTTTACATTTAAGAATTTTGAGGCAATTAGCACGGACGGCAAAGAAGTTATCACGAACTTTCATGATTTTTATCGTTTCAAACATGATCAAAGCGATTATTCTTATAAGATCCTATATGGTGGGGACAAACGAAAAATCGCTTATGAAAATCCAAAAGCCAATAATCAATTAAAGGTCCTGTTGATAAAAGATTCTTACATGAATCCAATTACGCCGTATCTGGCACAGCATTTTAACAAACTAACCGTTTTAGACAATCGCTACTATTCGGATTTCAGCTTGAAAAAGATTTTGGCTAATGAGAAATACGATATCCTTATCATCGCTTGCCATGATGACAATCTATTCAGTGACAATTATCAATTTGAAAAAAGGACAGGGGAGTAGATAAAGATCATGCTGTTGGGGATTGGGTAAGATTATCATTTGGGATATGTTTTTCGGTTTAATGGTAATAAAGCAGCTCAGGTATAATAAAACTAAAATCGCTGATTTACAAATAAGCCTTCCAATAAAAATAGGGAAAGGCTTATTTGGTTTGGCCATCTATAACATACCTTAGCATTATCTTCAGCATGATGAATGAGTCATTTAGATTATTCATTCCCGTCAGAGGAGGAGATTTCATTGATGGGAAAATGGATTGAGAATCGTGCTGTGCGTTCGAAACTTCAAATCCGGGCGTTTTTTCAATACTAAAGATATGATATCGCTCAACCGTACGGCTTTATTTGAGCGGTGAACAAGGGTACAAAACACTTACAAGGGATCTCGACATTAGCGATCCAAACCTTATTTTAAGTCAAATCCGTGGTACAGTGCAGTTCCTTCGCTAGATGAAAAAAGGCTGCTCAGCAAGTTGCCTCCACGTTTGGATTTGTAGTACGATGATAAGAAATCCAACAAATAGTAAAATATAACTTATTTAACATATGATGGGAGTGTTACTGAATGCTGACACCACTGAAGGATAAGACGGTCGTAGTGACCGGAGCCAGCAAAGGAATCGGCAAAGGAATTGCGAGAACCTTCGCCACACAGGGGGCGAAAGTCGCGGTCGTTGCACGCAGCCTGACGAAAGCGGAGGAAACCGCGGCGGAAATCCGGAAGAACGGAGGCATTGCTCATGCCTTCCAGGGCAATGTCGCCGATTTGGAGTCGATGAAGTGCGTTGCGAGCGAGACGGCCGGTACTTTCGGGGGGATCGACGTGCTGTGCGCCAATGCCGGTATTTTTCCGAATGCGCCGATCGAGGAGATGACCGGCGAGCATTGGGATCAGGTGATGAACACGAATGCTCGCGGGACTCTGTTTTCCCTTCAAGCCTGCCTGCCCTTTCTGAAGAAGGCGGAATACGGCCGGATCATTGTTACCTCTTCGATTACGGGGCCGGTTACTGGCTATGCCGGATGGTCGCACTACGGCGCAAGCAAAGCCGCTCAGCTTGGATTCATGCGCAGTGCGGCGCTCGAGCTCGCGCGTTACAGCATTACCATTAACGCCGTCATGCCCGGCAACATAATGACGGAAGGCTTGGATAGCCTTGGAGATCATTATTTGCAGTCGATGACGGCGTCCATCCCGCTCAAGCGGCTCGGAAGCGTCGAAGATATCGCTTATGCCGCTCTTTTTTTAGCTTCGAAGGAGGCAGGTTATATTACGGGCCAAACCATCATCGTTGATGGCGGTCAGATTATTCCAGAGAGTCTGGAAGCGATGGGGCAAACCTGATTCGATTACGATAGGACACCATATCTTCGATTACTTGAAAAGCAAGACTTTCTTGCTAGAATTCACCATAAATAAGTCCTCTAGCATTCTCTTTAGAGTAAGTATCACTTAAAAGAAAGAGGCATACCGTAATTGACAAAGTCAAATGGTATAACTGAATGTGGAAACGCATCAGACTCATGCTTATAGAACTTCTTAAGCTCTCAATGCAGAGAGAGAATAAGCCCAACTGATAGTAATCAGACCCTATCACTTAACGAATCCTTAGAGAGTACAGTTAAGACAAGACGTACCACCACGGTATGAACTTTCTCAAACTGGTTCGAAAACCGGTAGAGGATGATACAGGAGTCTAGCGAAGCTATGTCCAATTTTAGTATTTCATCAAAAATAATGAAGGATTTTTGTTTGTGTTGTCCCTTCAATGCCAGTAACAACTAATATTGAAGGGACTCCCAATGATATCATTATTATTAAATTGTACGAATTTATCTTACGTAGCCTCTTGTAATTCTTCTGTTTTACTAAATGTATTACGATTAAAGAAACCAACAATAACAGCTACTGTCGTCAGAAGTGCAGCTAAAAGATACAAATTGGCTATACCGAATCGATCAGCGAACCATCCCAACATTAATAAAGAAACACCAAATGTAAGATTGACCATAACATCCAACGCAGCCAATACTTTGGGCAACTGAAGAGCAGTTATACTCTGCTGAAAAAGAGTCCTTCTTATTACAGCAGCTATTTCTATTGGTGGTCCAGTTAATGTCATGAGAACGAGGGCAAGTAGAGGGTGTGTATTACATGCAAAAAACACAGCTAGTAGGATATATACGATAAATCCAAGTAACATGAAGAGAAAACTGCGCTTTTGTAGCCGCTTTACCAAGGCCACTACAAGGATACCCCCTACAATTGACCCGGCAAAAAAAGAGCCGTTCATGATGCCTAACCAAATCTCATCACGATTCAGGACTTGCTTAACAAAAGCCAATACAAACACGCCAATCCAGGCTGTTCCCCCAATGGTGTCCAATGTATCAATGATGGTAAGTGTACGAATACGTCGGTTATGTCCAATGATTTTCCAACCTTCTGAAAAATCATTCCAAAATGACTCTTTTTCCTCAGTAGTTTTGTCCGTTCCAGTTACATTTTCCTCTTTATCAAGCTGTTTTTTCTTTTCTGAATTCATGTCCAGAGGATCTTTAATAAAAGCTGTAAACACCATCGCTATAAAGTAACAGACCAACGCTAACGTGAGCGTAGATTGCGAGCCAATCAAAACAACAATTACCCCACTTAGAGCCCACCCTGCGCATTTTACAATATGATCACTTACGGAAATGAAACCATTTGCTTTCATCAATCCTTCCCCCAATGCTAAGCGGGGCACAAGGGCATTACGCACTGGATTAGTCCACCCATCCAGAAAGGACATTCCAAATACAATGAGAAAAACGATAGTATATGAGCGCTCCTCTGGAACCATCCAAAGATAAAATAACAGCAAAGCAAACAGAAAGAACTGTCCGAATTGCGAAAAAAGTAGGATTCCAGGTAATCTGTACCTTGAGAGTATCAGTGGTGCCAATAAACCACTCAACGTTTTTGAGAAGAATCGGAATAAGGGAACAAAAATAGTTATCAGTAGCGAATCAGTGCTGTTTAATACTAAGGATATCAGACCCATCAAATAAATAATATCAGCTATATTTGAAAGCGTCTGAGTCCCCAATAAGTAATAAAAAGATCGTGTAATCATGTTTTTTCCTTTCATAATGCTTAATCTTTTAAATGTTTATTATTTATAATCTTTCCACCTTTTTTATAACATATATTACTAATAATTGGTATTATAAGTTAAAATAAAAAAATATTACAATTATATCAATAGGTGGGGATTTTTAAAATGGGTTCAATAAAAACGTTACGCTCTGAAATTGAAAGGAGCATGATGTTATTCGGTTTTAATCTCACACAGCTAAGTAAGTTAGCAGATATAAAGACAGGAAATTTGAGTACCTTTTTAAAAAAAAATCGCCCTATACCCATACAACAACTTGATCGAATTACGAGGGCATTTGGATATGGTGATGGATGGTTTTATCCATTGTACGTGGATGAATGTTTTTCTAATGAGAAAGTAATACGTCATAAGATGGTGTCATACTTAATAAGATGTTCAGAGCTAAGTAAATTTAACTGCATAAATTTAGTTATGCCAAGGTTACTGGAAGATCAAAAGAACATTGATATTTTGTTTTCTGTTGCTGAATCATTGTTTGACAATGGAAAAAAGAAAGAGTCTGCTTTCTTTTATCAGATTATAACTGAACATGAAAAAGACAGTCATTCTGAACGTTTAGCTATCAGCCACTACAAATTATTTAGAGTTTATCTGGGGAAGAATGCAGAAGAGAACTGGAAAGCGATTATTCAATTCCATCCTTTTCGAAAACGCGTGCCAGAGAGATTTCAATTAGATGCATTATTACAATTATCTACTATTTGTTTTACATTACACAGATGGAAAGAAGTTGAGACATATGCAGATGAATTAAGGGAATTGGCAGAAGCTGTTTACAATGATGAATTGAGAAAGAGTAATAATAATATCATTGAACCACTTACAATCGATCGACATCTCGTTGTATATTATGGGCAAGGATATTTATTGAAAAGTGTAGCTCTTGAAATGCAAGGACAATATGAAAAATCTAAAAAATATCTTCAAGGATACGCGGATTTAAGTTGGTTTAAATTATTAGATGATGTGGGAAAGAGAGAAGTAGAAAAGTTCTCCGTCTGGGGCAAAGCAAATTTATACACTCTAGATTTATTATCGGGGAATATAAATATTTTGACCGACTATGTAGATTTTCTTGAAAATCATTCAGAAGAAATATTACCTGCACTAATAACTATTGTGCAATCTGCTAATATATTTAAATTTTCAATAGATGACATTCTTGAGCGTTTTTCTGACTCAATCATTAGTTTTGATTCCTACAGAGATCCTATAAATGTTAGTAGATATCTGCAATTCAGGTATCACAAATCTAAGTATGAATTTGAAAATTCTCGCATTGGAACAGGGATAGATGATATATTAAGGTGTATAGCTTTAGCTGATATCGCCAATCATCATGAGGAGTATAAACGTTCTTTGAAATTGTTTTGGAAATATAAAGATTATGCATCAGATCAACAAATAGATTACTTTCAAAAAATTATGGATGGAGGTTGTGAGGATGAAGAAACCTTTATTTTCGTTAGCCGTGTCAACCAGATTAATTAGTGGATTTCATGTAGCTATCATGGCAATTATAGCTTATCAACATGGTGTAGGTGGGTAATCGTATTAAGTGTGGAAGGAGCCAAGTTATTCTTATTCACCTTCCGTTTTTTGGTTAAACATAATATATGTCCCTTAATCATATAGCGCTTGCACCTGTTATGACGTTTATACGGATGTTTAGAGACCTCCGTATAAACGTTTTTTTATGTTATTTTGATGTCTGGTTCCGATAAAAGATTAATATAAGTATTAAACCATTTTTATCGCGTTAACTTTTTATACATTTTTCTCAGTCAGGGTTTTGATGAAAGCTGATGTATAGTTTAATTAGTAAATATTGGTTAATAAGGAGAGGGATATTAATAACGAGCTTGAAATCGAAAAGGACAATCCTCATTCCCTCAGTACAGGAACGGGTCCTCTTTCCAATCACTACATTGTGCTACCACTTTATCACAGAATGACGATCTTGAAGTATCTCGTTGCAATTTAAAAATCATGAAAACAATAAAGTAGCTGTCAACGTAGAATAAGCTCTACGGAAAACTACAAAACCCTTTTGAAATAGCCATTTTTCAGCTATTCCCTTCCTTGCTTATGCACTCAGTCAAACTAAGTAAAGATATTCAGAGAGACGATGAGAAAAATCTGAATAGGAGGAAATAATATGCTAGCGTGGAGTGACTCAGACCCTATAGATTGTTTACAGAATAAAAACAATCCTCAGAAACCTTTTGGCTTTCAAAAGTCAGCAGTCAAATCTCAAAACAAAAATCAAACATCACACCAACAGGAGAGAGAATTTAAAAGAGCCTTGGAGGAGGTGATGATCAATGAAAGATAAAAGGACGTTCCCAGCCGGCCAGCGAGGAACGTCCGATAACAAAACATTAAATACATCTCTATTTTAACACAGCGTGGTTGCGATTCACAGAAATTCTCAGAACCTTTACTCAAAAAAATTAGATGTGACTACCACCCCTAAAGAGGAAATAGCTTATTTTCACAGAGTTCTGGGGTGGTAGTCAGAAGTGTGTTTCTTTGTGTAGTTATCTCAATTTGATTTAGATAATAATTTTCGCAAAATATTTACAAAAAATATCATTGTTGGTAATATTTATTAGGAGAGGTTGTTCTGAATATGAAAAAGAAAAAACTTATTGCAAGTATCCTTGCAGTTGCGTCTATTCTCACAGTCATTTCTTCCGCACATGCTAAAGTCGAACCTAACAGAGAAGATCCTGGTACGTATCCATTCAAGTGGCCAGTTCCAGATTCCAGCAAAATTAACAGTGACTTCGGATATCGAAAAGATCCTTTAACAGGGAAGAGAGTGTTGCATGCTGGACTTAACATCGCTCCTGTGAAAAGAGGGGTTCCAGGAGACAAAATCGTAGCAGCTTATCGGGGAACAGTGATTCGTTCTGAAGAGTCTAGTAGCTACGGAAATGTAGTCTATATAAACCACAAACTTAGAAAAAATGATTGGGTTCAAACAAGGTATGCACATATGCACAAAAAGCCTATCGTAGATGTAGATGAGGAAGTTTCAAAAGGAACAAAATTGGGCTTGATGGGAGAAACCGGTGAAGTAACAGGGGTCCACCTGCATTTTGAAACACGAGAATCTTCGAAGGAACCTGATAGATCAAATAAATCAGTACCTGTAGACCCTCTAAACTATGTGGAGCAACCAAGAAGTTTAGATGTCCAATCAACTGTAGATGAAGATGGCTTTGTACCTAACCCGTACAATGAACTATACAGTGAAGAAACATCCGATCAGTAGGTAATACAAATTCCCCTTGGCACCTCAAGGGGAAATTATTTTTAGGAGGGAACCATGAGAATAATAAGCTCATTCATTGTGATGATCCTATTTGCTACAAACCTTTCTGGATGCGCTAGCACAAATGTAAGTAATCAATCGATGGGAAATACTGTTGGTAATATTACGAACATGGGGTTCATTAGTTCAAGTTCAGATGATTGGATTTATTATGCTAACACGAATGATCAAAATAAGTTGTACAAGATGAAGGCAGATGGATCAAATCCTACAAAAATCACAGATGATCAAGCTTATGATCTCAATGTCGTAGATGATTGGATTTATTATCGAGCATTAGATAAAAACGCTATGATGTATAAGATGAAAACGGATGGCACTTCCAAAACCCAATTAACAAAGGAACCATCAGGTTATATCAACGTGGTAGATGATTGGATCTATTACTCGGACTATTCCGGGTATACGCCTGTGATGTATAGAATGAAAACGGATGGGTCTGGTAAACAAAAAATTACCGATGATTATTCGGAGCAACTATTGGTATTAGAACCATATGTTTTCTATCGTAATGGAAACGATGATAGTGCCTTTTATCGTATAAAGAATGATGGGAGCAGTAAAGAGAAAATCAGTGATAACCGTGTAAACTTCCTTAGCTATTCGGATGGATGGTTGTATTTCGCCAATGGGCGGGATAAGTTCAAATTATATAAGATGAAGATAGATGGAACAAAAAGCACAAAACTAACTGATGATTCCATTAATTCGGTTGTTGTGGATAATGAATGGATCTATTACAGCAATGACATGGACCACAACAAATTATATAAAATTAGGATAGATGGTACCAACAAAACAAAGATTTTAGATGATACTGTAGAGCGGCTTAATATCGCAAAAGGATGGGTTTTTTATTGGGAAGGTAGGCAAAAAGCAAATCTTCACCGTGTTAAAACAGACGGAACGAACAAACAGGAAGTTAAATAAACCTAAAGGTAAGATAAACAGTTTGAATATAATTATTATGTATTAGATGTAAAAATTTTGAAAAGAAGAAGTCATTCTTCTCGATCTTAGTACAAGCCCTACATTAGTGTAACAATTTTTATCAAAATTTGTTTAAAGGAGTTGTTTGTATTGCGTAGAATCCTTGCCTCCACTCTTACATGCTTATTACTCTTTGGAGTTGTAGGTCAAAGTGCATTTGCTCTAAAAGAAGAACCAAAAGGTATAATCGTGTTAAAAAATTCGAATGGTCTAGATCGAACGATAAAAATTGATATTCCTAAGGACGCAAACAGTACTAAAGAAAAAGTTTCATTTGCTTTGCACGAATTATTATCAGGCAATTATGAAAACAGTGAGGAATTTAGCGAGATTCCAAAGGGAACCGATATAAATAACCTAGACTTTGATGGGGAAAAGCTTACGATTGATCTGAATCAAGAGTTTCAGGATAACTTGACAAACAACCACAATGTTGGGTTTATTCTTGACTCATTATTGGGAACTGCTTATCAGTTTGACGATATCAAAGAAGTAGAATTTTTAATTGATGGTGCACCAATAGGATATCTTGATATGTACGATTTCTCAGTTCCTTTTGAACGTCCAAATCCTGAGGTTAAAGAAAAAAATAAGAAACAAAAAGTGTCTCCTATGAGAAATGAGCCAGATGCTGATCCAGTCATAGTTATTGATCCCGGTCATGGTGGAAAAGACCCTGGATCAATAGGAAGCGACGGAACGGAAGAGGCTGATTTGAATCTTGAGATCGCAAAAAAACTCAGAGATTATCTCGAAGATAGATTAAATGCCACCGTATATATGACTCGCACAACAGACAAGTATATTGATCTTGATAAACGATATGCACTTGCTAATGAAAAAAAAGCAGATATTTTCATTAGTGTACATATCAATTCCAGTTCAAATTCCAGTGTTAAAGGAACCACTGTAATATATCCTAACAATCATCATATTAAATTAAGTAGAGAGGCTGCCGATTTTGTCCACAACAGAGTTATCGATGTCCTACGCGACTATAAATCTCCATACGAAGACAACCGTAACTTGGCCGTTTTACGTGGAACTAAAATGCCCGCAATTTTGACTGAAACAGGTTTTATATCCAATAGTTCTGATTTGAAATATTTGAAGTCAAACTCAGGACAGGATGAGATTGCTAATAAGATTTATAGAGGAGTAAAAGACTGGTGGTTTGATTAAAGGAGGAAATTAAAATGAAGCTAATTCCGTTTATTACCTTATTGCTTTCTTTTTTGTTACTTGCAGCATGTGGAAATCAATCTACTATGAGTCAAAATGTCGAATCCACTCTAAAGAATTTAGCTGTTCAATACATTGAAGCAGAGTATAAAGGTGATAAAGAGTTACTCATGAAAGTAACCGGGGAAGAAGCAAAGAAAGATGTTGAAGAAGATCACCTCAACATCTTTAAAGATCAACATCTTGATCATATCGTAGATACGAAAATCGAAAAAATTTCCGATAATGAATATAGTTTGGTTGTAACCGTTAGCTCATCTCCAAAAGAAAACGAGCAACCAACAAATTACACCGAAAACTTAACTATGACTAAATATAACGAAGAATGGTTAATTACAAAGGTTACTAGAGAACAATAGAACAAATAGGAAGTTATAAGAAACCGGTTTTCACCACGTTAAGGGTGTAACCGGTTTTATTACTAACGTTGGTTAACGACCGTAATGATTCTAATGTGGTATTCACTTCACACCTTTCTATTCAATTTTTCGGGATCAGTCGCTCCGACCAGCAACGCTATTAAAAAAATTAGCTGGTGTTAGAATAGGAAGGTATCCCTGAATTTCTGTGGTGAATAGTCTCCTGTCACCATGATATACAGCTTGAATAATAAAAAAATAAAATATTACCTCAATAATTTATAGTTACCTTCAATTAATTGAAAAAGGTAAGACTTTCTTACTAGAATTACACCATAAATAAGTCCTCTAACATACTTTTTAGAGTAAGTACCACTTAGCGAACCAAGGGACATACCGTAATTGGCAGAGTCAAACAGAATAACTAGATGTGGAAACACATCAGAATGCAAATGTTTAGGGCTTAAAAAATCTTCAATTCTGCTGTTGACGGAGCTATTGCATAAGGCAGAAAAGACAAATACAGAACGTGAGTTAATCAGGAGTTTAATGGTTCGCTTTATTGATTCTAATTTTAAAACGGGGATAGAGGTATGAATATCTTATCTAAAGAAAAAATAGAGTACTTAGACAGTATATTTCTAGGAAGAAATCAGGAGAAGTTTGGCCTGTTGTACTAGAAAGTTGATATATCAAAAGATAACATCTGTTCTAAACTTAAACACAAAAACACCCTTGAATCCCAAGGGCTTTTCGTGTTGCCTATTTTTATAAAACTAGAAATAACATATGACTGCCAAACATAACTTGAGTAGTTTTCCGCATGTAAATCAAAATTGAAAAAGACCTTGCTCTTGATACCTAACTAAACTACCCACAAGTATTCCTTCTATTCGGCTGTAAAACCAGCACTTCATCTCCTAACTCCGATAATTTTTCCATCAACGCATCCATGCCATGCTCTAATTTATATTCCATTTCCTCTTTATATAAAGGCAGCAGGAAATAGGCAGTAACCTTATTGCCATCCTTTGTTGGAATGACGCTGATTTCCTCTTTTAACTGGAAGATAACCACTCCGTTTAACCCTGTTGAATCTGCATATGGTTCATAGTCCTGATAATTGGGGATGGTATGTCCATATCCCAACCAGGTATTATACTGATGAGGAAAACGAGCCATCTGCTTCATCAATCTGATCGGCCAATAATTATTTTCATCCTGCATCGATTCCTGTGTTAATTCCCAAGAAGCTGGCAGAAACATCATAACCTCTGCTCGATCGATTTGATCATCAAGCTCCTCCTGCACCTCGTCTGGTATTGTCATTGGTAAATCACTCATACCGGTAGTATATAGGACCCAAAAGGGCTCTTCTTCTGTGGGCTTCAATATATTCACATCAATATGTATGGTATCAGATATAATTTCATGAAAAACACTGCTTTCTCTTCCGGGAAATACTGCTTCAAAGTGTTCCACGATTTCCTCTACATATTCCATTGGAGCTGGAGGAGAATAGCTAGCTGATTCTTCATATTTGTAAATCGTAGTGCCATCCTTTGATTTTTCTCCGTTGTTCTTGCCGCCGAATATCTTTTTTAAAAAATTCATCTAACCTTTTCCCCTTTTTTATTATTTGTCTTCAACAAATTTCTTTGAAGTCTTCTTGTGCTTCTCATCTTGTTTTGTAAACTAGAGAAGCGTATGCTGTTCTATTCCTTCTTTACCTATGTATTTCATTTGTACATATTAAATGAAGATTATGAAAATATTACAAGAACGAAGGGACTTGCTTTACATCACATGTTTGCCCACACATTTATATTTAAGTAAATGCTTTATAAAATAGCAAGTAAAATGAGGAAATTCATTGTAAAGTTTCACATGAATGACTTGGTGAAAAAATGATTTTCCAGATCGTATCGTACAGCGCTATAACCTATCTCCCGGCAAGAGAAGAGGAGCCGAAAAAATTTTTATAATAAAAGTGAAAGATCAGCAGAAGCTCTTCCGTCTATACAGTGATAAGGAGGTGGAACACAATTGGATGACAATGCTGGAGCACGTATTGAACAATGGTTTCTAGCATACAGCACTGATATATATCGTTTTCTCGTCTTTTATACGGGGCGGACGGATATAGACGATCTTGTACAAGAGACCTTTATTCGTGCCATAAAGGCTATCCATTATACCGAGATTGCAAATCCCAAAACATGGCTGTTTGCCATTGCTAGAAATGTCGCCATTGATGAAAAGCGTAAGACAAAATTAATAAGCTGGCTGCCGGATATATTCCTGCAGCATCTCGTTTCACCTGATAAAACACCTGAAGAATCTTTAGAATTAAGCGAGAATAAACGTTTTCTCTATAACATCATCAATCAGTTGAAACGATCTTATAGGGACGTACTGATATTGCGTGGTATCAAGGGATTATCTAGTAGGGAGACTGCGGAGGTATTGGGCTGGAGCGAAGCCAAAGTAAATCTCACTTTACATAGGGCGATAAAAGCTGTTCAAAAAAAACGGAATGTTCCTGTTTCGGAGGTGATTCAAGATGCCGTCACAAGATGAACAAATGATATTGGAAGAGTTAAATCATTTCCCCAATCAGATCCTTTCTTGGGAGCGCAAGCAAGTGATAGTAGAAAACATACGAAAGGAGAGAAGAATGATGCAAAAACAAAAAAGACGGAACGCATATTTGGGATGGGCGGCAAAAGGACTTATCACATGTGCAGCGTTATTTGCTTTTATCTGGATGAAGCCATTCTCTTCTTCAGTAGAAACCTCTTCTTCAATAGACACATCAGGAAATAAGGATGTAATAGAGCAAAAGTATATTACGGCTGCTCAAACAGAAATAAAAAAAGCGTTTGGGATTAATAAGGATTTTCATTTTGAAAAGTTGGATAAACACACTGATTCCTATACGTTAGAGACAGAGGATCGAGAGTCAATGGTGTGGTTTAAAGCTGGAACCACAGAGGTTACAGGCGTCACGGCGAAATATAATATAGATGAGCTACCGAATATCTATCAACAATATGTAGAGACCGCACGAAATCGGATTAAGGAAACGAATCTACATGATAATTTTCGAATGGTTCATCTTTATAAAAACAAATCAGGAACAGGCATGACTCTTATGTCAGAAGTTAACCAGAGCATTAGTGTCGATCTGAATACAAATAAAGTGACCCATTACTCTTTAGATTACAATCTGGGTAATGTGGATAAAAAGTATGTGTCCATAGCTCAAAAAGCGTTAATGAAACTTTCAAATAAAAATGATTTCTCATTTAATCATGCCAAAAAGTCCTCCGATGAAAAAGAAGATATGTGGACGCTCTCCAATAAGGAAGATAAGTATTACGACAAATATTCTGTTCAGATTGGAGCAAAAACAGGCCAAGTGTATAATGTATATTATAGAACTGATCGTTATAGTATCAAATCAATAGACGAAGCAATGTCAGTGGGCAAACCGCTCATCAAAAACATAACTGGAATAGATGTTACTGGGTATAAGGTTGATGGTGGTGACCATTGGGGAGGCTATGTATTTCAGAGTCCGGGGAAACCGGCCGTATCTGTATTTACTGATAGAGCGATTGATAGAGCGGACGGTGGTAATGTTAGTGGTATCCAAGTCCACGTTCGGTAAATAAGCAAAAGCTACTGACTAGCATACTTTGTCAGTAGCTTTTTGTCCTTTTGACAGCACTATTTTACTAATTCCTTTTGAATGTTTTTAGGTAGCTTATGAAAAACCAATTCATAAGAATGAGTAATCAGCTTCTCCCACAATTCAGCAGGAATATCGGCATCTAAATAAATAGAATTCCAATGACTTTTATTCAAGTAGTAACCAGGAATAATCCCCTCATATGTTTCTCGTAGCTGTTCGGCTCGAGCTGGATCGCATTTTAAGGATAGGATAGGCTTTGCGTTAGAATCTCCACCAAGCATTGCAAACATTTTTCCTCCTACCTGATAACGATCTGCTTCCCATTCCGCTTTGTAATCATGAACGGCTCCCGGGTGCTTCAGACAATAGGCTTCCAGTGCGGCTTTTTCCATGATAAGCTCCTTTCTGCACGCATTTTTTTCATTTTATCACCGATGGCTACCTTCGATGTAAGGGACTATTGAGAGAAATAAGAGATTGGAGGTATTGCAAGGATTTTATCATGAAAAAGCAGAAGGCACGAGGCTTGTTGATGCTACATGGAAAAAGTACAAACAGGAGGACAACCTAAGGAAGGAGTAGGATTGGACTATTATCATTTAGTTCATCTTATGATCAGCAGAGGGATAAGCTGACCCGTTGTTGAAAGCAATTTGGGTGGAATGAATTATATTTTGCCTAGGAATGAATCAGGTGGGTAAAGGGATGATTACTCCAAACACAACCAAATATAAGACAATGTAGACTAGATAAAGATAAACCAGTCTGATGTTATATCTTTCACAAAACCGTTTAACTGCATTGGTCAGAAACGAATCGAAGAATGTAAGGATAAGAAAAATGATGGATAGCTCAATTATTGATGCAAGATAAAAGTTAGTAAATAGGAAATCGACCCAATAATTCAGCTTTATACATATACTAATAAAAACAAAAAAGATAAACATGGAGTATCTTTTTTCATGGTTCATATGTGTTCCTCCCAATTCCTAAAAACGAAAGAGATACTCCCATTTTTAGATATGGATTACCACTTTTTTCGGTCTATTTCGTAATACTCTACTTTTTTCGGCTTCTTAAAATTCTCATCTTTGTAATGAACAACAGTCTCGTAGTAAATATCAGATTGTATGTCAGAATCCTGTACCTTCCAAACCCAATATCCAACATAAGTATCAGCTAATGTTTTCTTGCTCCATGCGGAAAGCTTCGCAATAGTCCAACCTAATAGTGCCTTTTTTAATTTTTTTGTTGGAATCGGAATCTTTTCTGCCACCCAAGAAACAATAATGTCAGCCATTTCTCTGTGGACACTATGGTCATAATAATCGTATTTTGGACCATAGACAATTTCTGCACTTCCACCAGGTCCGTCGATGATTGATGTTCGAATTTCATTCATCATGCTCTCATACATACTCTCCAATTGATGCTCACTCAATGGATTGGGGCCAGCAAAGGTAACTCCATGGCAGGTGTAGGTATATTCCGTGCTTTGTTCAATAGGAGAAGTCGTCGTGCTCTCAATTGATGCAAAAGCAGATGTTGTCATGCTTAAGGTAGTAAGAAGTGCCAATAAGCCTAACGAAAATCTTTTCATCAAAAGAATCATCCTCCTTTTTGTTTTATTATAACAAATATTACAAAAATAACCAATTCAAGATGCGTTATTTCCAGAAAATCCACTATATGTGATAAAACCGCTTATTGCCTCCTATATGGTATTTTGCCTGATGTCTTGAAGTTTTCCTTCAAAATAAAAAAGGAGAAACCCTGTTTCGTTTTAAACAAAATATGACATGCTTTCACCGATAAAAAAGAATGCGATAGCTTTTTTGAAGTGTTGCTATAACACATGACAGCGATAAGCTGCGCGAGTATCCTCATATACTTGTTGCAAACGGAGCTTTTACATTTTACATCGACAATGTGAAGCATAAAACACCAAAATAGTAACTGAAACTGGAAAAATATCCCGCTACTAATTTCACTGGGTATAATGGATCAGATTCATATGCATTTGGTCACCTCTATCATTTATTTACAAACTAACTCCAAAGGAATGTAATCGTATTTATAGGTAGTGAAGTATATTTGTTCTATTTGGATTAAGCAAAAAAACGACGATTGAAAAATTGCTATTTGTTTAGTATAAGTATATGAATGTGGATAAAATGTCACCTTTTCCTATAAGGGTATTTAGCTTTCATCTACTAGATTATGGTGATAGGAGTAGTAATCATACATTGGCATAAAAACAGGAAAACCAAGCATGAATCAAACATTCATGTTTTTTTGTATGACTAAAAAACAAGGTGGATTTCTCTCAATCTAGTCACATTGCACCAGTTAACGAATACTATATATAAATTACATCTACTAAATGTTAATCTCGCATAGTAAAAGGTTAACATTTGGTAGATAAGACCCATTTACTTACAATTATCACCTAATTATGATAATGGTGTAAGTTACATTGGGATGGAGGTAGATTTATGCGTAAACAATCTAAAAAAATGATTGTAAGTCTTTTGTCTACGTCACTATTGGCTGTATCTCTAGCAGTTCCTGTTTCAGCATCAACCACATCCTCCGTACAGCAGGCTGTAGTAGTACCGAACAGTGAGGTCGGGGCACAACAGGTAGGGACCTATGGATGGAAGACTCATATTACAAAAGAAGGTGTACAAATAGTCATTAAACACATTAGAAAAGGGGGCGCTACGTTAGAAAGAGCGATTAGTCAGCTATCTCCTACGGCGGCTCAATCCTTTAAAAGATGGTCTAATAAAATAGCAGATCATCTGGAGGGAATCATCAAAGGATGGGAACAAAAAGAAGAATACGCTATTGTTTATCTAAAAGATCAGCTAAGGAACTTTTTGAAGGCCAACTCCAATCTTTCTGATGGAACAATCCAGGAGATTGTTGTTGCTATAGAGTGGCTTCTCTGGTTCGTAGCCTAGAGAATAGCTGAGGGGGAACCCTATTGCGCGAAAAACATACCTACTATGATTGGCTAATCGAACAGAACGTATCACCTGACCAGCAATCTAAGCTTCATATTCTTCTTTATTTACTTTCTGATAAGCTAACAGGCGACCTAATTACCGCTGAGTATGACCGAAAAATACGCGACTCGGTTCCAGAGTTTGCGCATATTTTGGATGCATCCACTATAACTCAGGAGTTAGTCTATTCTACCTTAGAGTTAAATTTTCAGTTTTCGAAAGCTTCAATCAATAAAATGATAGAAGGTATGAGAAAGCAAGGTAATTTTGCAAAGCTTACAGAATTTATGGGACAACCTTAAGCATCCATCTAGAATAAAATATAGGATATTGGAGCGGCGGTGATATAGCTGCTCTTTTTTCTTTTTATAGAGCAAAATTGAATGGGGGCTTTTTCCTTCTTTTTATTGAAAACGACATTGATGTCTTTTATAATAAACTTACCAACAAAAACGACAACAGTGTATATTTTATAGGAGGCTTGAACCACTATGGCTCCAAGAGTAAGCGAGGAATACAAAAAACAAAAGAAAATGGATTTGTTACAGGCGGCAAAACGGGTGTTTGTGGAAAAGGGATATACACGAGCGACGATGCAAGACATCATGGACGAGGCAGATGTTTCGAGAGGAGCTTTGTATTCGTACTTCGATAACATCGAGCATGTGTATCTTGAACTGCTTCATGCTGAGGATGAAAAGGATGCGATGTTTTTTCGTCTAGATGAGAACGGCACATCCTGGCAACAGATAACCAAGTGGGTTAATCGGCAGCAGCAGGAAATGCAAAGGCTTAATCAATCTCTTCTGCTGGCTAATTCGGAGTTTTTTTTATCAACGAATTATCGCAAGAATCGAGATAGCTATCCTTATGTCACCGCACGCTATCAACGGCTAGCTGAGGTAATAATCGCTTTTTTTCGCAAAGGAATCGAGCAGGGGGATATTTGTCCGCGTATTCCAGTTGAGTCTATTTCGCTTTATCTCATTTCATTTATGGATGGTTTAATGCTAGATACCGCTCATTTGGGGCCAGAAAAAACAAAGGTGAAGGAGCAATTGGAGGTTTTGCTGTTTTCATTAAATGAAATGCTTTGTCCGATTGAAGAAAAATTAGCAGACAATACGTAAAAGGGGGAGCAAGGCGATGCTGTTTCAATCCACAAGAATGTATTTTAGAAAAATGACTGCCGACGATGTAGCTATCTATCATAGATGGAGAAATGATATGGAAGTCATGCAAACTACCAATCCATCTCTTGATCTGTTTACATTTGATAGCACAGAAGAATTTGTGAATCAGGTCATTTTGGGAGCAAGTACATCGAAAAGCTATATGATTATCGAAAAGGAGTCGGAAACCCCTATTGGGATCGTCTCACTCATTCAACTTGATTATAAGAATCGGAATGCTGAGTGCATCATCGACATTGGGGAGAAGGCGTATTGGGGAAAAGGCTATGGAGCAGAAGCAATGAAGCTGCTACTGGATTATGCCTTTTTAGAATTAAACCTACACCGCGTATCATTACGAGTGTTTTCTTTTAACAAAAAAGCCATTGCCTTATATGAAAGAGTGGGATTTAAGCACGAAGGAATTTCACGAGAATACATTTTTCGAGATGGAAAATGGAGCGACATTTTTCACATGGGGATACTCCAAAGAGAGTATATTGCTACAAATGCCGCTGTTAGTGAATAGGCGAAAGCTACGCAAAAGGTCTAGATTTCTAGAGCTTTTTTGCAGGTAAAGGACTTAAATGTTCATGAATAAGCAACCATTCAGTAGATTCTTTGACGAATACATTTGTCGCTCTTCCTTGCCCGCTGGTATACTCGCCATTCATATAGCCTTCATAGCAATATGTATACGTGCAGGTTGCAGAGTCATTACCTACATGTAGCCATTGAATATCTTGGGCTTTATAAATCTCGTTTTGAATGATGGACCAAGCGATTTCAAAATATGCTTGTATTTCTTGGTGAGTAGTACAGGTGTGATTGGAAAAGTAGTAAATGGCAGTTGGATGCAGTAATTTTTTCACTTCACTGAAGTTGTGGGTGTTGGTTGCTTCTATATATTTATCTAATATCTCCATGTACGTACCCTGCCTTTATTTTGAATTTTAAGTTAAATTATAATTTTTTAACTATCGTTTATCAAGATTGAGAGTGAAAATAGTTCAAAATATCTTTTACTTTAAAAAGTAAGGAACTAGGTTTACTTTCGATGTGTGGTCGACGCTGTTTTCTCTAAGCTTCAGGAGGAAAAGTACGTGTCATTTTTTTCCTTATTTTGATCATCTAGGAACTCCATTAAGGCCTATAGGTATCCTGTTTTTTGCCTGTCATTTATTACCACAACAAGAATGTGAAATAGCTATATTCTCCGTGAATTTTTTTTCCGATAAACATTAAAACGACGAAAAAAATGCATGGAGAGGAAACCTAAAAATATGGCACGGAAATTTACATTTACTTTGACGATTAGAAGAAAATTAATTTTCTCCTTTGCACTTATTTTAATCATTCCAAGTATTGTAATTGGTATGATGTCTTATCAAGTTGCAGCAGACAAAATGGAGGAGGAAATTAACAATTTCGGTATTAGAAGTGTTAATATGCTGGATCAAATTATCAACGATACGATTGATCCCAAAATCCATGATATCACGTACTTTTCCAAGCAAATCACCGAACCACTTTTACAGGGTGGCCTACAAGCTCCCATAAGAGAAAGATTGAAGCAATATTACGCTTTGCATTCCGAATTGGTTAGTGTTTTCGTAGGAACCAAAGATGGAGTAATGATACAAGAGCCTATTCAGAAAATGGCTGCCGACTATGATCCAAGAAATAGACCTTGGTACCAGGAAGCTATCGCGAAAAAAGGACAAGTTATTATTACGGAGCCCTACGTATCAGCATCCACGGGCAAGGTGGTCGTAACCATTGCGAAAACACTTGAGGATAATTCCGGGGTAATAGCAATAAATTTGAATTTAGATAATCTGTCCGAGATCGTTCAACAGGTTAAAATCGGGAAACAGGGCTACGCATTTATCATCGATCAAACAGGCAAATATTTGGTTCATCCCACGACAAAAAGCGGAACTGATTTTAAGGAGAAGTGGGAAGATGAATTATTTGCCAAGAAGTCAGGTCAGATAAAACTAGATGAGTCAAATGAGTTTATCGCATTTGAAACAAATAAAGTAACGGGTTGGAAGATAGCCGGAAATATGTTCTCCTCCGAGATTCAAGAGGCAGCTCAGCCTATCTTTACTCAAACTCTAGTTGTTATTGCAGTGGCTTTACTTGCAGGTACAATTTTGATGATCTTTGTCATACTTTCCATTACCAAACCGTTGAAAAGATTAATTAAGGCCTCCCGTAAAATTAGTGAAGGAGATTTAACTGAAACGATTAGCATGAACGGGGAGGACGAGATTGGATTACTGTCTCAATCGTTCCAGCAGATGCAGACTAATCTTCGCAATCTGATTGGGCAAGTAGGTTTTAGTGCAGATCAGGTAGCCGCTTCGGCTGAAGAGTTAACTGCAAATGCAGATCAGACAAGCAAAGCTACAGAGCAAATCAGCACGACAATCCAGTTATTAGCCACCGGGGTAGAAAAGCAATTTCATAGTGTAGAAGAAACCTCGGAAACCGTACAGCGCATGTCACTGGGTGTAGAGCAAATGGCCTCTCATTCTGAAGAGGTAACAGCTAAAGCGATTGAAGCATCTGTTAAAGCAACAGAAGGCAGTCATTCGATTCAGACAGCAGTAGAACAGATGAGTTCCATTAATCATACAGTTAAAAAAGTGGCAAGTGTCATTAAGGGCTTGGGTGAGCGTTCTGAGGAAATCGGAAAAATTGTTGACGTTATCGCAAATATCGCTACTCAAACCAATTTGTTAGCATTAAATGCAGCGATTGAAGCAGCACGAGCAGGCGAGCATGGTCGGGGATTCGCTGTTGTTGCGAATGAAGTCCGATTATTAGCAGAGCAATCGACCCATTCGGCTGAACAAGTGGATAAGCTGATTATGAGCATTCAGGAAGAGACGAATCAAGCTGTCCATTCGATGGATTTGGCCACCCAAGAAGCGGAAGAGGGGATCAACCTGATTAATACAGCTGGAGATTCCTTCGAACTGATTCAAGTAACGGTAGAACAGGTAACAGCCCAAATTCAGGAGGTTACAGCAGCGATTAAACAATTGTCAGAGGGATCGAAGGAAATGGTCAGTTCCATGGAAATGATTACGGAGGTAGCAGAAACAGCGGCATCAAGCACGCAGGAGGTTTCTGCATCCACAGAGGAACAGCTCGCGACAATGGAGGAAATCACCCATGCCGCTGCTTCCTTGGCAGACATGGCTGAGGAGCTTCAGGGGTTATTGGCAAAGTTTAAAATCTAGGGGAACGATCTAGGGAAATACAAAATGGAGAAAGCCAGTCATTTGTAGCTATCACCCTATGAGGGTGGAGCAGTAGTAATAGATCTTTTCTGATATTTTCCCCTCTTAGTAGACAGGAAGAAGTAACACACCTTGCTGTATTGACTAGGAGGGGATTTTTTGAAGAAATAGGGAGGAAAAGAAGAAGCGAAAGTGATGTATCAATAAGAATGAGCTATATATATCTGTGTCTTTATATTCATTTCTCCCTTACAAAAGTGTAAGGTTTTTTTTGTTGACTTAAAAAACAATGTGTAACTATAATTATTACAACCTTAAGGGAATTAGATGAAAATTTGACTAGATCTAGCAAAAAAATAAGGAATGGAGAAGATGCAACTATGAAAAAGCTAGTTTTAACAGGCGTATTAAGTGTCGGAACCTTATTGGGGGCGAACCTTCCAGGGTTAGAGGTTATAACAGCGAGTGCAGCTATCCCTTCGAGTCTTTCTATTGCAGAAGGTAATTCACAACAAACTCTTTTCCAACAGCAAAGGGAGAAATATACAGGAATTGTTACTGGAAAAACAAATCAGGGGCTTACAATCTTTACTGAAAATGTGCCTGCTAATGTGCTTACAAATATAAATATAGGCGATTCAGTTGATATATATTCTTCATATAGTTCTAAAGGTGCTGAGAAAGAAGCGGAAGACTTTATAATCGGAACGGTCATAGATTCAGATAGTGATTATGGTTATGCTACAGTGGAATACAAAAGCAACGAAGGAAAAACGGAGACAGTAGATGTTCTCTTTACGGAAGCTCACTCCTATAAAGCCGGGGATAAAGTGAGAGTAACGAATAAGTCAAAATGGGAGCATAAAAAAATTGGACCAAATAATGCAATGTTTGCTTCAGGAGACTCTATTTCTAAAGTTGCTGAGAAGGAAGGAGAAGACTTTATAATTGGTTCGATCACAGAATCAGACAGTGATTATGTTATTGTTGAGTACAACAGCAACGAAGGAAAAACAGAAAATGTAGATGTTCTTCTTCCAAAAGGTCATTTCTTTAAAGTAGGAGATAAAGTAAAAGTAACAAATAAGGAAAAATGGGAGCATAAAAAAATCGGGTTGCATCATGTGAAGTTTGCTTCCGAAAACTCTATTTTCAAAGTTACGGAGAATGACTCCGAAGACCCTATTTCTAAAGGTGCTGAGAAAGAAGCGGAAGACTTTATAATCGGAACGGTCATAGATTCAGATAGTGATTATGGTTATGCTACAGTGGAATACAAAAGCAACGAAGGCAAAACGGAGATAGTAGATGTTCTCTTTACGGAAGCTCACTCCTATAAAGCCGGGGATAAAGTGAGAGTAACGAATAAGTCAAAATGGGAGCATAAAAAAATTGGACCAAATAATGCAATGTTTGCTTCAGGAGATTCTATTTCTAAAGTTGCTGAGAAGGAAGGAGAAGACTTTATAATTGGTTCGATCACAGAATCAGACAGTGATTATGTTATTGTTGAGTACAAAAGCAACGAAGGAAAAACAGAAAATGTAGATGTTCTTCTTCCAAAAGGTCATTTCTTTAAAGTAGGAGATAAAGTAAAAGTAACAAATAAGGAAAAATGGGAGCATAAAAAAATCGGGTTGCATCATGTGAAGTTTGCTTCCGAAAACTCTATTTTCAAAGTTACGGAGAATGAATAATAAAAAGAATTAAACTACCTACATAAATTAAGAGCCACAAAACACTATTAGATTGTTTGTGACAGTATGGTAGTAGTTGCTGTGGCAGGGCTGTAGGTATGCATATACGATGAAAAGCATCTCATTGAGGTGCTTTTCTTTTTTTAAGTTACTTATTTTTACAATTATTATATAATAATCAAGGATTAAAATGGGGGTTATTGGTAGATGCAAACTAGTCCTCAAAGCAGATCATAGCTACTTTTTTATATGTAGCTATGAAAATTCATTGATAGGAGAATACAAGATGGAATGGATGTTTTTCTTGCTTTTGATTCTGATTATAGGTGTTGTAATATTTCTGAAATTCGGGAGTTTCCTCAAAAAATCCCCAAATACGAGACAAATAACGAATGATATTGATCCATTGTCTATCGATATCCATGATATAGATAACATGCTGGATGGCTCAGAATTTGAGATCTATTTGTATAGACTGTTTCATGCATTAGGCTATAAAGAGGTGTATAAAACAGTCGGGAGCAGAGACTTTGGGGCTGACCTAGTATTTACAGATCGCTCTGGGGTTCGTAATGTTGTGCAAGCGAAACGTTATAAGATTGATAATGTAGTAGGAATTAGTGGTGTGCAAGAGGTATATTCCTCGATGAGATTTTATAAAGCGAAGAAGTCCATTTTGATTGCAACATCTACCTATACGGATTCATGTGAGACTCTGGCAGGGGTTAACCATGTAAAATTGTTAGATCGTACGGATTTAATCTCCATTATCGCAGCTTTCAAACAAGGGGATTTAGAAAAGGCAAAAAATATAATTGAAGCAGAGCCTAGAGTAATTTTGGACTCATGGACTGATTATACAGATTCAAGTCGAGAAATGAAAAAGGATAAAAGGGCGGAAAAGCTAATACGAGGAATATGATTTTGGGTTTTGTGATTCAGTAGTATCTGCATATTGACACTAGATATCGTTGTCTGATACATTTACTACAAAAATGAGAATCATTATCAAAAAAACCTTGTTAGTACATATTGGGGAGAGAGTCCATGTTAAGGAAAAAGTCATTCTTCTTCATTACAGCGATGCTTATCATGCTGTTAGTTCTGATGACTGCTTGTGGCAACACGAGTAGTACGACAAGCAATAGTGCTTCTACAGCAAAGGAAAAGGAAACAACTGCTGAGGGAATGCGCAGCTTTGAAACGAAAAAGGGAGTTGTAAACATTCCTGTAAAGCCAAAACGAATCGTTACTGATTTTTACGGTGGGGAATTGCTTTCTGTGGGGGCAAATGTTGTCGGTGTTGAGCCAACTGCTTTCAAAAATCCGTTCTTAACCGATCTTCTCAAAGGGGCTACTGATATCGGAGAGCCTATAAGTACAGAGAAAACATTGCAGCTAAAGCCTGATTTGATTGTTGTTATGAAGGATGAAAACTATGAAGCATTATCCAAAATTGCTCCTACCCTGCACATCCCATATGGGACGGCCACTAACATCTATGAAACAGTCAGATTGTTTGGTGACATTGCTGGGGAAAAGGAAAAGGCAGAGGAATTTATCGCTGCATTTGATAAAAAGGCGGCGGAGGGTCGCGAGAAGCTAAAGGGTGTTATTGACGAGAATGCTACCTTTGGACTTTATGAGCTGACCGATAAGGGAGAGCTGTGGATTTTCGGAGATAACGCTGGTCGAGGCGGACAGGCAATCTATAACGCACTGAAGCTTAAAATGCCGCATGCCAAGAATAAAGCGGAGGAACAGACGCTACAGCTATCTATGGAAATGCTACCGCAGTATGCTGCCGATTACATGTTCTTGACAACCTATGATCCTGAGAAAAAGGGAGAAGCATTAAAGCAATTAAAATCCTCAGCCGTTTGGAAAAATCTAAAAGCGTCTAAAAACAATACGTTATTCTATAACGATTTTGATACGTTTTATCGCTATGATCCAATCGCTATTACTGGACAGATAGATCTAATCGTTGACATGCTGCTGGAAAGAAGCAAGGAAATGAAAAAATAGCGAGCGGATTAACACCCCACTTGTAGAGCTATGCTCTGGTGGGGTGTTTTCTATTTTGGGAGAGTACCCTATCAAAGAAGATCAGTCATTACCGTATAAAGTTTCGAACTCTTGTCTTGTCATTCCGAAGCAGATGCCATCATAATAGGCTCCTTTTGTAAAAATGATATTTCGTAGCTGTCCTTCTTTAACGAATCCTAGTTTTTTATGCATGCAGATAGAAGGCTTATTAAACGAATAAACGGTAGTGTTCACTTTTTGATAGGACAGCTCTAGAAAGAAAAAACGCATAACCATCACGATCATTTCTGTAGCATAGCCCTTGCCTCGATGGGGATCAAAGACGGCTAAATAGTAATCGAACGTACCATTTCTTCTATCACAATCAAAGGTTTCGATTATGCCTACGACCGCGTTGGTTTGATCTATAGCAATAAACCGAAAAGCGTCTTCTTCCTCAGCTTGTTCCTCTATCCATTCCTTTCTTTTTGCTTGGGAACGAGGAAAGTGGAGTGAATTCATATTTCGTAGGATTTCATCATCTAATAAATCAAAAATACTCTCATCCTCAGGCTCCAATGCTCGTAAAGAAATCTTTTGTCCTGTCCAATAGGTGATAGCCATATTTCTCCTCCAGATATGTATTTAAATCAAAGGGCAAGCCGGTGCCACACAATGCCAGTCTATTTACTTGAATGTTCAGATATATGTTCGGGATGATTATCAAGAATGCTTTCGGGCTGGTTGTAATGACAGGCTGTTCTTGTATCCTATTTGCTATGGTGTTGCAATCTTGTGTCTTAAAGCAAATCGTGGGTGGGGCCTTTGCTTGCTTAAAAATAACTTCTACCTGTGCCTGATAGATTCCTTCTGTCAGGTTGAATGGTTACGCTCGACAGCTTGAACATCAATGAATTCTAGTTTTTTTCATCGGATGTCCCTTTGAAAAGGAGACGATCAATTAATCTCTCATGAATGAGAAATTCTTTTTTGGTAAATTTTTTTTCGACAAAAAAATCAATATCTTGCTTGACAGTCGTACATATACCTTAGTATAATTCGTAGTAATTTCAAACGGAAATATATTCGGAATATTGAATGCTATGAATAGGAATAGTAAAGACATGTATTTGTGCAGAGAGCTATGGGTTGGTGCGACATAGTCAAATAACATCTTGAACTCGCCTAGGAGCAGTAAGGTGGAACGGAAGTATACTTCTTAGTAAATCTTAACGACTAACCTTCGATATCAGGTTTGTAATCAAACGATTACTACTAAGTGGATTCATTATGGAATCAATAAGAGTGGTACCGCGTTAAGTAAATGGCTTGGCGTCTCTTTATATAAAGAGATGCTGGGCCTTTTTTATTTTATACAGGAAGAAATGGAGGTTTTTTGCTTGATCAATAATATGTTTATTCATATAAAGTAATTTAATTAGGGGGAAATGTAATGAAACAGACGGAGCAATGGACGTCGAAATTAGGATTTATCATGGCAGCAGCAGGCTCTGCGATTGGCCTTGGCGCAATATGGAAGTTTCCATATATTGCTGGAAAGAGCGGGGGAGGAGCATTCTTTTTAATCTTTATCTTGTTTACTGTATTAATAGGCCTTCCGCTATTGATAGCTGAATTTATGATAGGGCGTAGTACACAAAAACAAGCAATTCAAGCTTTTAAAAATATTGCACCAAATACAGGGTGGCACTGGATTGGACGTCTTGGGGTAGGTACTTGCTTTATTTTGCTATCATTCTACAGTGTTGTTGGCGGTTGGATATTAGTCTATTTATTCAGAGGAATTACAGGACAGATTATTGCACCACAGCAAAATTATGCGGCGCTATTTACAGAAACAATTGGGAACCCAGTTTGGGCCATTGTCGGGCATTTTGCTTTTATGTTTATTACGATATTTGTTGTATCAAAAGGTGTACAAAATGGAATTGAAAAAGCAAGTAAATACATGTTACCAGCATTGTTCATTCTATTTTTGGCTCTTATTATTCGTTCATTAACACTTGATGGTGCAATGAAGGGTGTTACGTTTTTCTTACAACCTGATTTCTCAAAAATTACTTCAGAAAGTATTTTATTCGCAATGGGTCAATCATTCTTTGCGATTAGTATTGGGATTTCCATTATGATTACGTATAGCTCTTATTTAAATAAAAAAGAAAGCTTGCCACGATCAGCCATAACGATTGTTGGATTGAATTTATTTGTTTCTCTTTTTGCCGGCCTTGCTATTTTTCCAGCAGTATTTTCATTGGGAATGGAACCAACAGAGGGACCGGGATTGCTATTTATCATTTTACCATCCGTGTTTAGCCAGATTCCATTTGGAAGCTTCTTCTTAACCGTATTTCTTGCACTATTCACCTTTGCAACTTTAACATCTGCATTTTCTTTACTTGAAACAGTTGTTTCAGCGCTAGCGAATGGACAGCAAGAAAGAAGAAAAAAATTAGCATGGGTAATGGGGCTTTGCATTTTCTTAGTAGGTATTCCGTCAGCACTTTCATTTGGTATATGGAGTGATATTACCATCTTTGGTAAAAACATTTTTGATGCAGTAGACTTTTTCTCACTTAATATTTTAATGCCACTTGGAGCTTTGCTAATTAGTATTTTCGTTTCGTTTAAAATGGAGAAAAAGATACTAGAAGCTGAATTCTTCGTAGGTGGAAACTACGGAAAGACCCTGTTTACTTGCTGGGCATTCTTGCTTCGATTTGTTGCTCCAATTGCGATTATTATTGTTTTTTTGAATGCGGTTGGTATTATTCAGTTTTAAGAGTTTAAATATTCAGTAAAATTCTGACGTTATATATTTTTCTAATTCTTTCCTTAAAATAGGAGAGGGGTACAGCCAGCATTTTAAAAACACGTTAAGTAAATCATAAAACAGCAAAAAGTCGATTTCCTGTATGCTAAGGATAATCGACTTTTTGCTGTTCCTGCTTTTGTAGCGGTGAACGAGCTTACGTATGGCGTATTTTAGAGGTGTTGCAAAATCTAACTGATCTGGTAGCATTCCTAATGCATCTCCCGCAACGGGGATGGGCTGAATGTTCGCATGTTGGCTAGCTCAATGAGATTTGGATAAGCATAGCTGTCCACTGCAATTTTGTTATCAGGTGTATTCCAATAAGCTTGCGATTGAGAGATATAATGGGGAACTCAAATTCCCTTTTATCTGGTTTCCATGATATAGGATAATTATTAAATGAATTAACTGGCATGTTGATTGAGCCTCCTGATAATTGTCTTGCATACAATTTTGACATTTTAACCATACGATTTGGTTGTTATAATCAGTACAAATAAAAAGTAGGGAGTTGAAATTGCTGCCTAGCAAGGAATAAAATCTGTAAAAAGGATGGAAAAGAAAGATGTCGCTAGAAAGAGTCAAATCATATTTTGCACAATATGGTATGGAAGATAGAATTATAGAGGTTCCAAAATCTAGTGCAACAGTAGAGCTGGCAGCACAAGCCTTACACTGTGAGCCACAGAGAATCGCAAAAACACTTTCTTTTACATTAGAGAGCAAGGTTATACTGATTGTTGCAGCAGGTGACGGTAAAATTGATAACCAGAAATATAAACGCCAGTTTGGAGAAAAAGCGAAAATGCTTGACGCAAGTGAAGTAGAAACCCTAATTGGTCATGCGGTAGGCGGTGTATGCCCATTTGCAGTCAATAAAGGCGTTGAGGTTTATTTAGATCAATCACTGAAACGCTTTACAACGGTTTTTCCTGCCTGCGGTAGTGCAAATAGTGCCATTGAATTAACGATAGAAGAGTTGGAAGAGTACTCGCAATATATACAGTGGATTGATGTATGTAAAGGGTGGGCGGATTCAAACTAGATTCGGTTTCTCATGTAACATTCATAGGTCTTTTCGTGATTCTCATTACGTTTGGTCTCGTTGTGCGCAGAATCATTTATACGAAAGATAGCGCCCAAATCTGGGAAAGCGGAGATATCTGTACCGAGCTCTGCACAAGAGTACCTGAAGAGGCATCCAGTTACGTTTGTTTGCATGTGGCAGAACGGTCATCAAGCTCCTGAACTTGTCTATTTGCCATTACATCCCCAGATTTTTTTATCTCAAAAAGATAATTCGTAGGACGTAAAAAGCCCTGAAGCAGATCAGGGCTTTTTACATGCTAAATTCATTTGTTTTGTGATAATGAGCTATCTATTACTGGTTTTCATAGATTTGATACATCGACATGTTTTCATCATCCATCGCCTTGCTTACTTGGAAGGCCTCTTGAATGCTTTTCTTGTTTTGGATGATCTCGTAGAAAAATCGCGAAACAAATAGTAGCGCGGCATTTCCATCTGGATAGTCGTTTGGACCAATATACGTTTGGCATCCACAATGTAGGAATGCTTTTGCCAGTTCAGGATCGCCTAACGAACATCCGTTAGCAACAACGATTTTCCCTTCCAATCTGGCAAAACGAGAAATTTCCTCTGGTCCAAAGTTGCCCGGTACCTCATCTGCATCATACACGTCTTCTCCTAGCTCCGGCATGATGAATTTCCCTTCATCTCCGTGGAAATTGAGAATAATCATGTCAGTATTGGGATATAAGTCCTCACCCGATAAGATGGCAGTGAAATCATTTGGTCTACCTATCCAATACGTAAAGACTCTTGCGCCAAAATACTCCAAAGTAGCTCGGATTGCTTGTGTATCCATATCAGAATCAGGCCCGCAGACTAAAGCAACATGCATTTCTGGTTTACTCATCATTGATTCCTCCATAATTTCATTTTCATAACGCTAAAATGAGTGGATATGGAGGTGGTGCTCGTGCTTTTTTTAAGAAATTGACAACACGTTACTTCTTATTCGGCTTCATATGAAACTCCTTTTGAAATGAATTTATTATTTTATCAAATATAGCATAATAAAGATGAATAGTTCAAATATTTGGTGTATTATTTGGTAGGTACTTAAAAAGAAATGAGGATTCTAGCTATGGATGAAAAGATACCAAAAAAGATTAGACCTTTATTACAAGAGTATAGTGACGTATTACTGTCTGAATTAACTGATGTGATAGAAGGGATTTATTTATATGGTTCGATCGCTTTGTCAGCATTTGATGAGCATAAAAGTGATATAGATTTCATGACAATTGTAAAAAGAAGATTAACGCACGAAGAGCTTGAAAGAGTAAGCAAGCTACATCATAAGCTAAAGAAGGATAATCCACTTGCCCAAAAATTAGACGGTATGTATATCAGCCTTGATGACATTGGACGAGATAATAAATCCTTACAGCCTTACCCATGCTGCGCTAGTGGAGTTTTTAAAAAAGAGGGGCACTGGGATAGCAATCATGTGACGTGGTGGACATTAAAGCATTATGGAATAACGATTGCGGGTAAAAGGATAAATGAATTAGGAATTGCTACAGAGTGGCAGGATGTTCATGCGACAATGCATTATAACATAAATGAATATTGGGCTAAAAAGGGGAAAAGCCGGATTTTTTTCTTGTTTGATGAGTGGATTGAAGACGCTGTAGTAACCTTGTGCCGCATTTATTACACCTTAAAGGATCAAGAAATTATTCCAAAGAATAAAGCAGTAGAGCATGCACTTCAGGTTCTGCCCTCTGACTGGCACCTACTTCTTAGAGAAACCTTGAGAATTCGTAACAGAAAAAATGAACCATCGTATTTTTCTTCCAGAATAAAGAGAGCGCGAGAAACAAGGAATTTTATAGCATACATGATTACTTTTTGTAATCTGCATTTTTTTACGAATGATAGTCATTTGGAATGATAGGACGGAATAGAATATTGACAAAGATAATGATTATCACTATCATTTAATTATGGAAATATTTCCAAAAGTTTAGTCACTTCCCAGATTATGTATCATTCGCTCCGTTGGGTTTCTACCATACTTTTAAGTAATAAGTTGTCGGTTTGCTACTATGTGTTTTTCGCAACTTGCTTGTAAGCATTGGAATGGAAATTTCAGGTTGAAGGGGAAGAGAATAGATGAAAAGCACAGGAAATCAAGACTATATTCCGGCTTTAAAATTTCATTGGTTGACCCGATTGTATGACCCTTCGTTGTGGGGAATGAAGGAAATAGCCTTCAAAGGGCATCTTGTGAGTCAAGCGAATTTGATGCCAGAGCAACGCATCTTGGATTTGGCTTGCGGAACAGGTACCTTGACTCTTATGCTCAAGCAGGAACAGCCACATGCAGAAGTAATTGGACTAGATGCCGATCCTAACATACTATCCATAGCTAGAAATAAGGCAGAGGAACAACAGGTAGCTCTTACCTTTCGACAAGGAATGTCGTATGAGCTTCCCTTTGAGGATAATCACCTCGATCATGTTTTTTCTAGTCTGTTCTTCCATCATCTGTCTCGGGAGATGAAGCGTAGTACGCTGCAAGAATTATGGCGAACCCTGCGTCCGGGTGGAGAAGTACACATCATTGACTTTGGTAAGCCTCATAATGTAGTAATGAGGGCAGCGTTTTTTACCGTGCAGCTATTAGATGGCTTTGAAACTACAGCAGATCATGTTACAGACGTTCTTCCTGAACTTCTTAAAGACACCGGGTTTGAGAATGTTCGACCAATAGGTGATTTTAAGACAAGAGCAGGCTCCCTTCGTGCCTACTCAGCAAGAAAACCCGCCTAAATAGGGGCGGGTTTTTTGTGTTGTTTCCAGACTTATTTTTTACAATGGAAAAAAATCCGTGAAGTGGTTGCCTTTCACCGGCAAGTGGCAGAGAAAATGTAATCAAACAGCTATCATTGTCATGTAACGGTAAACGATCTATTTCATTTTGGCAAAAAAAGAAGGGAGGGAATCGGATGAAGCAAAAAACAGGAGTTCCTCGACTGCTTGAAATCGCGGGCGAAAAGCGTGGATTATTAATCGTCTCGGCTTTGTTCTCTACAGTGAGTGCACTCAGTATGCTGGTGCCTTATGCGTCGGTTTACTTTATTTTAAAGGAATTATTGGAGTATGCTTCCAATCCTGTCTTGGCCAATGGGGATTTAATGATTCGTTGGGGTGTTATCGCCTTGCTTGGCCTTCTCGTGAGTCTAGTAACAATGTATGCAGGGGGAATGGCTTCGCATCTTGCGGCATTTCGTATTTTGTACGGTTTGCGTGTTCGTCTCGCTTCCCATATTGGAAAATTACCACTAGGCTGGTTAAGCGGAACCTCTACAGGTGCTGTCAAAAAAACGCTGGAGCAAAATGTTGAAAAGGTAGAGACATTTATCGCTCATCAGCTACCTGACTTAGTCCACGTGCTGGTTACCACGATTCTGATGATTATTGTCATGTTTTACCTCAATATTTGGCTTGCGGTTGCTTGCATGGTACCTATTTTAATTGGATTTGGTGCTCAGTTATTTCTCATGACTGGCCCCAAAATGAAAGATAGTATCAAGCTTTATTATGACTCACTGGAGAGGATGAATAGCTCCGCCGTCCAATATGTGAGAGGGATGCCAGCTATCAAGGTTTTTGGACAGACTGTGCATTCGTTCCGCAAGTTTCATGTCGATATGATTCTTTATCGTGATTATTGTGTGAATGTTACGAATCAGGTGGAAAAGGGATTTTTGATTTTCAAGGTGACACTGGGCTCTTTTGCGGCATTTTTTTTGCCAGTCGGAGTTTTTCTGCTGAGTAGTCAGCCAGAAAGCATCGCATTTGCTTCCACACTGTTGTTTTTTTTAGTGATGGCCCCTGGGATTTCTTCTTCTATGTTTAAAATAATGTATTTGACGTCAACCTTGCGAGAAATAAGTGAGGGGGTAGAGCGAATTGATCAGATAGTAGCAGAAAAGCCAATTCCAGAGCCTGAAAATCCGCAGAAACCGCGTAGGTTTGATATTCAATTTGATCATGTTTGCTTTTCGTATCCATCCAGTGAAAAATCTACTACCAGCTCTTCTGACATCTCTACTGGTGACGAAATACTCTCACAGATTTCCTTTACAGCGAAGCAGAATCAAGTGACGGCTTTAGTGGGACCCTCGGGTGCTGGTAAGTCAACGGTTGCCAATCTGGTACCGCGCTTTTGGGATGTAACGAAGGGAGCGATCAGAATTGGGGGAGTGGATATTAGAGAAATTGCAGGTAAGGATCTGATGAATATGGTGGCGTTTGTCTTTCAGGAGACCTTTTTGTTCTACGATACCGTATTTCATAATATTGCAGTCGGAAGTCCTCATGCCTCTTTAGAGCTGGTGATGGCGGCAGCCCGGGCGGCGCAGTGTCATGATTTTATCAGCAAGCTTCCCAGTGGTTACGATACCTTGATCGGAGAAGGTGGCGTGTATTTATCTGGAGGAGAAGAACAGCGTATTGCTGTGGCTAGAGCGATCCTAAAAAACGCTCCTGTGCTTGTGCTAGACGAGGCGACGGCTTTTGCTGATCCAGAGAATGAATACGAAATACAGCTTGCTCTTAAAGAACTGATTAAGGGAAAAACGGTTATTGTTATCGCCCATCGACTGTCTACTATCCGAGATGCTGATCAAATCATCGTGCTACATGAGGGGCGTATTTCAGAACAGGGAAAACATGAGGAATTATTGGCTTCTAAAGGGTTGTACAATCGAATGTGGCGTACGTATATAGACGCAGAGCAATGGCAGATCGGAATGGATGAGGAGGGGAGTATAGGTCATGAGCATGTTGCACAACATCACAGTGGGTAATCCTAAAATGCTGATTAAACCAGTCGTCTATACCACATTGGCTAACCTCGTAGGAATTCTGCCATTTATACTATTGGTGGAAGTAGCACGTCTGATCTTCCAGCCTTTTACAAGCTCAGGTGCGGAAATGGATTTTGCAAGGCTATGGTGGGTATGCGCAGGTCTGGGGGTGTCCATGGTCTTCTTATATCTGTGTGAGCTTCCGGCATACCGAGCACAATTTCGTGGAGCTTATAACGCAGCGGTGGATGGAAGAACAAGGTTGGCAGAACATGTAAGAAAGCTATCGCTGGGATTTTTAAACAAACGTGACCCAGGGGACCTTGCCAACATGATGATGGGAGATATCTCATTAGTAGAGCATGGAATTTCTCATGTTGTTCCACAGATGATCGGCGCACTCATTATGCCTTTTCTTGCTCTGATCGGGCTGTCTATATTAGACTGGCGCATGGCGTCGGCTATGTTTTTGGTATTTCCAATAGCGATCGCCCTAGTGCTCATGACTTCTAAATTACAACGCAAGCTTGGCAGTCAGCATATGCGAGCCAAGATAGATGCGGGTAATCGTTTGCAGGAATATTTACACGGGATTCGCGTGATTAAGGCCTATAATTTGACTGGTGAAAAATTTATACGTCTGGAGAACTCATGTAAAGAGTTGATGAAGCGCAGTCTCCTAATCGAGGGTCTGCTTGGACCGATTGTATTGAGCGCAATTGCATGCTTACGAGCAGGACTTACTGTCATGGTGATTGTAGGTGTTCATTTATTGCTTGGAGGCAGTCTTGATCTCATGACATTTGTTACTTTTTTACTTGTTGGTACACGAATTTTCGAGCCCTTAACAGTTGCGCTTATCAATTATGCGGAATTTCGTTATCACGAGCAGGCAGGGGAACGCATTGTGCAATTGTTACATGAGCCAATTATGTCTGGAGAGCTTTTGCCCCCAGAGTGCCACGATATTGAATTAAACAACGTTACCTTTGGTTATCAAGATAAAGCTGTGCTGCGTGAGGTGAGCTTACGGATGCAGGCAGGCTCTTTTACCGCATTGGTCGGACCGTCAGGAAGCGGGAAAAGTACGGTTCTTCGCTTGATTGCTCGCTTTTATGATCCTGATCAGGGGACAGTTACCCTGGGAGGCGAGGATATCCGCCGTATGAACCCTGAGGAGCTATTACGTAAGATATCTATGGTTTTTCAGGATGTGTATCTGTTCCAGGATACCATTGCAAATAACATTAGATTTAGCAAAAGTGATGCGTCCCAACATGAGATTGAGGAGGCGGCTAGACTCGCCTGCTGCCATGATTTTATCGCAAAGCTACCACAGGGATATGATACGTTGGTGGGAGAGGGCGGAAGTACGCTTTCAGGCGGCGAAAAGCAACGTATCTCGATTGCACGAGCTATTTTAAAAAACGCTCCCATTGTTTTATTGGATGAAGCAACTGCATCACTGGACCCTGAGAATGAGGCGGAGATTCAAAAGGCTATTGACCAGCTTGTGCGAGGGAGAACTGTCATTGCGATTGCTCATCGGCTAAAAACAGTGAAGGCAGCAAGCCAAATCGTTGTGTTGGAGAACGGACAGATCAAAGAGCAGGGGAAACATGACGAACTCCTCGCGTTAGGCGGGCTGTATGCACGCATGTGGAGATTGCAACAAGAAGCTCGTGGATGGGGCGTATCTAATTAAGTAGATTGGTTTTCTATATCGATAAATTGTAAAGAGTAAAGCCAAGGCCTGAGGCATCGTACCCTCAGGTTTTATTTTTTGTACAACATGTGCTGGAATATCATTTTATCGCATACATAAGCAGCTAGGATATGATAAACTGCTTATAAATGAGAATAATTATCATTGTGTGCAGCATATATCACAACCTTTGTGTGCGCAGATAGGAGGGAAGAAAATGATTGTTCAAGCAGAAAATACAGAGCTTACAGATTTTAATGCAAATGTTCTACATCAAATCCTAGGTCATTCCTCTGTAGAGCCCTATGAGCATTGCGGCAGGGTACCGTCCCATCTTGGCGAAGGTCATTTCAGTTGCATGCAGCTTCGGGACGGTATGGAATTGCACATGAGCGATATGATTTTATATGAGAACGTTTCGTTTGATGTAGGCATTCGCTATCCGCATCTTGAGCTTGCGTTTACGCTAGATGGGGGTGGGTATTTCTCTGTTGAGGGACAAAACAAGGATATTGTAACAGAAGCAGGTATTGCCCAACTCGTTTATTTACATGATATAAGATTTCATGCCGAGCAAATCAAAGAAAGACCAATTGTTCACATGGAGCTGCGCATGGATGCGAGGCTTTGGGGCAGCCTGTTTCCAAATATAAAGCTTGGGAATAATCAGTCCTTCCTCCATCTTCAGGATACGATTCGTCCGAAAATGCAGGTTCTACTACAGCAACTGCGCAATTGTTCTTATAGCGGGTCAGCCAAGCGCCTTTATATGGAAGGAAAAACCTTAGAGCTTTTGGCATTATTTATCTATGAAATGGAAATGGGGCAGATCAAAGGGTGCAGTAGGTTAAAAAAAGACGATATTGATCGAATTTATTTAGCTCGGGATATTTTGGTAAAAATGCTAGGCCAGCCACCCAGCCTGCTTGCTCTATCGAAATTGATTCATCTGAATGATTACAAGCTCAAGATCGGCTTTAAAGAAGTGTTTGGTATGACTGTATTTGAATTTGTTAGACAACAACGGATGGAAAAAGCGAGAATGCTATTGGAGAATAATAAGATTAGTGTCAGCGAAGCTTCCTCGCTCGTGGGCTATCATAATTTTAGTCATTTTGCCTCTTTATTTCGCAAAACATATGGTGTTAACCCAAGTGAATATGGCAAGAATGCTTTAAAGTAAAGAGGATGTCAGAAATGCCTATCATATACAGCCGACTATAGATGAAAATGACCGCCAAGGATCAGCTAAGGCGGTCATTTTTGTGTATCCTGATACACCTAGCACATTACATGACCAGCAGATGCTTCCAAAAACTCAAGTTGCAATCATCCTTGTATTTTTTCATGTATAATAAGCGAAAGTAAGGTATGAAGGGATCAGTTATAGATTTGTCCATGCGGCAATTAGGATGAATGGCAAAATATAAATCAACTCTTTACAGAATATATGGAATGAGGAACGAGTTTTGAAGACATTTAAAAAGATGTACATTGAAATTACTAGTGTTTGTAATCTTGCCTGTAGCTTCTGTCCACAAACAGGTCGACAAGCTAGGTTTATTAAGCTAGACACGTTTACCAATATTTTGGATCAAATTAAACCACATACAAAGCACATCTATCTTCATGTGAAGGGCGAACCGCTCCTGCATCCCAAAATTGATCAATTGTTGGATGTAAGCCATGAAAAGGGATTTAAGGTCAACATTACGACAAACGGAACCCTTATTCAAAAGAATCGTGCCAAGCTACTGGGTAAGCCAGCCCTGCGTCAAATGAACTTCTCGTTGCATAGCTTTGATGGTCATGAAGGCTCTGTTGATCGTGATAAATATTTATCCAACATTCTATCCTTTGTTCGAGAGGCGGCGGAGCATAATGTAATCATATCCTTTCGTCTCTGGAATCTGGATAAAGATAACACAACGAATCTTCAAAGAAATAGGAACAGAGAGACCTTAGAGATGCTGGAAAAAGAATTTAATCTGGACTATAAGATTGAAGAAAAAGTAATTCCGGGCAGCGGGGTTAAGATTGCTGAACGAATTTATCTCAATCAGGATCATGAATTTGAATGGCCGAGCTTACACGCGCCCGAGGATGATGGAAAAGGCTTTTGCCATGCCCTTCGTACTCAAGCAGGAATCCTCGTGGATGGAACGGTTGTGCCGTGCTGTTTGGATGGGGAAGGTGTGATTAATTTGGGCAATGTCCAAACTACACCTTTCTCTGAAATCGTAGAGAGCGAGAGAGCAAACAATCTTTTTGACGGATTCTCAAGACGCGAGGCTGTTGAGGAATTATGCAGAAAGTGTGGATATCGAAAGCGGTTTGGGGCTTAGTGTGGATTATGGAGATTATTAGCATAGAAGTAACCAAAAAAAGAACACCTTTAAAATTAGGTGTTTTTTTTAGGTTACATAAAATCTGTAAAATATTCAAATTTATGAAACCTTCTTTATTATATATGAGGGCATTAGTTACTAGAGAGATTAATTTAGTAAAAATAAGTTAATTTATTGTTTATTGATTATTAAAATTGTATATATAATACAAAAAATTCAATTGTAGTAACTTGTTTTTTGAATTACATAATGATAACATGTAGAAAAAATAGCAAATAATACCAATTATTTAAAAAATGAGAGGATAAGTCGATGGGTAAGGAATCGATTACAGTTGTGACCGGATATCATTTTTGTATAAATAAAGAACGAATGAGCTCGAATAAATGGTTTGGCAAAATAAATGATATGGTATTCACCCCAACATATACACAAAAACCGTTTAAAATTCATCAAAAATTGACACCGTTTCTTCTGCAATCCGTTGCTTACGTTGTTTCTGTATTAAATCAGAAAAATCTTTTACCCAGGCCAGATCGAAGAGGAGTCATTATGAATGTGCCTAATGCTGTCTCTGCAGAAATTGACTCTTACCTCAATGCTTTTCATCAACCGCGCAGAAGAATTAGACCTCATCAGAGCTTAGCTATCGATTCAAGTTCTCCAACCGCACTTGTTACACTTCAATTCAATTTTAAAGGACCCTCTGCCACATTAACTGATCGGTATGGCGGCTTGAGTGGTTTAGGTTGGGCATACAATCTGTTAAGGGAGAATCGTTCTGATTTAATGATAGTAGTTGATATAGACCGAGAGTCCTCCTTAACAGATGATTTTGTTGGAAGTATCAGCGTTGCGGCGTTAATAAAGGAGTCTTCCACGGGAGAAATAACACCAGTTGGAAAACTAACGGATTGGACATTTGAATATCCGAGAAAAGACAGTTTATACGGCAATAAACTAGAACAGGTAATGATCTGGCTGGAATCGGAAAACTCATCGCCATGGTTTGGCTATGTCGATCCTGACAACTGGGCAATTTGCTTTACGAAATCATAGGGGGGGAGCACGGAATGAGAGTGGGTATCGCTGGTTTAGGTATCGTTTCTCCTTATGGATTCGGTTTTGAGCTATTTACCAAAGGTCTGCTTGCCGGGAAAAATGCCCTTGCCTCCTTAACAAGATTTGACGCCCAAGGGTTTCGATCTCAAATAGGCGGACAAGTTGACTTTCAAAGTGATAAATTGGAAGAATCCATAGCGCAAATTTGGTTGAACAAGGCCTTACAGGAGGCAATAGAGCAAGCAGAGTACAAGCTAGAGATATGGCGTGACTGCAAAAAAGCTATTATCTTACCAGTTGTCTGCGGGGATTCTATGTCTGGATTTGGAGAAAGGGCAGAGGTATGGGTGAAAGACCCTCTAGAGTTCCTCCCTTTTGAATGGCGTGAGCAAACGCCCGTACTACGTTTGTCAGCAGCATGTTCTTCTATCAGTTCTGCAATCGCAATGGCAAAAAGTCTTGTCTCACAAGGACAACTAGATATGGTAATGATTGCACGAGCAGAACTTCTTAATGAATATGAATATGCTTCGCTCGATATTGTTAAGGCTATTTCAACTGAGACAGCGCGTCCCTTTGATCAAAATCGTAGTGGGATTTTAATAGGAGAAGGGGCGGGGGTCATTTTACTTGAGTCAGAGGAATGCCTGCGAGATCGTGGGAAAAAGCCACTAGCCTGGATAGATGGAATTAGTCATATTGTTAGTGGGTATGAAACAAATATGGTTGAGCTAGATAAAGACAGTGCGATACATACGATGAGTGAGGCGTTAGAGGATGCAAAACGTAAAAAAATCGATTGTATTCAGGCTCATGCAACAGGTACCCCTCAAGGTGATCTCGTTGAGGCAGTAGGCATTGTGGAGGCTATAGAGGAGGGGAGTATGATCCCGGTAAGCTCACATAAAGGGGCAATTGGACATTTGCTACGCTGTTCAGGAGTAATGGGATTAGCCGCAGGGGTCCTTTCTTTGCAAACGAACGTTATTCCAGCAACTCTTGGTTTGATAAATCTCGACCCGGCTTGTCCAGTTCAGGCGGTAATCGGACATAGTATGAAGGCAACAGTAGAGTCTGTGCTTATCAACAGTTTTGGCTTCTGCGGAAATTATGTGTCTATGGTAGTTACCTCACCTAAATAGTGAGAAACATAAGCATTAGCAATGCATTGCGATATAAAAAAATTTATAAGATCGTGTCGGAAAGTAGGATGAAATATGAGTTTGATACACGTTTCTAATCTACAGAAAGAATATGCTTATTACAGAAAGGAGGTTGGGTTGCTTAACTCTATTAAAAACCTATTCCATCGGGAAAAGCTGGTCAAGGAAGCGGTACAAAAAATTTCATTTGATATCGATGAGGGAGAGATGATGGCTTTTCTTGGACCAAATGGAGCAGGAAAAACAACAACTTTGAAAATTTTATCCGGCATCTTGCATCCCACTAGTGGAGAAGCAACTGTGATGGGGTATGTTCCATGGGAACGTAAAAAGGAATTTAAAATGAAATTTTCGATTGTTATGGGACAGAAAAGTCAGCTATGGTGGGATTTGCCCGCTAATGAATCCCTATTTTTAAATAAATTCATTTACGAAGTAGAAGATCGAGAGTATCAGAAGACGTTGGAGGAGCTAACAGAATTACTTGATGTCAAGGATATTTTAGATGTACAAGTGAGAAGGCTTTCCTTGGGAGAACGAATGAAGCTAGAATTGGTGGCCGCATTAATTCATCGACCTAAGGTTATTTTCTTGGACGAGCCTACAATTGGATTAGACCTTATCTCACAGAAGAGCATCCGTAAATTTCTGAAGTATTACAATGAAGAGACGAAGGCTACGATCATTTTGACAACACATTATATGAAAGATGTAGAAGACCTTTGCAAACGAGCTATTATTATCAATCAGGGAAAGATTGTGTATGATGGCAACTTAAATAAAGTAAACGAATTGCTGAATCAGAAGAAGCTCATTAAAATTCAATTTTCTGCCCCTGTTCCACAATCAGCTGTAGAAGCTTACGGAATTGTGAGGGAGCACAACGAATTTGAAAGTCTTATCGAGCTTGATCGTGAATTTTTAAAGCAAAACTCCAAGCTGATATTGGAGCATTTGCCTGTAAGTGACATTAATGTAGAGGATATCCCCATCGAAGATAGCATTACGATTTTGTATAAGAAGGATGAGAAAAATGAGAAGGTTGCGCAGTTTTAGAAAATACATTCATACCTTTCAATTAGGGATACAGACAGCAGTGGAATATCGAGCTAATTTTGTGTTGGGAATTGTGGGAAGTATATTCTCCATCACCATATTAACCTACTTATGGACAGCTATTTTTGATAGCCAAAGTCCCGGGTCTACCGTTTTTGGATATACTTTTCAGGAGATGATCACTTATACACTGATTGCGGCAGTAACTGCCAAGATTATTCAAGCTGGTTTTGAGTATGATGTAGCGGAAGATATAAAGGAGGGTGGGCTTAACAAATTTATCATTAGACCGATTGGATATCTTCCTTACAAAATTTATTCGTTTCTTGGCTCTAAGCTAATTTATATTGTGGTCAGCTTTTGTTTAATCTTTCTCATTTTATTTGTCTTAAATAGACTGATCAAAGTAGAGATTAACCTCGTTAATATCGGTTATTTTCTGATTACACTCTTACTTGCTCTCGTATTAAACTTCTTTATCTTCTTTAGCATTACTACCATAGCTTTTTGGCTTGAAAATGTTTCTTATATTTTTGAAGCTCCGAAAATTTTGCTTGTAATATTAAGTGGAGGGATTTTTCCGCTAGATGTCTTCGATGATACAATTCTCTCCTTTCTAAACTATTTGCCATTTAAATATACGGTCAATTATCCAGTAGATGTGCTTATTGGGAAGTACCAGGGGATGGAACTGGTGACAGGTATGGGTCTACAAGTATTCTGGATTATCGCTTTTGCTGTTCTCTCCAAATTGTTATGGGGCATCGGTATTAAAAAATATATAGCTATAGGTGGATAAACATGGCATGGGTTAAAGAAGTAAAAAAAATGGTAAAGATATACTATCTATTTTGTAAAAACTGCTTAATGGCGCAGATGGAATATCGTTTTAATTTTTTTGTCGGAGTCATTGTGGAGAGCGGTTTTGTATTATCCAAGTTGATTTATATCTTTGTGATATACCAGTCAGGTTTGATTATTGAAGGATTAAGCAGAGACTCTATTCTATTGTTCTCAGGTACATTTATGCTGGTTACAGGGGTATATGTTAGTCTTTTCGTTGTTAATTTTTTTAAAATCTCAGAGGATTATATACACGAAGGAAAACTTGATTTATACATTACAAAACCAATATCCCTACAATTTCTTACCACAATGAGATATATAGATTTTGGCTTGGCGATTCCCAATCTGATTGTCGGAAGTGTGCTGTTGGTAATGGGATGGAGTCGATTAGGAATTGAGGTTAGCTTGGCTAATATCGCAGGCTACACCCTATTTTTAATCGGAGGAATTGTAATTAGTTACACAGTCATGTTGATTCCGCACCTCTTTTCGTTTTGGTTTATTAAAACATCCGCTGTAAATGATTTGAGCAATGATATTTGGGAATTTGGGCACATGCCAGCAAGAATCTATGGTAAAACAATCCAGACCATCGGTATTTACATTATTCCGTTATTTTTAGCAAGCAACTTTGGACCATTGTATCTCCTAAATCAATTAAGCGTGGTAAATATGATGTGGGGTATTCTTGCTCCGCTAGCATTGTTGCTTTTGACTCGATTACTGTGGAAGGCAGCGGTTCGGAATTATTCTAGTGCAAGCAGTTGAGTTTTTATAAGAGAGGTGAAAAATGAATGAAATTCTCAGTTAGCTTTTTTTCGAACGTAAATGATACTACAGCCCAAAACATGCAGGATCACTATGAATTTCTATTCGAAGTAATCCAATATGCGGAGAAGCATGACTGGTATGGTGTCTGGTTTCCTGAGAGGCATTATCATACCTTTGGTGGGTTATTTCCTAGTCCATCCGTTTTTGCAGCGGCTGTAGCAAGGGAAACAAAGAAACTTCGTATTCAAGTTGGAAGCGTCATATTGCCTCTCCATTCGCCCATTCGAATTGCAGAAGAATGGGCAATGGTGGATCAATTGTCAAAAGGGCGAGTAAGTATTTCCTTTGCTTCTGGCTGGAACCCCAACGATTTTAAAGAAAATCCAGAGCATTTCGATCAGCGGAAAATACGAATGTGGCAGGGAATAGAAAGGATTGAAAACCTTTGGAATGACAAAGAAACAGATGTAACTATATTTCCAAAACCCTATCAACAACAAATCCCGATTTATGTAACAGTAGCTTCTTCTAAAGAAACCTGTTATGAGGCTGGAAAACATGGATACCATTTGTTAACCCATTTTATTTTTAATGATATGAATGATGTAAAGCAAAAGATTGAGTTGTATCATGCTGGATTACGTGAGGGAGGTCATAGCATAGAAGACAAAGATGTAACTATCTTGCTTCACACCTATCTTGATCATGATCTTGAAATGGTAGAAAAGACTGTAAAGAATGCTTTTTTTGAGTATCAGCATGCATTCCTGTCATTGGCAGAGATGATCCCCCATTATGAAAGTAAACGAGAAGAAGAGATTGCAAAAACAATGATGCTAAGGAAATATTCTCCTCATTATTCCTTGCTAGGTACTCCAGAGACTTGTTCAACTGTATTGAGGAAGCTAGAGGAGATCGGGGTTACGCAAGTTGCTGCTCTGATAGACTTTGGATTACAAAGACAGAAAATCATGGAGAGCTTGGAACGATTGCAGCTACTTGTAAAAGAGGAGAATGCCCAGACTATTCGATGAAAGGGAATGGAAAAAATGAAACAAGCGAAGATACGTAAAATCCTACAAGACCTGCTTGAAATCAAGGAACCTATTACTGAATGTGACGACTTAACAAAAATGGGGTTAGATTCTATGACTACAATTCGTTTAATTGTAGCACTAGAGCAAGCATTTGATCTGGAATTTAGTGAGGAAGATCTCTTGTTGGATAATTTTCGAACTGTTGAGAAAATAAGTGGTTTAATCAATGTAAGACAATCAGAGAAATTAGTTTATACAGAAAAGAGTGAGTGCTAATGAAAAAACAGTATCATGTAGCCGGAACACTTTCTCAATCGCAGGCAGAAGCGATTACTTCGAAATTGGTGTATAGTCTTGAGGGGATTTCTCATTGCTCCTTCTATCCTGAAACAAAGCAAATTGAAATTGACATCGTTGATAAAAGCAAAGAAACACAGATTGACCAGGTTATTCAGACCATGATTGAGGAGCAAAAGAGTATACGTTCTTTTCCTAATCGGATCATACGAAAGACCGATGGAGACATCACAAAAATACGAATCAATGAGGAAGAAATGCTAGCAGAGTTTTCAGAGCTTATTCGAAAGGAGTCTGCTGTTACTTTATATGAGGCATTACAACGTCTTTTTGCGGAATACGCAGAATCTAAACAAGCGAGGGCGAGAATATATTCGTCCTTAATTCCAAGACAGACAATGGAAAAATGCCAGTATGTGAAAAACTTCCCACAAAACCTTTATGTAGTTGCCGAATTTCCTCATGAGTATGAAGTGCTTAATCAGGTTGGTCAAACTGATAACTATGAAAAATATACTCGTTGCAGTGAGTATCTTCTTTCACCAGCTCTATGTTTTCATTGCTATGAGGAGTATTCTAATCAGACATTGCATGAACCATTATTACTTAGTACAGAAGGGATTTGTTTCCGTCATGAGGCACCATGGCGTTTGGGAAAACATCGACTTCATAATTTTCGAATGAGAGAGTTTGTTTTTATGGGGAATGAGTCCTTTGTCGAAGAAACAAGGTCCTTTTTTTTAGATTTAATATGGAAATTATTTGTTGATTTAGGATTTAATGGTTACATAGAAACGGCACATGATCCCTTTTATTTTCCTCATCATGCTGAGAAAAGTCAGTATCAGCTAATGGCTCACATGAAATATGAGCTAATTATCTCAACTGACATGGGGAATTTTTCAATTGCGTCATTTAATAATGTAAAAGACACGCTATGTAAAGAGTTTGGCATTACTGAACCAAATGGTTCAATATTGCATTCAGGATGTGTGGCTTTTGGGATTGATCGGTGGGTATATGCCTTGCTGGCTGTATATGGTACACAGCTTCATGAATGGCCTGCTCAGATAAGAGAAATCTTGGATTTATAAATTCTTACCTTTAGATAAATAGAAGGAGGCTTATTACTAATGATTTTTGCTACAAACGAAAGAGACGTGCAATTAAAACGATTGGACAAGCTTATTTCAGGAATCCGAACGAATAAAGCAGAACTGTTAGAAATTTTAACGGAGATTGCTACCTATGATAGTGCTGAGGCTGAGATAGAATCTTCCCTCTCTACTCTACTTGGAGCTGAACAGGAAGTGGAGCGCTACAATCCTCCTCCTATTAATCGGATTGCAGTTTATCATTCATCAAACGTTTTGTTGTACTCCTATGTCTTATATGCTGCTATTCCAAGTTTATTTTGCAAGGAAATCTTGATTAGACCCTCTACAAAAGCTTTATCTACAATGGTAAAGCTTCATGATTTCATAATGAAACAGGCGGACATGCCATCCCAGCTACTTCCTATTTCTCAACGGAAATTTAAAGAACAGGCAGGACAGCCAGATGTAGTTGTCTTTACTGGAAATTATGAGAACAGTTTGAAGGTGCAAAAAACCTATCCACACTCTTTGTTCTTGTATTTTGGAGCGGGAATTAATCCATTTATCGTTGGACAAAAAGCAAATCTAGCAGATGCTTCTAAGCGAGCTGTAGCTGCACGCGTCTATAATTCGGGACAGGATTGTATGTGCCCCAACGTTTATTTTGTCCACGAGAATATTAAAGAGAATTTTCTATCTACACTGATTCAGGACATTAAAGAATTACGCATTGGTAAGCGAAATGAACCAGGCAATGTAATAGCTCCGTTATTTTATGAGGGGTTGTCAGAGCAGGCACAGGAGTATTTCACACCAATAAAAGATCGTATTGTTTACGGTGGATCGGTGGATGTGTCCAGTAATTATGTAGAGCCTACTGTTGTCGTGTCCTCTCTTGAAAAAATTGGTGAGGTAATTGAGTTTTTCTGTCCGATCTTTCATGTTGTAACCTATCGAGATGAACAAGAGGTAATAGATTGGTTACATGCTCCTGAGCGTATAGAGAGTACTCTTGGTGCTTCTGTTTTTGGAATACCAGAATTAGCTGAAAAATTACGCTCTACCCACATCGTGTCAGAAAATGTAAGCCTGTACGATATTGAAAACGGAAATAGCCCGTTTGGTGGTTATGGTTTACAGGCAAATTATGTGTGTTATCAGGGCAGTTTTACTAGTCGTCCTCTTTTAATCTCCAAAGAAGTATCAGTCGCATTCAACAATAAGGAACTACATCATTCATAACTAAAGAAGGATGTGAAATAATGGAAGCAATAGAAAGTCTGACGATCTGGGATGCTTATGCGAGAGTACTTGCGGAACAGGGCATAACAAAGCTGTTTGGTATGGTGGGAGATGGTGGGGGGTTAATTGAATCCGCTTATAAAAAAGAAGGATTAGGCATTTTCACGGCACGTGACCAGCGAATAGCGGTTGGAATGGCAATGGGGCATGCTCAGGTGTCAGGGAGTCCAGCCGTGCTTGTTACTAGCCCAGGACCTGGAATTGCAAACTGCATAATGGGTGTTTTAGAGGCATATTCGGCCGCTGTACCTTTAATTATTATCTCCAATGCTACTGCACGGAACATGCGCGGTGAAGGGGCATTTCAAGAAACCAATTCCATTGCCATGATGCAACCCGTGACTAAATGGTGTTATCGTGTAGAGCACCCAGAGAAAGCCATTTGGGCTTTGCGACGTGCTATTTTTCTAGCTGTTAATGGAAAACCGGGGCCAGTCTATCTTGAGATTCCAGATGATCTAACATGGATGGAGCTAAGCAGTGAATCGTTCTCTGATGCTGATAAAAGAAACCTTGATGAACAAGGACCGATTTTTTCGCAGCCTGAAGAAGAGAGTATACGTAATTTATTCGCTCAACTAACGAAAGCAAAGCGTCCTATCCTCCTATTAGGCGGGGGGTGTCAACATCGACCGTTTGTGTCTGAATTAACAATCTCTTTAGCAGAGGCACACGGATTAGCTATCTTTACTACAGCATCTGGAAGAGGAATCGTAGATGAGAGGCATCCCAATGCTTTTGGAAATGTAGGCTTGTATACGTTACCGCAAATCAAGAAGCTCCTTTTTGAGGCAGATATGATTATAGCGATTGGAACTCAGTTAGAGGAGACAGCTTTAATGGGATGGAAGGAGGCCTTATTACATTCATTCTTTGTACATATTGATTGCCATTATGAGTCGCTGGAACGTTCTGTTCATGCCAATTACAGGTTGCTTGGAGATGCCCAACTGTCTTTGCAACTCTTGTGGAAAATGTCAAGCGAGAATCTGAATTGGATTACGACTAACAAAAATGAGTGGATAAAAAGAATGCAGGAGGTAAAAAAAGAAGCTCTGTCAGTATGGGCAGAAGTAGAAGATATAAAAGCACCTGTGAGAAGGATGCTTAAGGGAATCGAACATGAATTTGGAGAGCATGTCATCTTGGTTCAAGATAATGGGCTACATGATATGTGGGGATATTCGTATCCTGTTTATACGGTGGCTCCGCCCAGCCGCACAGTGGTTCCCGGTGAACAAACAGCCCTAGGTTTACCGATGGGTATATCCTTAGGAGCTAAGATTGCTGCTAGAAAAGCGAATGTTATTGCTTTACTTGGAGACGGTTCGTTTGAAATGGGATATTCAGCTGTGGGGAGTGCCGCTGAGCATCAATTAGGTATCACTTTTATTGTCATAAATAATGGTGGATTTTCTTGGCCAAGATTTCAGCAAAGCATGAGCGAAATAGAAATAGGCTGCTCTTTTCAAATAGAGCTAGACTATGCATCTTTAGCTAAATCGGTTGGCGGCTATTATGCTAAACTGACTGACCTAAATGAGTACCAAAATGCATTAAAAGAAGCAAGGCTGTATACAGAACAAAATAAGATTGCTTTGCTAGAATTAATAGTTAGTTGGGACCAGGATTTACCAATTACGGTAATGATGCAATATGGAGACAAAGAACAGTAAGTATGTTCTCATGGGAACATTCGATTAAAAAAGGTATGTAGATGTCTAAATAAGCTAGGAGGAATCCCATGAATCTGGCTATTCCCACACACCACCCTGTCATGTATAACAAGCGAAAGGAATTTTTAGATTGCTTAGAGTATCTTATTTGTTCTTATATTCAAGGATTTGGAGTGCCGTATCACTGGCTTTTGTCCGACAGATGGGGATTTTATTATCGAAGCATTGATGATTTTACAGCAGCCAAGGAAGAGGTATTAATACCTTTTCCAGATACATTACAAAAAATTTACAAGGCAGAGTTCCTTCATTATGAAAAACGAGAGCTATTGGATGTAGTGAAGGAAACCATTAATCAAAATCGACATCTTTTCACTGTTGTGGACGGTAGATTCTTTCCATGGTATACGGATATGGAAATTTTCTCTCATTTTGTTTTAATTCAAGACTATGATCCTGTATCCAAGCTTTTTTATATAACAGATTTATGGCCGTATGAATTTTCTGACTGGTTCCCGATTGAACCTACCAAACAAGCTTATGAAGTAGAAGGCAGGTATAGCTTTACATTGACCGAACCATCCCTACAAATCAATGACGAACTGCTTCGACAGCAATTTAGGTCCGTGTGTAACAAAATTAATGGTACTGATACCGGATATGTGGGCTATCTCAGCGGACAAAAAGCACTCCTTGCGTGTCAGCAAGATATGATATTACACGGGAAAGACTTAGGAGCTCATCTGGATAAAATATTTGACATGTTAAAACGAGTAATAAACTATCGAGATGGATTTCTTGAATTCATTTTATATGCAGATCAGGATCAAACAAGCCCAGTTTATAAGGAAGTAGACCCGGCACTAATTAGTTTAGTAGAAGAGACGGTAAATGTTTGGGCTGTCTTTCGAAATTACTTAATTAAGGCAAAGGTTACAGGAAGCACTAATTTTCAAAAACAGATTGATTGGGTGAATAAAATCATTGAAAAAGAAAAAGAAGTTTATGAAAAAATAATCAAATATTTATAAATTGATAGAAAAGTATTGAGGTGCTTGAACAATGGATATGAGAGAGGCACATATAATTGATTTGGCATCCATTTATAATACAAAAGGAGTATCAATCCAAGACCCAAAGCTGGTTGCTCAGCTGGATCATATACACAGCAGCATTCCAGGAGAGATATTTCCAAGCGATGAAGTAATTTCATACCAAGGAATCCCTTTTGCCTTTCCATTAACTGAAGCGGTTGATAACGATGTTATAAGTTGTGATGGCCAAATCGTTGAAGTAAACGCTCAAAGGTCCTTTCAAACCTTAGCTTTCCTCGGTTTTTCATTATTTGGCGATTATCAGGATAAATTTACAATTCATTATGCGGATGGGGTGGAAGAAGAAGTGCGATTTGGTTTAACTAACTGGAAACAGTATAAAACTGGAACGCCACTATTTGGAGAGCAGATAGCGATGTCTCTCCCCTATTATGTAGAGAACATGATCCTTACTGAACTTCCAAGAACCGTTTGGCTGCAAAAAGTAACTCTTCAGCATTCGGGGCACATCAAGCAAGTTATACTGCCAAGAAATCCATATTTGATGGTAATTGCTCTTACCCTGTGTAACGTATAGAGCCTACAGGTTGGAAAGGAAGCGTTACAGCAATGAAAATACCATTTCTACCAGAAAGAAAAGCTCCTTACTACTCTATTTGTCTTCATGTCATCTTGCATGAGCGATTAAGGAATGAGGGAATGACTAGTTTTCTTAGCTTACATCCTAATCTAGAGATGTATAGTGTAACCGTTTATTCTAAGAAACAAGACACAATCAACATGCAGTATGGTTTATGGGATGAATATATAGACTCTTTCCGTTTAGGTAAGCTGGGTTACGGAATCAGCCCAGAGCATATGGGTTATGAAGTAGAGAATATCTCGTTTGCTTCCTATGAGGAAGGAAAACAAGCTATTATGCATAATATTCAAAACGGAAAACTTTCGTTGATTGGTGCTTCATATTTTCACCTGCCTTATAGCGAATTTTATCATAGTGATAAGTATCTAATAAATTACAGTAGTCTCCACCCCGGAATTACGAAGCATTGGATATCTGTATATGGGATAGATGAGCAGAAAGCACTGATCTATGATGGTGTTCCGGGAGATTACGTTGGGAGTATACAACTTCAGGACTTTGAAGCGTGCTGGCGTGGAGATCGAGCTATAAAACAATTAGAAAACAATTCGAAAGTACAGGGGAAAAAAGAGTTTCAAATGCTACAGCTTTATGAAGTTTCAAAAATAGAACAAAGTGATGTTATGAAACTAATGGAGAGTGTAGCCACTACAGTTGCTTTTGAATATACTCGGGGGTTGATCATTCGAGAAAATAACGAAACACATTACTTTGGAAGAAGTGCAATTCATCAGTTAGTAGAGGATTTGGGCTCCTATTTACATGATGATCAAATAGGCGGGGAACACCTTTCTGATTATGGTCAAGCTGTTTTGGAAATAAAACTGATGCGCTACTATTATCTGGATTTGCTTAAAGATTTGGTAATGTTATACGGTTTTGTTTATGAGGAGGACTTGGCCCAGTTTGAGAAGATTGTGAAACGATGGGAAGTCATCAACATTGGTCTGATGAAGCATATTTTACGACAGTCACCACTTAAAAAGTTTTTAAAAACAACAATTGAGTCAATAGAGCAAGTGGGGATGCAGGAGAATCAATTTTTTATTGAGTTTCTTCACAGACACTCTCATATTTCCTTAGTAGAGCCCATAAAAACAATCCAAATATGATCTCCCAGAGAAGGGAAGAAGCGGCTTGATAAATTATGAGGTTTTTGTTGGTAATACATCCTATACAGCACTTATTAAACAAGAAATACAACAGCTTACGCTTTGTATGAATCATCAGGGAGTTTCAGCAGGTAATCTGGTTGCGATTGCTATTCACGAACCCATCTCTTGGTTGGTTGCCTATTATGCCTGCAAAGAACTGGAGGCAGTTCCTGTTGTGATCGGAAAGGTGGCCGAATTAGATAAACAACTGGAGATAGTCCGAGCTGACTATGTGTGCTATACAAGCGATCATTATAAGATACAAATTGAGAGCCTATCTGTGGTAAAGGAAAGAAATATACCAAGCAATACAGGGCTCATCTGCAGAACCTCAGGCTCAACTGTAGGAATGCCTAAATATGTAGCCTGGAGTAAAGAAGGGATTACGTATCAGAAACAGGAGACGACACGAGTATTCGGATACAAAGAGGGAGAACGGCTTCTTTTTACATTGCCACTTTGGGGAGCTTATGGATTAAGTATTGTGGGAGTTTTGGAACACAACAGTATGGATTTGGTTATTCCTGCTAATTTACGTCCGCGCTCCATAATTACCGTTCTGGAAAAACAAAACGTCTGCTGGGTAGAAAGCGCTCCTTTTTTTTATCAAACTATGCTTCCTTATCTATTAAAAGAGCAGAGAGGGATTGAAGAAATTGGAGTAAAGGGATGGGGCTGTGGAGGCGACCTGCTTACCCATACTTTTGTTCAACAATGGGTGAAAATGACAGGGGTTCCCATATTGGATGGTTATGGATTAACGGAAGCGGGTCCTAATGTATCACTGAATCGTCCTTATGATTATTGTTATGGAACCGTCGGCAAACCTCTTAGCGGAACAGAAATCAATTTTTCTGAGGATAGAGAGTTGTGGGTTCGAAGCCCTTCAGTAATGCTAGGTTATTATGCCAATGGACAAGTAGATGCTTCAATGCTTCATAATGGATGGCTGTCTACTGGTGATATGGCAACGAGAGATGAACATGGATACGTGACTATTTTGGGAAGAAAAAAGAATATCATTATTGTCAATGGATATAATGTCAGCCCGGAATATGTGGAAAGAACGATCAGAGAACATCCCGGAATAAGAGACGTAGCTGTTGTAGGGGTCCCTCATCCGACACGTGGAAATCGATTGTGTGCTTTTGTAGTGGGGGATGCTTCTCTTACAAAAAGAGATATTGACCTATTTATAAAGGATAAGGTAGACGAGCCTTCCCGACCAAGTTTTTATGAAATAATCCCCCATCTACCGGTACTTGCTAACGGAAAGACAGATCGAAATCAACTGAAAGCGATAGCTGAAGTCCGATTTGGTCAAGAAAGTTTCGTGTAGCCACCTGTAACGTCAATAAAGGAGACATGTAGTTTCAGACTATCTATCGACAAACCTCTTTTATGTTAATGACATAAAGTGGGGTTTGTTTTATTTTTTGTTTGAAAAAAGTTATATAAAGATGAAAAAATGTAATCATGGATTTATATTTTAGGATGTGGTTAGATTTTTTTGCATCTGATAATTACCTAACAAAATCCCTCGGCGCACGACAGTTTGAGCCTGAATTGATTCATATCCATGGGATTCGAAAAAGGGCTTAGCCGTAATGCTTGCATGTGTAGTGATTGTAGTAAGACCAAGTTTTTTGGCTTCTTTTTCAACACAACGTAATAATCGGGAAGCAATTCCTTGCCTTTGAAAATCCTTATGGACGTAAAGCCTATCTAAATAGCCTTGAATTGTCATATCACAAAACCCAACGATTGCACGGTTTATTTCAGCGACATATGTTCTATTAAGGCGTAGTGACTCTGGCCAACTGATCAGCTTGTTCATTTGTTCGTCCGCTGGAGCCCAAGCATTGAGCTGTTCTGGTGAGTAGTCATGTGCCGCAATAGAATGAACTGTATCATAATAGAGTGAGACCAAATGCTCTGTATCCGATTCAGTATACATTCGAACGATCATTATCATCTTCCTTTTCATATTGTAATAAATAAGAAAACAGTATAATGCTATGGAAAAAGAAGAAGCAATCTTTTACAATCATTATATCTGATTTGATATTTGGCTGCTTCAGACTCTTATTTGACAATCTATTTTGAAAATTTTTGCATTATCCTGTGATCAGCTTATGTTCTGTCCGCTAGATTGGAAAAACTTGATGTGACATAGCATTATCATTCAACAGAGGGGATTCTGGATATTACATATAAAGGTGTTAATAAATGGACAGCTTTGCAGCAATGGGGGATTCAAAAGGATCAAATGGTTTGCTTTGGAAACGATCTGAATGACCTCCCGATGTTTCAATAGGTTACTACTCTGTATTGATTGGCAAGTGTGAACCTTTGCAGGCTTTTGCGCGGAGGAACATAGCATTTGATGATCAAATAGAACAAAATATGATCACTACATTACAGGAGCTATGCTTCCGATTTGCTGAAGTGAAATAGCCAAAAATACTTATACGATCAATGTAGAATTGATAGAAAGAGGTGTATTAGCTTTGCAACGATCATTAGAAGAGAGACGTGCAGGATTACGTGAAGCGGAAAGAAAAGCAGAAGAGTTATTCAAACAGGTTGAAGAGAAGGGAATATTGCGCAGTGGAGTAACGGAAAAGCAGGTGAATAAAGAAATATATGAATTGGCTTTTCAAATGTATGGTATCAAAAAATATTGGCATAAACGGATTGTAAGAGCGGGTAAAAATACACTGTATCCTTACCGTGAGAATCCCCCAGACCTAACGATCTCTGAGGAGGATATTATTTTTCTTGATTTCGGCCCCATTTTTGAAGAATGGGAAGCGGATTTTGGACGGACATACGTGCTTGGAACTGATCCATATAAGCTAAAGCTACGTGATGATATCGAGAAAGCTTGGCAGGATGGGAAGGACTTTTTCCTATCAAAACCCAATATAACGGGAAGTGAGCTATTCGAATATATGTGTCGTCTCGCAGAGCAGTATGGATGGGAATATGGAGGACCGCATGCAGGTCATCTAATAGGGGAATTCCCTCATGAGCGAATTCAAGGGGATGAGGTAGAGAATTACATCCATGCTGATAATAACATTGACATGCGAGAGCCTGATAAGGATGGGAGACCGCGAGATTGGATCTTAGAGGTGCATTTTATTGATCGTGATCGTGAAATCGGAGGGTTTTTTGAGCAGTTATTAACAGTCGAATAACCTTGAGGGGTTTGAATTTTATAAAAAATAAGCAGGGAATCAATGAGCTTTCGATAAGAAATGAATAAAAAGAGCGTCCGCAATAAAGGAGACGTTCTTTTTTATTCATTCTTGTACTGCCGCAATCATATCAGAGCGGCAGGCCATTGTTATTAACGTATCAGCAACGAATTGATCAGCTCTGATGCCATTTTCAATAAGGCTTGCAGTTGAATCGCTAATGAACTGCTTAGCTCAGCAAACATGTTAGCGTCCATTGATACAATAATGAGCAGAAGGCAGGCGATAAATACGCCTTTTTCTACGGAGCTTCCCGTTTTAAAAGCAAGAGGCAATTTTATTCTTGCTTTACTAAAAGGATAGAACAGGGGTACACCGGCGACCGTTAATAAATCCCCTACGATATGAAAGAGATATCCAATCCACAAGCCTAAAAATACGTTCTCCTTCATAAAGAATCCAAGGGGAAATAAACAAAGCCAAAAAGGCAGAGCATGTGTCAGGCCACGGTGTCCTAATGTTTTACTCATTACCCTCGATGTTTTGGATAGCTTTTTACCTATGTAAGATTTAGGATGATCAATATCGGGCAATAAGCTTCCCACAGCTACTCCCATTACATAGTCTGTTTGGAATGGGATATCCAAAAACTTCGCTACACATACCCCAGCCAGCGTTGAAAAAGCAATATGCGTTTTATACTTCAAGATGCTCCCCCTCTTTTTGCTGTAAACAAAGAGGGAATAATTCGTACTACAGATGATACCGCTCTTTGAATAGCTTCTGATAAAAAAGAGAACTTTTGTTCTCTTTTTTATACTACCATATTTCTTTGCAGGTGGGCAGTCTTTCTTGAAATAATTTACTTTTTAGCGGGAAACCATACCGCTTCAAATAAAAGACGCGTAAAGGAGTAGTGTGCCAAAAAACACTGCCAAAAGAAAATGACTACATTCTCAAAATGGCGGCTTGTTTATTGACATTCTATGTCTGGAAGCATTTGTTACTTTAAAAGGAAACTCGATTATCGCAATAATTTCAGATCAAACTCCGGAACAAGTCCTTCTTGTGCAGCGCGACTTAAAAGAGCAGTTACGGCCGCATATCCATCTTCCCCTAGATCCGCAGTAAATTTGTTTACATACAAATTAATATGAGCTTGGGTTACTTCTGGGTCCATTTCCTGAGCATGGTGCATGATATATTCTCTGGACGCTTCCGGATGTGCCCAAGCATATTCTACGGAGGCACGGGTCCAGCTAGCAATAGCATCCAAATCCAACGAGCGTCGAGCGATAATGGCACCTAGTGGAATCGGTAGCCCTGTATCCGTTTCCCACCAATTACCTAAGTCAGTCATCAAAGAAAGACCATAGGAAGGATAAGTAAAACGTGCTTCGTGGATTACTAAACCGGCATCAATTTTACCATCGCGTACAGCAGGCATAATTTCGTGGAAAGGCATTACAATAATTTCTCCTACTCCGCCGGGCACATTTTGGGCAGCCCATAGACGGAATAATAGATAAGCGGTGGAGCGTTCGCTAGGAACAGCTACGCGTTTGCCAGATAAAGCGGAAGGCTCAGCTTGTTGTTGGGATGGCTGATCAATAGCAGACGAGTTTTTCGTTAAGACTAAGGGACCGCACCCTCTACCCAACGCTCCGCCACATGGCAGTAGGGCGTATTCCGACAATACCCAAGGAAGTGCAGCGTAGGAAATTTTGAGTACTTCTGGTCCAGTTAAACTAGCTGCAAGTCCATTCGTGATATCAATATCTGCATACATAACATCTAGGGCTGGAGCTTGGGGAATGAGTCCATGAACCCAAGCATGAAAAACAAATGTATCATTAGGGCAAGGGGAAAAGGCAATTTTCATCGTAACACCTCCACAAGTACTGAGCTTACTTTTTCAAGAGCTTCTAATGCTTCTTTTATACGCCAAGCAGAACGGTCGCGCGGACCTACAGGATTAGAAATAGTTCGAATTTCCAATACGGGAATCTCGAATTGCTGTGCGGCGGTTGCTACTCCATATCCCTCCATCGCTTCAGCAGTCGCTCCCACTATTCTGCTGGCTATGGCTGTGGCTGTTTCGGCACGGCCTGTTACTGTGGAAACCGTGAGAATTGAGCCGGTATGGGTAGGTAAACCGGCAATGCGCAGGGCTTCTGCTACACGCTTTGCCAGCGTAATGTCTACAGGGATTCGAGCAGAACCAAATCCTAGTTCGTCCAAGCTTAGAAATCCATCAGGGGTTTCCGCACCGAGATCGGCGGCCAAGATTTCGTCTGCTACCACCACTGAAGCTATATCAGCTTTCTCTTTAAATCCACCAGCAATACCAGCGCAAATGACTACATCATATGCAGTCGCTGCCAACGTGCGTGCTGTACTAGCTGCGGCACAGGCTGCACCGACACCACCCACTAGAACGTTGAAGCCTTCTGCACCGTTTAAGCCGCGGATTACCGCTGCTTGTTCGGCTTCTACAGAGGTGACGATAAGTATACGTTTTAGTGATCGTGAGGATGGATTGTTCGAGTTTACAAATGTACCCGAAGAGATTTCTGCTTGTTTCGCTTGATTCATGTGAACAATCTCCTTTTCGTGTAAACCATAACGTGAGCTCTCGAAAGACTATATAAAACGAATCCTCTCTATAATAAAGAAGGAAGCGGAATACAAAAGCTTCTGCCTCCAATTATACAAAGTTGAGCCGTTGAGTGAAACACTTTATAAGGCGTTAAAGTTTGAGTTATGCGTTGTCGACTACTGTTTTGGCTATCTGTATCATCTGGTGGTGTATCTTTTCATTCCGCTTATTTTCATTGATAGAGTAAGCGAGCTGATACAAAATCCCTTGATGGTAAAAAACAATTTCGTCTGCTACTGTATTGTGCAAGTGAACGGAGAGTGTAGTTTCATCCCAATCATAGTAGGAATAGACTAGTGAGCCAGAGGTTGTTTTTATGTGTTGAAAGAGAGGAACACCATTCTGCGTTCTCTCGATACGAATCTCATTTCCGATGATATCTACGGATTGGGAGGCATGTTGGTTGGTTTTGTCTATGTTAGCGAAGGGGTCTTCTTTCATCTCGGTCATTCGCAGGATAACAAACTCATTCTCTTCGTTAACAGCCGCATCCTTTTCTTGTGCATAAGTTAGCTGAACCTGCTGGAAAAGCTCCTGTTCATGTTCTTGCTGAAACGTTATTAAATAGGCTGACTCTTTACTGATCGGGAAAGGAAGGAGGGTCGTGTTAATGAGCTGATTTACTGATTTCTTCTTTGTTGGCAGATAAGGAGCAAGCTCTTTTGGAGTGACCGGCTTATAATAGGTGATATTCTCAATACTGTGAGGCAGGGAAACATGCTCGCTTTTAGCAAAACCACTTCCTTTTACTGTCGGCAGAAGAGGGTCGGGTGAACAGCCGAGCAAACTGAATGTCATTGTGAATAGGAGCAGCAGTGATAGGATTTTTTTACACTGACGTACCATAGCTTTGCCACCTTTTTATTTTACATAATACCATTATCTGTATATAGGGATAAAGACATAATAAAAAAGACTCCGATCTTATCTATCGGAGTCTCATGCACTTATCTTTTTAGCTAAAAAATACTTAAATCCCATTGCTGAGCCATTTCTTTTAGCAACAGGGAGCCAGCCACGCTATTGCCAACCTCATCAATCGAAGGACTAAAAATCCCAATTCCGCAACCATCGGCAAAAGGTAAGTCACGGGAGCGATAGCGAGGCGGTACAGCGGAGAGGATACCTCCAGAGACCCCGCTTTTCGTTGGAACGCCCACAAAGGCAGCGAATTTACCAGACGCGTTATACATTCCGCATGTCAGCATTAGAGATTTAGTGAAACGAGCTACGTCCTTAGGAAGTACTTGTTCCTGACGAATCGGGTGGTAGCCGTCAAGGGCCAGGATTAAGCCGATTAGGGCCGTATCCTTGGTCGTTACCTCAAGCGCGCACTGTTTTAAATAAACCTCCAGAGCACTCTCCACATCTCCGTCTAAGAAACCAATATCCTTCAGATAATAAGCTAAGGCGCGATTGCGGTGAGCAGTATTCCACTCTGACTGGAATACCTCTTCATTTAGCACGGGAGCGGTACCGATTAGTTGGATAAATAGCTTGTTAAGTGAATCCATTTTTTGGGTAACAGAATCACCAGCGAGCATAGATGAAACTGTAATGGCCCCCGCGTTAATCATTGGATTGTAGGGACGACCCGGTTTGCTCATTTCTAATCGAATAATCGAATTAAAAGCATCACCAGTAGGCTCTGCATCAACTCGCTGCAAAACATGCGGAATGCCATATTCCATACATACCGTGACTAGGCTGAGTACTTTAGAAATACTTTGCAATGTGAATGGAGCCTCACAATCGCCAGCGGTAATCATTGTTCCATCTGTACCTATTACAGTAACTCCTAGCTGATGAGGATTCATCTTGCCTAGGGCAGGTATATAGTCAGCACACTTCCCTTGAGAAGCTGCATCCTTAAATTGATCAATCCAATGTAACAATTGAGCAGATACTTGCTGATGCTGTTCTGTTTCTGACGGTGCCAAGATACTTGGGCTCATCTCAGATGCTCCCCTTTCATATTAAAAATAACTTGAATAACATACCAAGACAGGGGCACTGCCAGTTAGTATGACCCACATTCCCATATTCATATCAATGGTAGTGAGAATCGCCAGCTTAATGTGTCGTGGAACTCTATTTTAAAATCATAGAGGTGTAACAGCAAGTATATTTCCAAAAAAAGCTTATTTTTTTCAAGAGAGGGAGAATAGTGGAAAAAAAGAAAAAGCCACCAATTATAGGTGGCTTTATGGTTTCCATATTGTAAGCTGTCCCACATGACTTCATGTCGGTGTTTTATAACCTTATTCGAATTCTTTTTCCCTTACGACATAGTATCTGGAAAAAGATAGATATAGCATTTTTGAACCTCAAAACAACGAAAGCCCTACCTCTCTTCCGTCCTTACGGCTCCGATGACCGCGCCAGTGTGAATCGGGTAAATCAAAACGCTTGCCTGAAAATGAATTGCTTCTTTGGAAAATAGTTTTTGGACGTGAGATTTGAAAAACAGGTGAGAGTAATTCATTTCGAGGAAAAAAGAATTGGTTGGGTGAAGGTAAAAAATCATCTTAATATGAAAATCACAAGACTAATCGTAACATGTTGATAAACAAAAAGCAAATTCTATTAAAAAAATAAAAAAAAATTTTAGAAATGTGTAATTTTACAAGTAACATTTATGATTTTTTGATATTATTTACTATAAGCTAATAAAGACGATGGAGAAGCCGACCTATGATTACGGAGCTGGAGAAAAAGGATTTTCTAAAGCTTCAATTGATTTTGAAGTGAAAAGCTAGCCTGTTTCTTTAAGCAGTGATTACAGGTAATCCTCCATATATTGTGTCTTTATTGACGATCCAGATCAACCTACTTTGTGACTGCAAGGCATTGGTGAATTTCATGTAATCGTAAGCATAGCTAATGATGTATTAGCAGTGCGAAACGATTGGATGCACAAAATCGGCTACGTTTGGACAAAAACATGAATCATTTCGCGATAGATGAAACCCAAAGCATGGCTCATTATGTATCGGTATCATATCAAGCTGCGTATAGAGACAACGAAACCCAAGGAGTTAGATATCTTTTAAAGAAGGTATTCCCTCTAATGCGCTCTATACCAGACGAAAGCTCTTCCGTCTATCCATAAAGATTGATGATGAATTGTCTACAAGACTCCGCTCTTCTAAAACTACAGGGTTCTTGTTAAATAAGCTGAAACGGTTTTGAGATTCCCAAAAAGCCTTCATACAGATAGGTTTGACTGGAGCATAGTTCATGACAACTGATCATGAGCAGATTGATGTCAGCATTCGTATCAGGAAAACCTCTTTCTATTCAGTTTTGTATGTACGAATGATGACGCAAGAGAGACAAAAAAAGGATAAGGACAGGGAGAAAATAGAGATGAAAATATGGTTAAAGACCTTCTTGCTATCTGGGTTACTGCTGTTGCTATTCGGTTTACAGCCTTCCCAATCCCTAGCAAGTGGTAATGCAAAAATTTTACTAGATGGTTATCCACTAAGCTTTCCGGTACAGCCTCAAGTAGTAAAAGGAACGACTTTAGTGCCATTCCGAGCGATTGCAGAAGCGATGGGAATTCAGGTGCAATGGGATAATTCAACACGGACGATCGTTGCTACCAATCCAAATGGAACTGCTGGAACACAGCTTCGCCTACAAATCAACAATGCTACTGCTTATGTGAATAATCAACCAATCAAATTGGCTGTAAGCCCTACGCTTTACAAGGGGAGCGCATTAATCCCGTTGCGGGTTTTCAGTGAGCAATTTGGGGCTACGGTTAACTGGGACGGTGCTAACCAAACTGTATTATTGCAATCTCCACCAAAAGATATATATACGATGGCTTTCTATGCCATTTCTTCATTTAGTGAGCGACAACTTATCCCTTCCTTTGATGCAGTTGCCTTTGGTTGGGCAAGAATCAATGAAAATGGTGAGTTTACACTTCAAGGAAAAGATTTTTATTGGCCTAAATCAGCAGGAGATGTAACGCCAGAGGGGATTGTAAGTGAAGCAAAGGCAGGCGGAACACAGCCATACTTCATGGTTTTTGCTTCAGATCGCAAAGGTGAGCTAATGAAAATGCTTCAAACCGCGCAGCTACGTCAACAAACGATCGATGGAATTTTACAAACTGTGCGCAATCAGCCGTTTGAAGGAGTTGCCTTAGATTTTGAAGGATTGGGCTTGAGCGGAGATATCGAGCTTGAGAAACGTCTATACACGGAATTTATTGGACAGTTAGCTCCTGTGTTACATCAGGAAGGTAAAAAGCTGTCACTAATCTTGCATCCGCCAAACGGTTCCTATAAAGGCTATGATTATGCACAATTAAGTGCTATGGCAGACGATTTGATTATCATGGCGTATGACTATGGACAAAAGGGACAGCCGGAGAATTTGGACAAAGTAAATGAGGCTATCCAGCTTGCATTAAAGCAGGTGCCAAAAGAGAAGCTGATCCTAGGTATCTCTATGGGCAGTGAAAATGCTGGCACCATTAACAGTAAAATTGGTCTAGCTAAACGATACGGTTTAAAAGGTGTTTCTCTATGGCGATTAGGGCTAATTGGAGAGCCTACTTATTTAGAAATGAAAAAGGCTGTAGCGATGTAACGGTACATCCTTTTATCAAATGGAATATATAATCGCTAAATCCATCCCTCACATTGAAGGGATGGATTTTTTTATGTCTCTATTAACCTTAAGTGTTATACAGTCTAGCTTTCGATGTGGTTATGGATACAATATTCATCTTGGAGAGCATTTCTTTGCCAACTACGATTGCATCATGCTTGATGTTTGTGAAATACGTATAGGCGAGCATTGTATGCTGGGACCAGGTGTTCATATTTAAACGGCTATGCATCCTCTCCATCCTTTAGAGCGGGCAAGTGGTTTGGAATATGGGGAAACCAGTTGTCATTGGCAATCATGTATGGATTGGTGGGGGTGCTATCATTAATCTAGGGGTTAGGATTGGAAATAATGTAGTTGTCACTTCAGGAGCTGTCGTAACGAAAAACGTGCCGGATAACGTTGTCGTAGGAGGAAACCCAGCTGTGATTAGTAAAGAGATTGTACTTTAAAAATTACAGGATAGAAATTAAATTACCTCATTACGATTTGCTACAGAGTTAAATACATAAGGGAAGAAGCGTCTAAATGATGAATTTGGACGCTTCTTTTTTGGCTAAAGGGTGATGAACATACCGTTACATGTACAACAAAAGAGGCACATTTTTCCAAAAAATAGTTTATTTACACCATACCTTTATTAATAATTTGAATACTGTAAAGGAGAAAGGAAGGTGTTATTGCGTTGGATAATCGTTTTGAAATTGACAAGATTTACAACAGCATTATTCAATCGGAGTTAAATCTTTATTTAAGAAAAGATCCACTGTCTGCGCATAGACATTGTAGCCACAGTTCTTCTACCACTTGCAGATCTACGTTTATTACCTTTATTGAATGCCCGACCGGTCCAACTGGTCCAACCGGAGCAACTGGAGCGACCGGCCCAACTGGTCCAACTGGTCCAACTGGTCCAACAGGAGCGACCGGGGCGACCGGAGCAACCGGAGCGACCGGAGCAACCGGGGCGACCGGAGCGACCGGAGCAACCGGAGCAACCGGAGCAACCGGAGCGACCGGAGCAACCGGAGCGACCGGAGCAACCGGAGCAACCGGAGCGACCGGAGCAACCGGAGCAACCGGAGCAACCGGAGCAACCGGAGCAACCGGAGCGACCGGAGCAACCGGAGCAACCGGAGCAACCGGAGCAACCGGAGCAACCGGAGCAACCGGAGCAACCGGAGCAACCGGAGCGACCGGAGCAACCGGAGCGACCGGAGCGACCGGAGCGACCGGAGCAACCGGAGCAACCGGAGCGACCGGAGCAACCGGAGCGACTGGAGAAACTGGAGCGACCGGAGCGACTGGAGCAACCGGAGCAACCGGAGCGACTGGAGCAACCGGAGCAACCGGGGCGACTGGAGCAACCGGAGCGACCGGAGCAACCGGAGCGACCGGAGAAACTGGAGCGACCGGAGCGACTGGAGCAACCGGAGCAACCGGAGCAACCGGAGCAACCGGAGCAACTGGAGCGACTGGAGCAACCGGAGCAACCGGAGCAACCGGAGCGACTGGAGCAACCGGAGCAACCGGGGCAACCGGAGCGACTGGAGCAACCGGAGCAACCGGCCCAACAGGTCCAACCGGCCCAACAGGTCCAACCGGAGCTCTTGCTACGAGTACGTTTGCCTTTGCAGCGAATTTAACTGGTGGACTTATCGCTGTATTGATAGGTGGTACACTTGTTCCATTCCCTGACGCTCAGGATATTGGACCAGGAATTACAGTCAATGCGACTAGTGATACCTTTACTGTAGCAGCCGCTGGTAACTATTTCATTTCTTACACTATTAACCTTTCTGTTTCCCTTCTTGTAAGCTCGCGTATTTTAGTAAATGGTGTTCCAGTACCGGGTAGTGTCGTTTCACCAATAGTTGGTATAACCTCATTCGAAGCACAGGTAATTGTTCCTGTACCGGCTGGAGGAACCATTCAGGTACAACTATTTGGTGTAGCAGCGATAGCCACTTTAGCCGCCACTATACCAACAAGTATTACGATTATTCGTTTAAGCTAAATCAGGATCAATATGTTAAAAAAGCTGCTCTTCTAAAATAGGAGAGCAGCTTTTTTTAGACATACCTTCATGTGAATAATGCTTAATGAACAGTTACGAATTTCCTATAAATTTCATGTTGCCATTTTGTCCAAAATTAGGAAATAATAAGTATATACCACATACCATATACCTCTTTTGTTTTTACTCCTATTATCTTACTATCAACAGCTTCTCAACGTGTAAAGCCAACCAAGAAAGAGTATGCCACATAGCTATATTTTTATGAATAGATATCATCCTAAATTTTTAAAGAAGTCCTCTAATGTTTATAAATAAACTAATTGTTATTTTTATCATGTCATTTTTATTAGAATTTATCTATATTATATCTGCATAAATAAATATATGATTATTTACACATATAATTGTATGGGAGAGTTGAATATCCTGAATAATTATAATATAGTGCCAATTATAATAAGTAGATATATAAGTATTGATAAGGTGTCTTTGCTTGATTTTGCTATGTATTACATAAGGAATGGAAACTATTGAAAAGAGGTGACAGGCTATGTTTCAATTAGAAACAAACAGAATGATCTTGCGAAAAATGAAGTTGTCAGATGTGGAAAAATTACGCAGGATATTTACTGACCCTATTGCTATGCAGTTCTATCCATCTACGAAAAATGAAGAAGAGACGGTTGCATGGATCAAGTGGAATCAGGGGAATTATGAAAAATACGGAATAGGATTTTGGATTGCTGAGAATAAACAGGATGGGGAATTTATAGGGCAATGCGGCTTGGTACCTCAAGAAATTAATCTTCAACAAGAAATTGAAATTGGTTATTTGATTGTCCGTAAATATTGGGGACAAGGATTAGCTACAGAATGTGCAGTTGCTTGTAGAGAATATGGTTTCCATAAGCTTGGCCATGACCGTTTGATTTCACTTATTGATAAAAGGAACATAGCGTCCAGACGTGTTGCGGAGAATGTCGGTATGACATGGAAAAAAGAAATTAGTAAATGGAATAAAACGATACAATTATACAGCATAACCAAATAACAGATATGCCCAGAAGGAGAAAGTCATTGTTAGCATCAATTTTCTTATTTATCACAGCCGGTCTAGCTGAGATTGGTGGCGGCTATCTGGTTTGGCTATGGTTACGAGAGGCAAAACCAGCCTGGTATGGTCTTGTAGGGAGCATCATTCTTATCGCTTATGGGATTATTCCAACTTTGCAGAGATTTCCTACATTTGGACGAGTATATGCAGCTTATGGAGGAGTATTTATTATCCTAGCGATTATTTGGGGGTGGTTAGTAGATAAAAAGACCCCAGATATGTATGACTGGCTAGGAGCAGCGATTTGTATAGCTGGTGTGGGTGTTATTTTGTGGGCGCCTAGATCATAGGGGCATGGTTTCTATCTTAATGTAAAGATAGAGACCATGCTTATTTATGTGGCATTTTTAAAATAAATATGGTAAAGTTTAAATCCTACTTTACATATAGGAATTAATGTATTATAACTTGAATATGCTTTAGTTACCTTCATGAGAATTTATCAGACAGAACGGAGGGAATCCATTGTCAACAGTTTGGATTTTACTTAATATTGCTATCATGTTACTCATTATTTTTGGACTATATACCATGCAAAAGAAACATATCTCCTTTTCGAAGCGTGTGTTTACCGCACTGGCTGTTGGGATTGTCTTCGGAGTGGGCTTACAGCTTACCTATGGAGCAAAAACAGACATTATAAAGGATTCGATAGAATGGTTTAACATTGTAGGTAAAGGCTACATTAAGCTTTTACAGATGATTGTAATGCCGCTGGTATTTATATCCATTTTAGCTGCTTTTACAAAGGTTAAGCTAACGAATAATATCGGAAAAATTAGTTCCTTAATTATTGGTATCCTAATTGCAACCACTGCGGTATCTGCCGCTATTGGGATTGGAACAACACTCGCCTTTCATTTAGAAGCTGTTCAAATTCAACAAGGCGACCAAGAAACAAATCGAGCTGCTCAACTAGAAAAGACGTTTGGTCAAATTCAAGATTTATCTCTTCCTCAGAAAATCGTGGAATTATTACCGGCCAACCCGTTTCTTGATCTAACAGGCCAACGTTCTACTTCTACGATTGCAGTTGTTATTTTTGCTGCCTTGCTTGGCATGGCGTTCTTAGGTGTAAAGGGGAAACAACCGGAACACGCTGCATTCTTTGCCAAAATTGTCGATACATTTTATACGATAATTATGCGGGTAGTGAGCATTATTTTACGCTTAACTCCTTATGGGGTACTAGCTCTCATGACCAAAGTAACGGCTACTAGCGATTACTTAGCAATTCTTAAATTAGGAAAGTTTGTGCTTGCTTCCTATGTCGCGATTCTTATTATGTTTGCTATCCATCTGATTTTACTTGCTGTTACTGGACTTAACCCTATTTCTTATTTGAAAAAGACGTTTCCTGTTTTAACTTTTGCATTCACTTCACGTTCAAGTGCAGGAGCATTGCCTTTAAACGTAGAAACGCAACGTGATAAATTGGGAGTACCGGAAGGCATAGCTAACTTTGCTGGATCTTTTGGTTTATCCATTGGTCAAAACGGTTGCGCAGGTATTTATCCAGCCATGTTAGCTGTGATGATTGCCCCTACAATTGGGATTGATCCATTGACGCCTTCTTTCATCGTATCTCTTATAGCTGTCATTGCGATTAGTTCCTTTGGAGTTGCAGGCGTAGGTGGTGGAGCCACTTTTGCTGCTCTTCTGGTCCTCTCTACAATGAACATGCCAATTGCATTAGCTGGTTTGTTAATTTCTGTAGAGCCATTAATTGATATGGGACGTACAGCTCTAAACGTGAGCGGCAGTATGGTAGCCGGTGTGATCACTAGCCGTGTAACGAAAGAGTTAGACACCAATATTTACAATGAACAAACGCAAAAACATGTAGAAGCGTAAGACCATCGGATTGTTTACTTACAGCCTTTTCGCTTTGCTTCTTTTTCAAGTGTCGTCCCGAAACAATTCCTTTGTTCGTGGCGGCACTTTTTTTGTAAGGTTGACAAGCCAGGAACATCTCACTATAATTCTGAACAATAAGTATTGGAATGTTATGAAAAAATATGCATGAAGCCGTGAAGAGGAAGAGTAAAAGAAAGCTCTAGTGTCAGAGAGCCGTCTCAATGTGCTGCGAAGATGGTCGCTATCTTTCCTTGAAAATCACCTCAGAGCTTTGTTGTGGAACAGATCAGTGCAGAGCAGAAGCAGGGGGAGAGTCAGAGCTTACCGAAACTCTCAATCTCTGCGATCATTAGTACATGACAACGAATTGTCCACGTTATCGGACTAAGTCTATTTGAACCTTCTTGAACGTATGTGGTGTATGGATCGCTTTACATGCGAGTCATGAAGGAAGGGGGAATTAGACTTGTGGAGTCCGTTTTTGTGAAGAAACGGAGAATGCTCAGTGGTATCGCGACTCTCGCCTAAGCAATGGAAGTAAATTCTTTCATGCTGGGCGAGTTTTTTTGTTATCGAAAAAAATAGAGAGGCGGAGAAACTGATGAATGTAACAACCAGCAAGCTAACCATAGAAGATATTCTAGTGGCGAGTCATCTATTGCGAGAAGTTATTGTCAAAACACCGCTACAGTACAATGCCGTTTTGTCAGATAAATACCAATGCAATGTATTCTTAAAGCGGGAGGACTTACAGGTTGTTCGTTCCTTTAAATTGCGCGGTGCTTATTATCTCATGCGTACATTATCGGATGAGCAAATGAAACGTGGTGTCGTTTGTGCTTCCGCAGGTAATCATGCACAAGGGGTTGCTTATTCCTGTAAAGCTTTAGGAGCTCGCGGTACGATCTTTATGCCCAGCACAACACCTCGTCAAAAGGTGTCTCAGGTGAAGTTATTCGGCGGTGATCAGGTTGAGATTGTATTAGTGGGTGATACCTTCGATGATTCTTTTTCTGAGGCGATCAAATATGGTAAGGAACATGACATGACGTTCATTCATCCATTTGATCATGAAAAAATTATTGCGGGTCAAGGCACGGTAGGCATGGAAATCCTAAATGATATGACAGAAGCGTTGGATTACCTGTTTGTAGGTATCGGAGGAGGAGGCCTGGCGGCAGGTGTTGGAACTTGTGTCAAGGGGATTAGCCCTCTAACCGATGTCATTGGAGTAGAGCCCCAAGGAGCGGCTTCTATGAAGCAGTCTTTTAGAGAGAATCAAGTGATCGCTTTGCAAGAGATTGATACATTTGTGGATGGGGCTGCGGTTAAGCAGGTAGGGCAGCTCTCATACGAGCTATGTAAAGAGGTGCTTGACGATATTGTCACGGTACCAGAGGGAAAGGTATGCAGTACAATTCTTGATTTATATAATCAAAATGCAATTGTAGCTGAGCCTGCCGGGGCACTTACCATCGCGGCACTGGATAAGTACAAGCATAAAATTAAAGGGAAAAATGTGGTCTGTATCGTTAGTGGAGGAAATAACGATATTGATCGCATGCAAGATATTAAGGAACGGTCTTTAATCTATGAGGGACTCAAGCATTACTTCATCATTAACTTTCCTCAGCGTGCGGGGGCCTTGCGGGAGTTTCTTGATGAGGTGCTAGGGCCTACAGATGATATTACTAGATTCGAATATACCAAGAAAAATAATAAGGATAACGGACCTGCATTAGTTGGCATTGAATTAAAGCAAAAGGATGATTATGAGGCATTAATGGAACGAATGAAGCAAAAGAACTTCCCTTTCATGGAAATCAATCATCATCCTACTTTGTTTAACCTACTCATTTAGTAGAAATGGATGCAGAATTTTCTTATTAGAAAGAAAAATGGGCCCCCGACATAACATCAGAGGGCCGCTTCTATTAGGGAGCTAGATGATGTGGTACGTTTTATTATCCTCTGGAGATCCATTACTCATGGGCTTTCTTTTAATCCGCAGGAAGTAATAGAGTAAACAGAATAGAGCGAACACTCCGCCGCAATATAAGGCAATCCGCTGATCTTTATCAAAGGCTAGGCTGATAAGTACAACTAGGTTGAGTGTCAAACTAATTAAGGGCAGGATTGGATAAAACGGAGTCCGGAATTTGAGATCTTTTAGCTTCCCACCATTTTTTAGATAATGCTTACGGAATGCTAATTGAGAGGCAGAAATTGAAATCCAGCCTACCTGTGCTCCTAATCCTGCAAGGGAGATCAACCAGAGATATACGGTATTTTCAGCATACACGCTGGAAAGCAAGGATAGCAGGGAAATGGAAAATGTGAGTAATAGGGCGTTCATGGGGACGCCTTTTTTGTTTACTTTGCCGAGTGTTGGACTGGCCATTTCTGTTTTAGATAAAGACCACAGCATTCGAGTGGCCGCATATAAACCGGAATTAGCTACAGATAGTAATGCTGTTAGGATAACAAAATTCATAATATCGGCGGCATATGGGATACCAATTTTGTCGAACACCATGACGAATGGGCTTTCAATCACTCCTGCTTGTTGATGGGGAATCAGGCCGGCTAAAATCGTAATCGCCAGCACAAAAAAGATGAGTGTTCGCCAAACGGTAGCTCGAATTGATTTTGGAATGTTTTGCTCTGGATTGTCACTTTCACCAGCAGCAATGCCAATGAGCTCGGTTCCCTGAAAGGAGAAATTCACCGTAATCATCGTAAGCAACAGACCAGTAATTCCATTAGGCAGCCAGGAGGTTTCGGCAAAATTGCTTAGCAGGGGAGCAGCTTCGCCACTGCTGAAGGGAATGATACCAAACATTGCACCTCCGCCGAGCACGATAAAGGCTAAAATAGCCGCTACCTTGAAACTGGAGAACCAGAATTCAGTCTCACCAAAAGCTTTAGCTGACAGGGCATTAAGTAAAAAGAGGATGACGCCAAAAATAGCGCACCACATCCAGACGGGTGAATCTGGAAACCAACGTTGCATGAGTAGACCAGAAGATAAAAGCTCCAGAGCTACTGTTACAGCCCAGCCCAACCAGTATATCCATCCAATAGTAAAACCCATTGCTGGACTAATAAATTTAGTTGTATACGTCTGGAACGAGCCAGATACAGGCATAGCAACCGATAATTCACCGAGGCAGAGCATGGTGAGATACATGATAAACCCACCTACAAGGTAGGAAATGATGGCTCCGATCGGACCTGCTTGGCTAATGGTATAGCCGGAGCCTAGAAAGAGTCCTGTGCCAATAATTCCGCCGAGTGAGATCATAAATAAGTGTCTACTTTTCAGCGTGCGTTGCAATTCATGAGAGGAACGTTGTGTGGACATGTCCTTCTCTCCTTTCTATGATCTCACAGTGAGATGTATGCGTTTACGGAGAAAATATTATGCAACATTCGTACCAATTAAAATATTCCGAATTATAAAGATAAATAAAAAGGGGTGCAAAAAAAATTGTCGGTTTTTGTTTGAAAAACTTTGCTGCCAATTTTTTTTGCATGTTGATACTTATTGATTTTCTTGTTGTAAACGGCGTAAGCGATATTGCAAACTTTGTCGACTCATCCCTATATGTTCTGCGGTATGGGATATATTTCCTGCAAACTGATCTAATTTTTTTTGAAGATAGATCGCTTCAAAGGATTGTAGCACTTCTTTTAGTGATAAAGAATCCTGCTGTAAGAGGTGTAGGGTATCTTTCATATAAGACTCGTGCAAAATTGGTTGAGTATTGGTGGTTCCTGTCGAATAGGCTCTACTAGACGGAATAGATGACAAAGGGGCTTCTCTATGATCTATCCCCTTTTGTTCCTGACCCCCGAAGGCTGGCGAAGAAGGAATGGATGTTGATCCTGGTAGTTTACGCCGAATATGGTGGAGAGGTAGATGGTCAAGTGCAATGCTGGTTTCATCGGTTAGCATTAAATTCATCGCACCTTCAATGAAGTGTTCTAATTCACGAACATTTCCAGGCCAATCATAATCTCCAAAAAAACGTTGTACGTCGTCGGTTATACCTACTACATCCATTTGAAACAGGCGGTTATATTTTTCGATGAAATGAGTAACTAAAGGAGGAATATCCTCACGACGTTCACGCAGCGGCGGAATGAGCAGGGTGACCACACCTAGACGATAATATAAATCCTTGCGCAATTTGTTTGCTGAGATTGCTTCGATTGGGTCCTCATTAATGGCGGCGATAATGCGTACGTTAATGGTACGATCCTTGGTATCACCGATGCGTCGGATGGTTTTCTCCTGCAAGGCGCGCAACAATTTGGCTTGAAGGGATAGGTTAAGCGAATTTAGTTCATCTAAAAACAGGGTTCCACCTTCTGCTTGCTCAAATAAACCAGGTCTTTCTATGGCTCCCGTAAAGGCACCCTTTGTTGTGCCGAATAATAGTCCCTCGATTAAGCTGTCAGGGAGAGTTGCACAATTTTGCGAAATAAAAGGGGACTTGGCTCGCATGCTTGCATTATGAATGCTTTGCACAAACAACTCTTTGCCAGTTCCAGTTTCTCCGACAATCAGAACGGAGGAGGAGGTGCGTGCTACTCGATTTGCATGTTCAATCATTTCACGAATGGCAGGACTATTTCCAATAATGCTGGCAAAGGTATAACGAGTGTTACCCATCTCTTTTTTTACAAAATAATTTTCACGTATCATCCGCTCCATTTTGGTTACATCATTAGCGATTTCCACTGCTCCAATATTTTTTCCATGTTGTTGCAAGGGGAGAGTGTTGCTAATGGTAGTAATCTCTTGTCCCTTTCCGTTTAAATAGGTTTGTCTGATTTGGCGCAGGCTCTCTCCCTTATGTAGAGCTTGAAGTAAGGTGCTTTCCTGATCAGGGGAAAATTGAAAAACGTCTAGCAGCTTTTTGCCAAGAACATCTTCTTTTTGCATGCCTTCTAGTTCTGCCATTTTACGATTATATAAAATAGAGGTGCCATCCGCGTCGATCACGTGCACACCTTCATTCATTTCGTCCAAAATATGAGCAACCATTGCAAGAAAGGTTGTTCCGTCCATCAACCGAGAAGTGGACATAGCAGCTCACCTCAATTCGTCATTTTATCAATTTGGTGTAGTCATTCTAACATAGATAGAGGGAGGTGCAAAATATTTTTGCTAGGGAAGACCTTTTGCAATTGTTTGTGCAAATTTTTTTTGCGTAGTAAGCTCATTTCGTGCAAGAAACGCTTGATTTTTTACAATTTTTTGCTGGCATAGAAAATGCATAAAAATATAAGCAGACAGATATAGGGAGGTTTATTATGACAACGACAAAACAAATTATTGATCAGACAGAACGGTTCGGAGCACATAATTATCATCCATTGCCGATTGTTATTTCCAAAGCAGAGGGCGTCTGGGTAGAAGACCCTGAGGGCACTCGCTATTTAGATATGTTAAGTGCCTATTCTGCCTTGAATCAAGGACATCGCCACCCAAAAATCATTCAAGCGCTGAAGGATCAAGCGGATAGAGTAACCTTAACCTCGCGAGCCTTTTACAACGATCAGCTTGGTCATTTTTATGAAAAAGTGGCTACCTTGACAGGCAAAGATATGGTCATACCAATGAATTCGGGAGCAGAAGCGGTAGAAACAGCAGTTAAAGCAGTACGTCGTTGGGCGTATGATAGTAAAAAAGTACCGGCTAATCAAGCGGAAATTATTGTGTGTGAAGGGAACTTCCATGGACGCACAGTAACCATCACCTCCTTCTCTTCCGCAGATGAATATAAACGCGGATTTGGACCATTCACCCCTGGCTTCAAGGTTATTCCGTACGGTGACAGCAAGGCATTAGCAGAAGCGATTACTCCTAATACGGCCGCTTTTTTAGTAGAGCCGATTCAAGGAGAAGCTGGGATTGTCATCCCAGAGGAGGGCTTTTTACGTGAAGCGCGACGTCTCTGTGACAAGCATAATGTTTTGCTGCTAGCAGATGAAATCCAAACTGGCTTTGGACGTACAGGAAAAATGTTTGCCACAGATTGGGAAGGTATAAAAGCAGATATGTACATTATGGGTAAAGCGTTAGGCGGCGGGGTTTTCCCAATCTCTGCTGTAGCCGCTGACAGCGAGGTATTAGGCGTATTCGAACCAGGCTCCCACGGGTCTACCTTTGGTGGAAATCCACTAGGCTGTGCGGTAGCAGTGGCCGCGCTGGAAGTATTGGAAGAAGAAGGATTAGTGGAACGCTCCCTAGAGCTTGGCGCTTATTTTATGGAAAAAATAAAAGAGATCAAGAACCCGCATATGAAAGAGATTCGTGGTAAAGGGTTGTTTATCGGATTAGAGCTGGATACAGCAGCACGTCCGTATTGTGAAAGCTTAAAAGCATTAGGCTTGCTGTGTAAGGAAACGCATGATACGACGATTCGTTTTGCACCGCCGCTTGTTATCACGAAAGAAGAGCTGGATTGGGCGATTGAACGAATTAAGCAAGTATTGGCGTAAAGCGAAAGAAGAGCTAGTTACTCATAAGGAAAAAGAGCCAGAATGTCTGGCTCTTTCTATTTTTTCTAACCTATTGCTACTTTTTATCTGTGAGATTTACTTCCCAATCGACATTTCTATATTCCTTTTTAGCAAAGTGATATTTGATAGTCAGCTCTTTTGGCATGGTAGTTAGCTCGTGAATAGTTAACGTGTTATCAGAAGATTGATAGATACGATAGGATTTACCGGTTTCATCGATTGCTCTTTGCATCGATGTTTTCACAACGTTCTTGCCTAAAAAATTACGAGATAGATTGTTGTATGCTATCATAGCGTTGAGACTTTTGTGAGCGGAGGGATAGATATGACGTTACATATGACAGATGGAGCAACATTGGCAAACGGAGTAGTAAAGCCGTGGCTAGGGCTTGGAGTCTATAAGGCAGAAGACGGCGCTGAGGTGGAGAAAGCCATTCATATGGCGCTGGAGGCTGGCTATCGCAGCATCGATACAGCGGCAATTTATGAAAATGAAGCTGGAGTCGGCAAAGCGATCCGAGATAGTAAAATTCCACGTGACGAGATTTTTGTCACGACAAAGGTGTGGAACACGGAGCAAGGCTATGAGTCAACCTTACAAGCCTTTGATGCTAGTCTTCAAAAATTAGGCTTGGATTATATTGATTTATATTTGGTGCACTGGCCGGTTCCTGGTAAATATAAAGAGACGTGGAGAGCGTTGGAGACTCTTTATAAAAAAGGGCTTGTCCGTTCGATTGGTGTAAGTAATTTTCATATTCATCATTTGGAAGATTTGTTGTCAGTATGTGAAGTGAAACCGATGCTGAACCAGATAGAGATGCATCCCTATTTAATACAGAAGGAATTGCGTCAGTACTGCGAGCAGAACGGAATTTATGTAGAGGCTTGGCGTCCTCTGATGCGAGGTAATCTGGAGGTTCCTCTGCTGCAAGAAATGGCAGAGCGCTATCAGAAAACTCCTGCTCAAATCGTGTTACGCTGGGATTTACAGCATAATGTTCTGGTTATACCTAAATCTGTGAAAAAAGAACGGATTATTGAGAATGCGGGTCTGTTTGATTTTGAGCTTACGGATGCAGACATGGCGCTGTTAGACGGATTGAATCGAGATCAACGTTTCGGCCCCGATCCCGATCACTTTGATTATGAATAGATAAAAAAAGAAAAAACATTTCACGTGTCCATGAAGTAGGAACGTGGAATGTTTTTTGTTTACAGTATCATTTGATCAAAACGATAGCTGTAAACGAGCTGGGCAGGCAGAATTTTTATGTCATAGACTTCTGTGAATGGTAGCTCGATCTCATCGACTTGGATGAAAGTTTTTTTATCAATGATCTTAATACTGGCGTTCTTTTCCGTGGTCAAATTACGCGGCTGACTAACCCCCAGAAGAATGTAATCATCTGTAAAGCAGAGCCCGCGTGGATATCCGGGATGGAGTAATGAATGAGTCTGATCATCCTCTTGTATTAAAAGACGTTGTAGTCCTGAATCGCATACATACCGACGATTCCCTTCTGCTTTCGGAGTATGGGGATGAGTCAGCTCCAACCAGAGCTTTTCCTTCGTTTCCACATCCATGATAAAGCCATTGTAAAGAGGATCGTTATAATAATCTCCGTGTTTCATTCCCTCACAAAAGGCAGATACCACCAAACGGCCATTCCAGAAATCAATACAGTTTACATGCCAAGAATCTCCTTCACCAGGAAATGACCATCGTTGCGTAATGTTCCCAGTATCCGTACAAAGCGAAACAATTTCATTTGTGCCAGTAGATACAGCATATAACACATCATCTCGTACCAGCAGATCATGGATATCGGCCAGATCATGATTAATCAACTTTTTTTGAGCACCATCAGGGTGATAGAACATGAGTAAAGCTGAATCAGCAAGGTGAAAAGAACGTATGACAGATGAGTTGTGTAGGGCAAGTCCCGTTGATGAGAAGTTATCAAATACGTGCATTACTCTGTTTTCATAACAAGCCAAACCACCACCGTTAGGGGCGCTTATTAAAAGGGCTTCAGATAAAGATAACATGTCAAATCCCCCTTTTCTACACCGGAATTTTGCTTGTAATGGACTGCCAGCTATCTTGCTCATTTTCCTTACTACTATATTCAAATATGTAGGAGCCGACACATTATTGGGACAGAAGTAAGCGGCCCGTCAAACCGAGTGGAACAAGCCTAACAATGGTACAAGCAACTGTGCATAATGTAATAAAAAAAGAGGGAGAGAGTGAGGAAGTGGGTAATCAACCGACTGATCATACGCAACAGATTGTGTGGCAAACGTCAACAGTAACACAACAGGAACGCTTTGGACTAAACGGCCATAAAAGCTGTGTGCTATGGCTAACTGGATTATCCGGATCAGGGAAGTCAACGATTGCATTTGCTGTTGAGCGGGCACTGTTTGCTCAAAAAATTCGCTCCTATGTGCTGGATGGCGATAATATCCGGCATGGTTTGAATAAAAATTTAGGATTTAACAAAGAAGATCGGCAAGAAAATATTCGCAGGGTAGCAGAGGTAGCCAAGCTGTTTGTGGATGCGGGGCTTATGACTATCGTTTCGTTTATTTCCCCCTATGAAGAAGACCGACAAATGGCTCGAATGCTGTTTGCTGATCAGGTTTTTTATGAAATCTATATAAAGTGTCCGTTAGAGGTCTGTGAGCAAAGAGATCCGAAGGGCTTGTACAAAAAAGCGAGAACGGGAGAAATAAGCCAGTTTACAGGAATTAGTGCGCCCTATGAGCCGCCGGTTAATCCTGATTTCATTTTAGAAACCGCCCATTGTTCAATTGAAGAAGCTGTAGAATCGATTCTTGTATTGGTTCATAAACAAGGGAAAATATAAACGGTTTATGGTCTTACCAATAGCAAAACAATGGAGAACAGAAATAAAGGATTGTGTAAAAGAAACTAGATTTGGTTGAATCCGAGAGAAATAGACCAATAAGAAGGCTTGTAGGGGTCATAGATGGAATATAACAAGTCTTTCGGATTAGACAAGGTAGGAATGTGGATAGCTATCAGGATCAACTAAGTAAAAATCTTGTAATTTATAAAACAACCTTATGCTTTTTATCAAAACAGCGTATAATGGAGAAGTCTGTTTACCGCAACCAGACAACCAGAAGAATTCCATGCCTTGGTGCATGGGAGAGGTTCGCGAACTCCCTCTATAAAAAACTACCTGGGGACAAGTTTCATATGAAAGTTCAAGAACGCTCTTTCTTCGTAGACCCTTGAAGACAACGATTCTTCAAGAACACGAAAGGGATGAAGCGAGATGAAAAAAGACAAAGCGGTGGTTGTATTTAGTGGTGGCCAAGATAGCACAACGTGTTTGTTTTGGGCATTAAAACAGTTTGGTGAGGTGGAAGTAGTCACTTTTGATTACGGCCAGCGTCACAAGCAAGAAATTGAATGTGCGCAGCGAATTGCCAAGGAACAAGGTGTAGGGCAGACGATTATGGATATGAGTCTGTTAAACCAATTGGCTCCTAATGCGTTGACACGCGATGATGTCGCGATTGAACAAGTAGAAGGTGAAATCCCCAATACATTTGTGGATGGACGCAATCTGCTCTTTTTGTCGTTTGCAGCGGTCTACGCTAAGCAAATTGGCGCTCGACATATCATCACGGGTGTTTGTGAAACCGATTTTAGCGGGTATCCAGATTGTCGAGATTCCTTTATCAAATCACTCAATGTCACGTTGCAGTTAGCGATGGATTATCCATTTGTGATCCATACACCACTTATGTGGCTAAACAAAGCGCAGACGTGGAAGCTATCCGATGAACTGGGTGCGTTTGAGTATATCCGTGAAAAAACCTTGACCTGCTACAACGGAGTGATTGGCGATGGATGTGGGGAATGCCCTGCCTGCCAGTTGCGTGCCGCAGGTCTGAAAGCATACGAAGAGGAGCGAGCGAACAATGGGAAACTTCTATGATTTTCGTATTGTCGAACGCTTGCAGCGATATGAACAGGATATCCAGAAAAAAGAGCTGCGTTATCATCAAAAGCGAGTGCTGGTAAGTAAAGAATTCACTTTTGATGCCGCTCATCATTTGCATGCTTACGAAGGGAAATGTAAGAATTTACATGGACACACCTATAAGGTTGTGTTTGGTATTAGTGGTCGTCCCAATGAAATTGGGATTACCGTAGACTTCGGGGACATTAAAACGATCTGGAAGGAACAGATCGAGGTTTATTTAGATCATCGTTATTTAAATGAAACGTTACCACCAATGAATACAACAGCAGAAAATATGGTAGCGTGGATTTTTGAAAAAATGGAAGAGTCGCTTACCAATAGCTCTATTTATCTCGAACAGGATGTACGTGTGGAATTTGTACGGCTATTCGAGACACCGACTAGCTACGCCGAAATGCGCCGGGAGTGGATGTATCATGAGTAGCATTCCTGTGCTAGAAATTTTTGGCCCGACAATCCAAGGAGAAGGAATGGTTATTGGGCAAAAAACTATGTTTGTACGCACGGCTGGCTGCGATTATCGGTGCAGTTGGTGTGATTCTGCTTTTACATGGGATGGCTCGGCTAAAGAGCAAATCAGCATGATGACAGCGGAGGAAATTTGGAATCAGCTACAGGAGCTTGGCAAAGACTGCTTCTCGCATGTCACGATCTCAGGGGGCAATCCGCTATTGCTGGCCCCGCTTGGAGAACTAGTCCAGTTGCTACATTCTCATAACATTCGCATTGGTGTGGAAACCCAGGGGAGCAGATGGCAGGAATGGTTAGCTGAAGTGGATGATATCACCTTATCCCCGAAACCGCCTAGCTCCGGGATGACGACAAATATAGACCGACTGGATGAAATAGTTGCCAAGCTTACTGACAACCCTCTTCCATCAACTGATCAACACGTTAGCATGAAGGTGGTTGTATTTGACGATGAGGATTTCCAGTATGCAAAAGAATTACATCAGCGTTATCCGCAAGTGCCGTTTTATTTGCAAGTAGGGAATCCTGAATTGGCTGATATTGAAGGTGAACGAGAAGACTTGCGTGATCGGTTACTACAATCATTGGAATGGTTAGTGGACAAGGTAGCCATGAGCAAAGAGTTTAACAATGCCAAAGTTCTACCGCAGCTACACACCCTGCTGTGGGGCAATAAACGAGGCGTGTAATATCGTCTGACCGAAATGTGCCTTGCAGATGTGAGAAAAAGAGCTAAAGGAGTTTCATAAAGATGACCCATAATAATCAATCTACCAACCCGCAATTAAAAGATTTAACGCTGCTTGGCAATCAACAGACAGCGTATCATTATGAATATAATCCAAATGTTTTAGAAGCATTTGACAATAAGCACCCATATCGTGATTATTGGGTAAAATTTAATTGCCCCGAATTCACCAGCCTCTGTCCAATGACAGGTCAGCCAGATTTTGCAACCATTTATATTAGTTATATACCTGATAAGAAAATGGTTGAAAGCAAATCCTTAAAACTGTATCTATTTAGTTTCCGTAATCATGGTGATTTCCATGAGGATTGCATGAATATTATTATGAACGATTTAATCAAGCTAATGGACCCAAAATATATTGAGGTATGGGGGAAATTCACTCCACGCGGAGGTATTTCGATTGATCCCTATTGCAATTACGGGAAGCCAGGCACTAAATTTGAAGAGATGGCAGAGCATCGCATGATGAATCATGACATGTATCCGGAGAAAGTGGATAATCGATAGAATGAGCATTATATAGCAAAAGAGGCGGTCTTCATCCCGATTTTGATCGGAGATGGGCCGCCTCTTTTAACAATTCGACTATCCTAGGGTAATCTGCTCTCTCTCTAGCTTTTTACGATACACTATTCTTGAGATTCCAATGCTTAATTCGTATAACCCAATCAGCGGTACAAGTACCAAAATGTCCGATATGATGTCGGGTGGAGTTACCGAGATAGAAATGATGGATAGTAGAAAATAAGCGGGCTTGCGTAATTTTGCTAACCGATGCGGATTCACAATACCCAAATGACTGAGAAATAAAACCACCAGTGGAAGCTCGAATAATACCGAGAAGGGTAGGCAAAAAGCGAGCATAAAGCTGAAATAGTCGCTAGCCGTAATTAAGAGCTGAAAGTTATTGTTGGACAATCCAAGCACGAATTGATACACCATAGGGAACAAGATAAAATAGGCAAACATTGCCCCGCTGATAAACAACAGAAACAGAGCGGGAATATACATCAATGTTACCTGACGTTCTCTAGTGGTTAAAGCTGGAGAAACAAAGCCCCATATCTGAAAAGCTGCAAACGGAATCGTAATCGCGACGGCGGCCCATGCAGATAGCCTCATATAAATGGTTAGTACATCGGTAGGGCCTAAGATGGTCAGCTTTTCTCCAGAACGATTCGTGAGGAATTGATAAATAAAATCTACATATAAAAAGCAGACAACAAAGCTGATCAAAAATGTGGCAATGACAATAATAATCCGTTTTCGCATATCGCTTAGATGGTCGAAGATATGACTTGGAGTGTTGGAAGGGTCCAATGAAATTCTACCTCTTTCAACTAGATTCGAACAAACCAATTTAGGAAACCTCTTTTTTAGCTGGCTCCATAGCTTTTGTTGCTTCTGGCGTTTTCGCTGGTTCTGAGGACTGATCCGGTTCCTCGTCCTTGGTTAAATCCTTGGCTGCTGTTTTAAATTCACTGAGGGTACGTCCAAAGGCACGACCAATCTCAGGCAGCTTGCTAGGGCCAAAGATAACCAATGCAATAATTAAAATCAGGATAAGACCTGGAATCCCAATAGATGATAGCATGTGGATTTATCTCCCTTTCTTAATATAGAGTGTCTATCTATCTTCAAAAGGCAGGTGTAGCGGCTAAAATCCATGAATAGCAATTACTCCTGGCAAGGCGAGAGAGGATGCTCCGCGAGGCCAGTGACTGGTTGGCTTATCGTAAGACTCTAAATTTTCGCCAGGATGCTGAACGGATAAAAATAAAGTTTTTTCATCGGGTGTAAACCAAGGTCCTGTCATCTCCGCACCAACTGGGGCTGAAGCAAACTGACTAGCTACGCCTTTATGCTCACCAGAAGTAGGAATAAAATAGACTCCATTATTCCCAAAGGCACGGTAGATTCCCGTATTCATAGAACCAGAGGAGATGTCAGTCACGACCCACAGATTGCCTGCACTATCAAAGGCCAGATTATCTGGAGCCGCAAAGCCACTTTGCGGACCACCTGTCGCAAAAATTTCAAAATCAAATTCTACGCCAGCGTGATCGTTATTCTTTTCAAACAGGCGCATGATATGACCATAAAAGTTACTATGATTTTTATTGTTTGTTAGGGAAATAAAGATAGAACCATCAATCGGATGAACCTCCACATCTTCGGGACGGTCCATTGGTGTCCCACCAGCTACTTTTGCAGCGATGCGACAGTTAATCAACACATCTGCTTGGGAAGTAAATTGCGGTTTTTTGTCTTTGTCCACAGCTTTTTGCAAGGCTTCTGTCTTGTGGTAATCGAGAGCTATCCATTTCCCCTTTGCAAAATTGGCCACATACAGCGTGCCTTCCTCTAGCAGCTTGCTGTTGGCTTTACCTTTAGCCTTATCGTACTTATTTTTAGATACATATTTATACACGTACTGATCAGTCGCATCATCGCCCATGTATACCACTAATTGACCGCCAGGAGCTAGTGTCATAGCGGTATTTTCATGTGAAAAGCGTCCAAGTGCCGTATGCTTTTTAGGAGTAGAGCTTGGATCGAATGGGTCCACCTCCACTACCCAGCCATAGTGGCGCTCATCAGCAAGCTTGCAATCGGTGACCACATCCTGAAAATTCTCTTCACAGGATAAAATAGAATTCCACAGGGTGACACCGCCAGAGCAGTTGGCAAATGTACCGACTACTTCTTTCGCCAGGCTAGCGGCAGGGCCTGTCATGAGGTGTTTGGTTAATCCGCTAACACGGCGACCATATTTGGAGGTAGGAACCAATGTCCACTTACCTTGCTCCTTTTTAATTTCAATGACAGACCCACCTAATGCGTACAGGTATTTACTGATTTGTTCTTGCGTGCGTTTATTATTTTGGGGATCAGCGTTTAGGTTATCATAGCCATTTACATAGTATTCTAGCTCACCGCAATATTCATGATTCGTCCAGAGTAAACCATGATCTGATTTTCCGTTCATTGGCAGGAAACAGTTGAAATCAGCATTAAAACCAAAAGTATCGCCGGAAGCGTTAATTTTATCACCATAAAGGGCAATGACATTGTAAGTGAAGCCTTGGGGAAGAATGACGTCATCCTTTGTGCTTGGTTTAATCGGGGTGAATTTCGGATGAAAGGCTTTAGGAGGAGATTGAAGGCCAAATAGATGATCTGCTGTTTTCCCAGAAATGGACTCTCCTTTGGCAAGGGCCGGAATCCCTGTAGCTAATGAAGCGAGAGCAGCGGTGCCGGTTCCAAGAAATGTTAAAAACTGACGACGGTTTACTTCCATTGGTTGAATCGCTCCTTTTCCTTGTTAAAAGCTCGTTTTCGCTTTTCATTGTAAAGAGCTTGTCAGGAGATGAGGTTAAGCTGGGATGAAGATTCTATGAAAGAAAAACGAGTTTTTTTACAAAAGGAATGATAGTGATAGGAAGAGAGGAAAAGGCTGGAGCTTATTAATGGACGGGATTTTAGGAAAGATCAAATGGGGTAAAAGTAACGAGAATTATTAAAAAAGTATAGGCAGTGTAAAGAGTTATGATAGAGGCTTTTAAAAAAATTAACATTCAATTTCTAAGCTTGTCTATTCCTTTTCTAATGCATATGTTGAACTGCCCATCGAAAATCCGGAGTCGGTTATTTCTGAGGTCATTATGTTTTACGAGCAAAGAGGCCTAATTCCTAGATTTTATGTTAAAAATGTAGAGAAGGATTTGCTGTTCCTTCCATTACGAAAAGAACAAGTGGGCATAAAGATACGACCGTGTTAGGAAATATTGCCATGTTACCCAAATTTAGAGGGAGGAGACTCATTCGTCAGCTCATTATTCATATGCAAAAGGAAGTGGGAAAAGCATAGCCGCGGTACGCGGTGAAGGATGATGAACGAGCGCTGAGTACGATTGTATCGTTTTGGACATACTAAAAGTAACATTTTTTGAAAGAGTCTGAATTTCTTGTGATAACATTCACAGATGCGAGGATTCATGCTAAAGTAGATTACTAGAGATTGTGATGAAATCGGTCTATGCTGATTCTTCATTAATCGAGAGAGACAACGAAAGACAAACAACAAGATAGGATAAAGGTGATCATATGGCAATCGTACTATCCGTAAACTGTGGTAGCTCCTCTTTGAAATACCAATTGTTTGACATGCCTTCTGAGCGTGTATTGGCAAAAGGTCTAATGGAGCGTATTGGCATGGAGGATTCCATGTCTTCATTCCAAGTAGGCGATGGAGAGAAGCTAAAAGAAACGCTTGATCTGAAAGACCATGAAGTAGCTGTAAAAAAACTAATTGCTTTGTTAACTGATCCAGAAAAAGGCGCTATTAAAGATATTACAGAATTAGATGGCGTTGGTCATCGTGTAGTTCACGGCGGCGAGACTTTTAAAGATTCTATATTGGTAACAGATGAAGTAATTAAAAAACTAGAAGAGCTTTCTGAGCTAGCTCCTCTACACAACCCAGCAAACATCATGGGAATTACTGCATTCCAAAAAATTCTACCGAGCGTTCCTGCGGTTGCAGTTTTTGATACAGCTTTCCACCAAACTATGCCTGCTAAATCTTACTTGTACAGTATCCCAACTGAGTACTATGAAAAGTACGGTATCCGTAAATACGGTTTCCACGGTACTTCTCACAAGTATGTAATGCAGCGTGCTGCTGAATTATTGGATCGTCCAGTAGAAAAACTACGTTTGATTAGCTGCCATTTGGGTAACGGTGCTTCCTTGGCTGCTATCTACCGTGGTAAATCCATTGATACATCCATGGGCTTTACACCACTTGCTGGTTTGCCAATGGGTACTCGCTCTGGAGATATCGACGTAGCATTGCTTCCTTATCTACAACAAAAAACAGGTCTTTCTGTTGACCAATTAGTAGATGTTCTAAATAAAAAGTCTGGTCTTCTAGCTGTTTCTGGCTTGTCCAGCGATCTTCGCGATATCGAGTCTGCAGCAGAGAACAATGACGAGCGTGCCGAGCTATCTCTACAAATCTTTGTAGAAAAAATCCGTAACTACATCGGTTCTTATGCTATGCAAATGAACGGTGTAGATGCAATCATTTTCACAGCCGGTATTGGTGAAAACAGTGATATCATCCGTGGTCGCGTATTGGATAAATTAGAGTGGATGGGTGTATACTTCGACCGTTCTAAAAATAACGTACGTGGTAAAGAAACTGATCTTACTTTCGATCATTCTCCAGTTAAAGCTTTCATTATCCCTACAAACGAAGAGGTAATGATTGCTCGCGACACAATGAAATTTGCTAAACTATAAGATATAAAATGAAAAAACTCTCCTAGCGCTTTGTTGAAGGTGCAGGAGAGTTTTTTTATATGATTATTCCATTATCTTTTTAAATTGGCCCATATTCTCTGTGATGGCAGTTTCCGTAGGGAGACGTTCCATACTGGATGCCTCGAAGAACCGGACAACACCTGTCGTATGTGTTAAGACATAAGTGGCATCCTCTGGCGTAGCAATCGGACCACCATGACATAAAACAATAATATCGGGGTTAAGAGGAACCTTCTTACAATATGATCGGAAAGTATACTTCTCTAAAATTTATTCTGTTATGTTGAGAGCATCAGGTTTACAATATAAGAAGAATAGCAATCATACTAGCAGGTATAAAGCAGGAATAGTACAAGGGGGATTTTAAGCACATGACTATGCATAAAGCTCTGACTATCGCGGGTTCAGATTCAAGCGGTGGAGCAGGAATTCAGGCAGACTTAAAAACATTTCAGGAACGCAATGTTTATGGAATGACTTCTATTACAGCATTGGTAGCTATGGATGAAAACTGGGCCCATCTCGTTTATCCGCAACCTCTTGAAGCGATTGAGGCCCAATTGGAAACAACTATGCATTATGTGGGTGTAGATGCCCTGAAGACAGGGATGCTGGCAACAAAAGAAGTAATTGAGCTGGCTGCCCGCAAAATTGCTGAATATAATGTAACGAAGGTTGTTGTTGACCCGGTAATGATTTGCAAAGGGGAAGACACTGTTCTCCTAGATGAGCAAGCTATTAAAGCGATGCGAGAAGAGTTAATCCCAAGAGCAATGGTGGTAACACCTAACTTGCCCGAAGCTGCATTTCTTAGTGGTTTAAAGATTAATACGGTTGAAGATATGAAAGCGGCGGCGAAGAAAATCCATGAGATGGGAGCCAAATATGTCTTGATCAAAGGCGGCGGTCGTCTTGAGGATAGCCAAGCGGTAGATCTTTTGTTTGACGGGGAGTCATTCGAAATCTTAGAAACAGAAAAATTCGATACCACATTTACTCATGGGGCAGGCTGCACATATTCTGCTGCAATTACTGCTGAATTGGCAAAAGGAGCGGAAGTAAAGGATGCTGTTAAAACAGCGAAGGCTTTCATTACAGAAGCGATTCGCCAAGCATTCCCGTTAAACCAACATGTGGGACCAACATGCCATTCTGCTTACCGTGCTGTAGAAGGTAAATAAATCAATTCTGATAAAATAAGCGCTGTCTAAAGGAATGAGACAGGCTTATTTTTTTGTGAGTTTCCTTACTTTTCAGTAAATATTGTCCAATTTATTAAATCTTTGCAAAAGGAAGCACATTTGACATACCCCACTAGCCCTTTCGAGTCATGCTGTGTTATAGCGACATATTTATCATAATAATGGCGTGAGTGGATGACTGCGCTTACCATACCCCAAAAAGGAGGGGACTTATGCGGCGACATACAGCTTTCAGGATAGGTAGTTATATTTGCTTGGTTCTGATGCTGGCCTGTTTGGTAGCTAGTGGTTTCATCATACGACCGGCGCAAGCTGAGGAGATGAAAAATGAGTTACAACAACTGATTGATCAGGCTAAGACGGATACGATTCTCAAAGTGCCAGCAGGAGAATACAGTGGTCCTATCCTGATCACTAAGCCGATTCATGTAGAGGCAGAGGGTACCGTAACTGTACGTAGCCAAGGGGATGCTCCCGTAGTCACCTTGAAAAGTAACCAAGCAAGTCTGCGTGGTCTTACTTTATTAGATGAGCGTCAAGGTGCAGAGACTGCTACGCTAGTAATGGAAGGCAGCCGAAATGTAGTAAAAGAGCTCACGATTGAAACAAAGGGAACAGGTCTTCAGCTACGAAACGGTGAGCATAACCAGATCATTGGTAACAAGATCAAAGGATTGTTGGCGGGAAAAGCTATTCCTACTGGTTTAAATGAAACACGCAGTCCAGGAAAAAAGGGAAATGGAATTGACTTGAAAGAGGCCAACAACAATACCATTATGGGGAATTTGGTTGAAAATATGTTTGACGGTATCTATGTAGAGACCAGTCACAACAACCGTGTGGAGAAAAACATGGTCTACGATTCCCGTTATGGTTATCATCTCATGTTTAGTAATGATGTTACCTTGATACACAATCAGGGCGATCGGAATGTAACTGGCGGTATGGTCATGGGCTCGGACAATGCAATCGTTACAGATAACCGATTCACCAAGCAAAATGAGAGCGTTAACTCGCAAGGTATCCTGCTGTTTGATGTGCAAAAGGCAAGAGTGGAACGTAATTACGTAGAAGGAAACCGCGTTGGGCTTTATGTAGAAGCGGCAGAAAAGAATGAAATTTCCTATAATCAAATATTGCAAAATTACATCGGTTTGCAATTGAAAGAATCGAAAGACAATTCATTTACTGGCAATCATTTTATTGGAAACGTAACTCAGGCAGAGGCTCAAGGCAGTACAGATAACCTTTTGCAGATGAATTATTGGGACAGTGCTCAAAGCGTAGATTTGCAAGGGGATGGTAAGAGCGATTTGGCCTACCGTATTAATCCATTTTTCTTTGCTTTAACAGATCAAGTAGAGGCATTCCAGATTTTCTTTCAATCACCGGGCCTATTATTTTTAGAGAGCATGTTTGATGATCATTCTGGCGCATTTTTGCATGATCCACAGCCTTTGATGACGCCAATCGAGCAACAAAACCAAGCACCTACAACTCATTCGCCGATAATCCTTGTGATTAGTGCGATTATGTTTTTAGGAAGCATTTATTTTATCTATTTAATGGGGGTTCGTACAAAATGAAAAAAACACATATGATTTGGGCAAGCATTGCATTGGTTTCAGCTTTAATGACAGGCTGTGGAGGACAGTCAGCACAGCCGGTGGCGATTAATGAAAGCGTTGATAAATGCGATATCTGCAACATGCAAATCGCTGATGATCATAATGCAACGGAAATCATTTTAAAGGATGGAAAAGCACTAAAATTTGATGACATCGGCGATCTGTTTGCTTGGATTAAAAAGAACGGAACTGAAAAAATTGACGTGAAATTCGTGCGTGATTACCACACGAAAGAGTGGATGAATCTAAACGATGCTACTTTTACTTACGATAAAGAATTTAAAACACCAATGGCTTACGGAGTGTACTCTTTTAAAGATAAGCAATCTGCGGAAGCGTTCGTAAAAGAACAAGGTAAAGGCCAAATCCTAACAGCCGATCAGCTTAACAGCCATAATTGGGAAATGAATATGGATCAAATGGAGCATCACGGTGATAAGAAGCATCACGGTGATATGGAGCATAAAGAGGGAGACAAGGCTGGCGAACATTCACAACAACATGATGCAGGTAAAACTGAGGGGCATTCAACACAACAACATGATGCAGGTAAAACTGAGGGGCATTCAACACAGCAGCATGATGCAGGTAAAAGCGCAGGCGAACACAATGGTTCTACTCCATCTACTGAAACACAGGCTAGTGGAGCAGGGCACTAGGACGATTTGTTAAAGCGCACTTGCCCGAGGGACTACAGATAGAGGAAGTGTTGATATGCAAGCTATCCATATCGCCAAGCGGGAAATACAGATTGGATTTCGCAATCCGTGGGCCTATTCATTCTTAGCCCTATTCTCGCTATTTAGCCTAGCTTTGTTGTTGATTCAAGCCCAAGCCTACATGGAGGGGTATACCCATACGACAGGAGCTATGCTTAATTTAATCTTATATTTATTACCACTGATGACGTTGCTGCTTGGTTCCTTTTCTATTACTTCGGAAAAGGAAGAAGGAAGCTGGCAGTTACTTTCTACGTATCCGCTCTCTACATCCGCGTTTCTTGGTGGGAAATATCTGGGGCTAGCTGCTGTTTTAATTGCGATTATCAGTTTTGGATATGGCCTATCTGGATTGGTAGGAGCTTTGTTTGGCAAAGGCTTTACGCTTTCACTGTTACTGTTTTTCTTCCTTTTTTCTATCTTATTAATCTTGCTGTTTTTAGGGATTGCCGTATGGATTGGAACCTTCTGTCAGAATCGTTGGCAGGCTTTAACGGTTGGTGTTAGCATTTGGTTCTTGTTTATTTTAGCTTGGCCTACCCTATTGATCTCCGTTTTGGGCTGGTTGCCTTATCAAGCAATTAAGCCTGCGGTGCAAATTTTAACCATATTAAATCCAGCCGAATTAGTTCGTATTTTTATGGTCATTAAAATGGGGGGCGGCTCTATTTTTGGTCCCGAGTACTACCAATGGGTAGACTGGTTAAAGACCAGTATGGGTACGACTTTGTTCGCTGTTTTTTGCCTGCTTTGGGTGGTATTGATGATGGCTGGATCTATCTTGGCCTGGGAAAGAAGGCGATACCGTGGGTAGCAGATCTGAAGCAGTAAATAAAGTGGTAGATACGCATGATGTAAAATCTAGTGCATCGAAAAAGGAACGTTTACTTATTAAGGGTGTGAGTAAACGGATCCAACAGCAAACATTAGTTGAACCATTTGAGCTTTCGATGGATGCTGGTGAGATCGTGGCATTATGTGGCGGCAATGGAGCGGGGAAGAGTACTATTTTACGGATGATCGTAGGCATTACACAGCCGTCTGAAGGTAACATTACTGTAAATGGCATGAGCTGGAAGGAAAATCGCACTGAGTATTCTAACCAGATCGGCTATATGCCCGATCAGTTCAACTTCGGTAATGGACTGACAGCTTGGGAGACTTTACAATTTTATGCTTCCTTGCGTAAAATTAATGTGACAAGAACCGAAGAAGTGCTCGAATTAGTTGGCCTTACGGATGTACAAGACAAACGTGTCAGCACGTTCTCAAAAGGAATGCAGCAGCGCTTGTTATTTGCGCAGGCTATATTGGCAAAGCCAGCCTTGGTGGTCCTAGACGAGCCTACCAACGGACTTGATCCTTATTGGATGGAAGAGTTTGTCCAGTTAGTTCAACAAATTAAGCGAGAAGGAAGTAGTGTTATTTTTTCTACGCATCAGCTTAATATTGCGGAACTGGCGTGTGATCGAGCTATCTTTTTACAAAAAGGACGCATTATACAGCAAGGAAGTGTAGAGCACTTTCAACAAAAATACGGAACTCTCGGTTTACAAGGAGCGTTCGCAGAAATCTTTCCATTTGGACAACGTGCGGGGCAGGAGATAAAACTAAGCTAGTCACACTTTGCCAGCGAAAGAGTACTGAAGGGATGAAAGGGTTGAAAGTGATGGGAAATCCCCAAAACAGGAAAGGAAGCCTGCTTTCCCTCTTCATTCTCATCCTATGCGTATTAGCGCTAGTTGGGTGTGAACCAAGAGGGCCTAAACCAGATATAACAGCAGAATTTAGCAGTGAACCAGCACCTCCTAAGGTAGGAGAGCAAACGATTTTAACTGCCAAATTGGGTGGGCTTGAGAATTATGATGAGGTGTATGTCGATATCGAATTAAAATTGGAGGGGCAACGTACACGCGAGCTAGTGAAAGCTAAGCAGGGAGAGAAGGCGGTATATGCGGCCAAGCAAAAGTTCTCTAAACCTGGCACGTACGATGTGACTGTCCATGTCTATACACCCCAACTGCACGAAACAGTCATGAAGAAGATTACAGTGGAATAAGACTGACAGTGTTAGAAGGAAATCAAGAATAGAGATAAAGGGAGAAGGGAAGGCGATGGAAGCCCTCCCTTTTTTATTGCTGAAAGATTACAGAATTACAACTAATATGTTTTAACAGTTGGGGCCTGATACGTTTCAAACTGATCCAGTAAAGCCTTGGCATCTGAATCCACGATGCTCATGGAGCGATACTTTGCCTGTAAGAACTGCTCTGTTACCATGTGGTCAAATAGAGCGAGTAGCGGATCATAGTAGTGATTAATATTGAGAAGACCCAGAGGCTTTTGATGGATTCCAATTTGGGCCCAAGTAAAGATTTCGAAAAATTCCTCTAACGTACCAGGACCCCCTGGTAACGCAATAAATCCATCTGCTAGTTCTGCCATTTTGGCTTTTCTCTCATGCATGGAATCCACAATGAAAAGCTTTGTTACATGCTGATGAGAGATTTCCCGTTCTATGAGCAGCTTAGGCATGACGCCGATTACCTCGCCGCCCTCCTCTAACACTGTGTCAGCGACTGTGCCCATAATTCCAACGCTTGCCCCGCCGTAAACCAATGAAATGCCTCGTTTAGCCAATTCTTTACCTAATTGGACAGCCCCTTCCCGATAAGCCGATGATGCTCCATTACTTGAACCACAGAAAACAGCTAGACGTTTCAATGCAAGTACCTCCATTCAGTTCGTACCAATTGTGTAGGGTTGTATTGTCATGTAACATTATATAGAATTTTTAGATAAACGTAAGCAATAGTTTGAGTAAGGAGGCTGCTAGATTGAACATCGTAGAATTTCAAAAATGGGTCAAGGATTATTATGAACAAAGAGGATGGTCGGAGTTAGATATTTTTATTCGCATCGGTTTTCTGGCAGAAGAAATGGGCGAGGTAGCAAGGGCGATCAGAGCTCTGGAAATTGGGAGAGATCGGCCGGATGAAAAGATAGGAACCATGATAGAAAAAAAACAAGAGTTAACAGAAGAACTAGGGGATGTGCTTGGGAACCTCATCGTCATTGCGAACAATTATGATATTGCCCTTGAAGAGATTTTTCAATCTCATCGTGAGAAACTGCAAAAACGTTATGCACAGCATGAGAAATCCTAAGCGTATTTTCCGCTACATATTTTGGGCTTGCTAGCTCCTATGGGCTGGTAAAGCCTATTTTTTTAATCCGCCTTCATGCTATCTTATCCTACCTTTTATCTTTTATCTAAAAAAGGTACCTCAGTTGTTAAGAAAGTAAATTATGCTGGGTGTAGTGATTTATTTCACATTAAATCTACTAGATGTCAACTATAATACAACTAGATTGATAATGATTATCGTTTCGGATTGAAATACAGCTCTATAGGAACATAGCTTTAAGGACGAGGTGATAGGTAATGGTACTTGCAGATGTTAAAGCGGGGATTTCCGCTAGAATCGTAGATATTACTCAAGTGAGCGCTCTAGTGAGGCGGCGCTTAATCGATTTGGACATTATGGAAGGAACGGTTGTCCGCATAAAAAAAATACTGCCATTTGGCGGTCCATATACATTGGAAGCAGGAGGTCAAATTATCGGGATTAGACGAAATGAAGCCAAACAGATAAAGGTCGTGTGTGAATGATTACGATTGCTCTTGCAGGTAACCCAAATACGGGGAAGACCACACTATTTAACATCCTGACCGGCTCATATGAATACGTAGGAAACTGGCCCGGTGTAACTGTTGAGAAAAAGATAGGCTTGCTCCGTAACAAACAAGGTCGGCTGATTGATTTACCAGGAATCTATTCATTGAATCCTCTGTCCAAGGACGAGGGTGTGGCCACTCAATATTTAGTAGATCACCATCCGGACGTGCTTTTAAATATTGTAGATGCCTCGCAATTAGAACGGAATCTGTATTTAACCGTACAGCTATTGGAATACGGAGCACCAATGGTGATTGGACTAAATATGACAGATGTTGCAAAAGCTAGAGGCTTTGCCATTGATGAGACAAAGCTAGCTGAGAAGCTCCAATGCTCTGTCCTGCCGATTGTTGCCCGTACAGGGGCTGGATGCCAGCAGCTAGCTGATAGCTTTAGTCAAGTAGTCCAAAAGCCAAATCGTCCGTTTCATGTAAATTATGGAGAAGTACTTGAGGAAACAATTACTACGCTTGTGGAATTATTGCCGGCAAGCTTGGAACAGCTACCTCCGAAACGTTGGTTAGCTCTGCAATTTTTAGAAGGCAACCAATTAGTGTCTGATTTGTTGGAGAAATATGTATCAAGAGCCCGATTAGAAGAGATTTACAAGCAAGCCGAAGCCAACATCAAAAAAATGGAGAGTTTCCAAAACTGTACACTCCAGCAATATATACGCAAAGTGCGCAGTACCCTTATTCATGACATGATCTCTAGTTGCAGGGAGCAGGTAAGACAGGTGGAGAAAACCTGGACGGATCGCATTGACTCCTTTTTAACACATAAATTTTTAGGCTTGCCTATCTTTTTATTGTTTATGTATCTCACCTTTAAATTAACATTTGAATGGATTGGGGCGCCGATATCTGATGCCTTCGATGATTTCCTGGGAGGGCCATTTACAGATTGGCTACGAGCTGCCTTGGAGGGAGTCGGAGTTTCTGAATTCTTGCAAGCGGCTCTACTAGATGGTGTTGTTGCCGGAGTCGGAGGCGTGCTTGTTTTTATTCCGCAGATTTTTGTATTATTTTTCCTCATCTCCCTTATCGAGGACTCTGGCTATATGGCACGGGTTGCCATGGTCATGGATAAAATTATGGAGATGATTGGGTTAAACGGAAAAGCTTTTATTCCCATGATTATCGGTTTTGGCTGTAATGTACCGGGAGTCATGGCGGCACGTTCAATTGAACAGCCCAAGGAACGACTTTTAACCATTTTGTTAACACCTCTTATGTCGTGTTCGGCTCGCTTACCGATCTATAGTTTATTTGTTGGAACGTTCTTTGTAGCTAATCAAGCCATTATTGTCTTGTCTATCTATGTATTAGGTATTGTTTTATCGCTCTTATTAGCAAAATTATTTTCTTCTACTGTATTAAAGCAGGAAGGCTCTATGTTTATTATTGAGCTACCTCCTTATCGGATACCACAAGGACGTACCTTATTTCGTAGCACGTGGGAAAAAGGAAAGGGATTCATTCGAAAAGCGGGAACCTTCATTTTTGGAGGATCGATTGTCATTTGGTTCCTGAGCTATGCTGGTCCAGCAGGGCTTGATGTAGAGCTTAACGATAGCTTCCTTGCGATGATTGGCGGAGGATTGGCGCCACTGCTAATACCGCTTGGCTTTGGAACGTGGCAAGCGGGGGCTGCCCTCATTACGGGCTTCTTAGCAAAAGAAGTAGTAGTGTCTACGATGAATATTATTTATGCAGCACCAGATGATCATACACTACAGGCTGTCATTCAAACACATTACTCCTCTTTAAGCGCTTATAGTTTTATGGTTTTCGTTCTCTTGTATGTTCCATGCTTGGCAACAGTAGCTGTGATTAAAAAGGAAACAGGTTCTACTAAATGGACATGGTTCTCTGTGCTTTATGGACTTGGTATTGCCTATGTAGTATCGTTCATTATCTATCAGGTAGGGACATTGCTCGGATTTTAGATAATGAAAGAAGCCACAGAAGGGATGGACAATGATGCTTAACATGATACTTAATATTGTGATTGGAACGTTCATTTTTGGTTATGCAGCGTGGACCTTGTGGCGATATGTTCAGAAGAGTAAAAAGGGGAAATGTGCAGGATGCAGTCAGGAGAAAAAATGCTCATCCGCGTGCTGTTCGCCTGATTCAATCCAACAGAAGCATACTCCAAGGTAGATCATAAAAAATTTGATGATTTTATAGAAAAAAGCTGGAAGCTCATTACAAGGAGCCCAGCTTTTTGTTGTTTTTATTATTCTATTTCTCAGAAAAATATTTCACTAGTTACTATATTTTGCCGATATTTGTAAAGAGGATACAAAAAAGGGGGGGAAAGGGCGTTGGTTCAAGTACATATGGATCTTAGTTTAGAGGGAAGAGTGCTGGCGGAGGATATCTATAACGCATATGGTGTGCTTCTTTTATCCAAAGGCACCGTGTTAACCTCCAAAGAAATCGCTAAATTAAAAGGAAATGGCTTTCAGTCGGTTAACGTAAAAGAGATCCCACACAATCAAGAGGACGATCGTTACCTACGTAAGCAATTTCAGCAAATTTCGGCTAATAAGCACTTGGTTGAAACCTATATGAATGCCACGCAAACCTTAAAGAGCTTATATACCTCTGTTACACACCAGTACATGCCGCCCATCCATGAATTTGAACAACTATATGAAACATTACGTGACCAAGTGATAAGCCAAAGGGATTTGTTTCGCTCATTGTATCTACTAGAAGGGTCAGAAAATTACACGTATCGACATTCTATTAATGTTGGCATTTTATCGGCTATCATTGCTAATCTGGTTGGCATGCCCCAAGAAGAAGTAGAGATGATGGGGGTTGCTGGTTTATTACATGATATTGGGAAAATGCTGGTTCCGTCAAAAATCGTAATGAAGCCAGATCGGCTGACGGAGGACGAATTTGAAATCATGAAGCTTCACACGGTGTACGGGCATGATTTGTTCCAGAAATCCGGGGAATTTCCTGACGTTTTTGCTCAAATTGCTCTGCTGCACCATGAAAGAATGGATGGCAGTGGATATCCTGAGCAACGTATAGGCGATGAAATCCCCTTATCCTGTCAAATCGTAGCCATCGCTGATATGTTTGACGCAATTTGCTCTGATCGAATTTATAAAGAACGTACATCACCGTTTGAAGCAGCTCAATTACTATGGAACGATGCATGCACTGGAAAATTAAATCCCAAAATTGTCTCTACCTTTATGCAGTCGATTATCTCGATGTATATCGGAAGTCGTGCCCTGCTTAGTAATGGTGACGAGGTAGAAATTGTCCTCATAAATGCAGACGAGCCCATGCGACCACTAGTGCGAAAAGGAACAGAATATTTCGATTTAAGAAACAAGCGAGATCTACATTTACAAAAAATGATTTTGTAAGTGGGAATCTTCCATCATCGAAAAATCCTAAACCGAATGAAGACCCGTCTGCTTTTTCAGGAGTCGGGTTTTTTGCTGGAGGTAACAGCGGCTGAATCAGCGTTCATCCATAATTATTTACAATAAAAAGAGTGCAATACGTGTGATATCCAGCGTGCAGACGAATCGAGAAAGCTTGTCGTACCGAGCATACGCTTCTCAATACGCTAGCCCAAAATAATAGCAATATGACGATTGCTTTCATATATTTTACCAAGGGAAACACTGTTGTCGTTACCTAAAAAAACTGGTTTATTCCAAAAAGGAGTGTTCTCAATGTTAGAGGAGCGTTATGAAAGGTTTGCCATTATTGTTTTAATGATTGTTTGCTGCTTTGTTGGACTATAACTAGCAAAAAACGACTGAATGATGATGTCAAAATCAGTCGTTTGTTACTAGTTTTTGATCAGATTTTTCAACAAAATAATACGTTTTACCCAAGTTTTACATCAATCGACTTATTTTTTCATACTAGATGAAACTATTTGTTAAAAAGAGAGTCTCATTTATATAGAAATTTATTTATATATTTCGCAATTATTTCGTAGGAAGGAATTTATAAATTATGCGCAAAGGTATACTTTTTCTCACGTGTCTGATTATGCTGATGTTCGTCTCAGATCGAAATTCCTACGCGAATCCACCGAGTATCAGGCTAGGTGATGATGTCCTAATCTCGAAATATCATCATCTTATTGATGGGAAAAGGATTGGGTTGGTTACCAACCAAACGGGAATAAATAGTCAGGGACAAAGCATCATAGATGTTCTGGCCAAATATCATAATGCCACCTTAGCGGCTCTATTTGGTCCAGAGCATGGAATTGATGGGCAGGCTCGGGCTGGTGCCTATGTGGAATCTTATATACATAAAGATTGGAATATTCCCGTCTATAGTTTATATGGTAAAACTAGAAAACCAACCGCCAATATGCTAAAAAATGTTGATGTTTTGGTATTTGATTTGCAAGATATCGGAGCGAGAAGCTACACGTATATATCCACGTTACATGATGTGATGGAAGCGGCTCGTGAACATAAAAAGCCGCTAATTGTTCTGGATCGTCCTAATCCGTTAGGTGGAAAAATTGTGGATGGTCCAGTCCAAACACCTCCTTATCTAAGTTTTGTTGGTGTGGACGAGCTACCATTGGCACATGGAATGACGATAGGGGAGCTAGCACAGTTTTTTAATAGAAAAATGGGTGTTCATCTTACCATTATCCCCATGGATTACTATGCAAGAGGGATGATTTTTCAGGATACAGGCCTTAAATGGGTGAAAAGCTCTCCGCAGGTTCCTAACCTAGCTTCTGTCTTTGGTTATCTAGCAACAGGGCTTGGAGAGGGAATCGGCTTACAGCATAGCGATAACTTTAAATGGGTAGGCGCAGAGGGAATCCAAGCTAACCAGCTTGCTAAGATGTTAAATGATGCAGATTTACCGGGGGTTGTGTTTGTTCCTGAGACCAAAGGGTTTGCTGGTGGTGTTCGTTTGCAAATTATCGATTACCATGCTTTTAATCCGGCACGCACAGGGATGTATGTCTTGGCATACGCTAACCAACTAACCTCATCTGTTATGAAAAATCAAGATAAACGGTTCAATTCAGAGCAATTTGACAAAATAATGGGAAGCAGCGAACTTCGAAAAGCTTTAGCGCGTAAGGCTTCGCCAGAAGAACTCGAAGCATTGTACGCTCCAATGGTTAATTCCTTTAAAATGGAACGCTTGCCTTATTTAATTTACGAGGATATTGGCAAGGAGTATATGGGAGCAATTGTGGATTCAGGTAAAAAGGTAACAGTGGAACCAAAACCGGATACAACGAGTCCAGAACCAATCCCAGAACCAAAGCCAAAACCAGAGTCAAAACCAGAACCGAATACAACGAAACCGGTGACAAAGCCTAACCCAAAACCTGATGTAACGACACCAGTACCAGGTACAGAAACAAAACCAAATCCGAATCCGAATCCAACAACATCAGGACAAAAACCGGACACGACAGCAACGAAACCGGTATCCTCTCAAAAGGTAGCACATCTTACCTTTGATGATGGACCATCTAATGTTACGGTCCAAATTCTGGATGTTTTGAAGCAACACAATATTAAGGCAACATTCTTTGTTTTAGGGCGCAATGTTAAAGGAAATGAAGCAATTTTACGCAGAATGCTAGCAGAAGGACATACCATTGGTAACCATACGCATTCCCATGATTACAATAAAATTTATAAAAATCCGCAAGCATTCTTTACTGATCTAAAACAATCCGAAGCAGAAATCCAAAAAATCACAGGGGAAAAACCAACCATGATTCGTTTCCCTGGTGGTAGTAATAATGGTGTTAGTAAGAAAGCGCAAGATACCACAATCTATGGAGCCAACAAATGGGTCATGAATGATATTGTGAAAGAAGTGAAAAATCAAGGATATACCTACTTTGATTGGAATGTTAGCTCCGGTGATGCTAGATCGAATAGCTATACCCCTCAAGAAGTCATCAGAAATGTGAAGAATGGCAGTGCAAACAAACATGAGGTGGTTATCCTGATGCATGATACCAAGGCAAAAGAAAGCACATTGAAAGCTTTGCCACAGGTCATTGCTGATTTGAAGAAGCAAGGATTTACATTCGAGGCTCTACAACCAACAAGTAAGACCGTTCAATTTTTAAAATAAACCATCCGAAAAAACTCTAGGATCGATGTGAAAACATCCCTAGGGTTTTTCTATCTTTAAAAAGGAAAAAAACGGCTGAAACGTGAACATGAATGTATTTATAACGGAAAAATGTGGTTATCTAACAAGTTATACTCATACTTACCGGCTTGTTTACCGAAATAAGAAATAGGGATATTATTTTCGGGGAATAGGGAGTGTCTTGATGGATAAGTCTTCTGTAATAGGAATTATTCTTGGGTTTGTGGCTGTCTTTGTTGGGATGGTCTTAAAGGGAGCCAGTATTAGTTCTCTAGTTAACCCTGCTGCTTTTCTAATCATTATTGCTGGAACGGTTGCTACTATTTTTGTAGGCTTCCCTATGGTAGAAGTAAAAAGGATTCCCAAAATCATGAAAGTCCTTTTTACCAATCAACAGGAAGCGGATAAGCGTGAACTGATAAGCCAATTCATGACGTGGGCAGGTATTGCCAGACGTGAAGGGTTGCTAGCTTTGGAAAATACAGCTGATGAGATTCAGGACCCGTTTTTACGCAATGGCATGAAGATGATTATTGATGGTGGAGAGCCTGAATTTGTTCGCGATGTACTTGATGAAGAAATCAGTGCTATGGAAGAACGTCATCATAGCGGTGCGCTTATCTTTACCCAAGCAGGTACATATGCTCCAACGCTAGGGGTTCTAGGTGCGGTTATTGGTTTGATCGCGGCCTTGGGGAATCTTGCTGACGTAGAGGCATTAGGACACTCTATCGCGGCTGCCTTCGTAGCAACCTTGCTAGGTATTTTCACAGGTTACGTTATATGGCATCCCTTTGCTAACAAATTGAAACGTAAATCACAACGAGAAGTTGAAGTAAAACGTATTATGATTGAAGGATTACTATCCATTCAGGCGGGGGTTTCTCCGACTGCTATCGAGCAAAAACTACTGGTTTACATCCCAGTTGTTGAACGCCAAGCAGTGAAAGAGGGATCTAGCGAGGAGGGAGTCGGCGTTAATGGCTAAACGCAAAAAGAAGCATGAAGAGCATATTGATGAAACATGGCTCATTCCTTATTCGGATTTGCTAACCTTGCTATTAGCCCTCTTTATCGTATTGTTTGCGGCTAGTTCCGTAGATGCTAAGAAGTTTAGCCAATTAGCTGGATCGTTTAATGCAGCTCTGAATGGTGGAGTCAGTGTACTAGATTTTCCTTCACCGGTTGAGCCAATCAACTCAGAAGAGCAATCCCTTATGAAGCCTGGGGGAAATGAGCAGGTTGTTGACAAGACCAAGTATGAACAACAAATGAAATATCTACAGGAAACAGAGAAGCTTGACCAGCTAAAAAAACAGTTGGATAGTTATTTGAAAGAGAATAATCTTACAGGCAAATTGCACACGAAGGTCACCGATGAAGGATTGCTAATTACAATTATGGACAACGCCCTTTTTGCATCAGGCAGTGCAAAGGTGAAACCGGAAGCAAGGAATTTGGCATCTGAGATTTCTAAGCTGTTAGAGCCAGATGGAAGACGAGTAACAGTGTCTGGTCATACGGATAATGTACCAATCAGAAACAGTCGATTTGAATCTAACTGGCATCTCAGTTCTGCGCGTGCTATGAATTTTATGACCATCCTATTGGAAAACAAAAAGCTAGATCCAAGTAAGTTTAGCACACGTGCATTTGGTGAATTCCAGCCAGTAGCTTCCAATAAGACGAATGACGGTCGCGCAACGAACCGTCGTGTAGAAGTAGCGATTCTGCGTAATTTCGAGAAAAACAGTCAAATAACAAAATAAGCTCGTATCGGAATTCAATATGAGTTTGTTAAAAAAGGCCGGTTTATGACGGCCTTTTTTATTTGGTCATGTGATGCAAAGCTAGGTGGGTAAAAAATCTTGAATCCCTAAACCTTTTTGAATAACCTTTTATGGAATTTTATGAATACGGATAGCAATCTTCTGCTATTCTATAAAACATGAAGAGTTTACCATTCAATGATGTAATGAATATGGTTCCACTGATAGGGGAGGAGTTATGAACAGTATTTGGTGGTTGCTACTCATTCTATTCATAATTGGCATGCTTTATCATCTCTATCAGATACGCCATGATAAGAAGAGTACATTTGCAAAAGAAGCCCTGTTTCTATTTTACTTAATAAGCTCGTTGCAGCTATTGATCTTTCTTCTATTTGCTGTGCTGCACTAGCTAGAGAGCCCGGAGTAAATGAGATAGGCAGAGGCCAGAAAGATAAGAATAGCTGCCAGTTTATTAATAACAAGCATGATTCGACCAGTATTATCTACCTTGCCTAGCATCCTACCTGCCCACGCTAGAGATAAGAACCACATCCACGAAATAAGTATACATGCCACCGTAAAGGCCACTTTCTCATGACCAGTATAGGCTGTTGAACTGGTTCCAATTACACCAATCGTATCCATAATGGCATGCGGATTTAAAAGTGAGACAGATGCTGCGAACATGACCTGCTTTCGCCACGTAAAAGAAGCATGGGTAGTCACGTTCGCCGTGATGGTCGTTGATCTCCAAGTCATATACCCCAAGTATAGCAAGAAGCAAGCTCCCACTACTACTAAAGCCGTTTTTAACCATACAATTTTCCACAATAGCATGGATACTCCTAAAACTGCGAGTAAGGTCAGAATTGTATCGCAAATACTAGCTGTAATAATCGAAGGTAGGGCTCGGGTAAACTTCTTATGGGCGGCTCCTTGATTAAAAATAAAGATGTTTTGTACGCCTAAGGGTAAGATTAGTCCAAATGCTAGCACCATGCCATGTAACCAAGCGAGTACCATAATGATCACCTCTTTTTCTTTATTTGTATCTTACCTGGAGGAATTTCTACTGTCTGCATCCAATTGGTTGGTTAATCACCCAACCAAGTTTAGATTTCTACTTGAACGCAGGGAGGAAGCATGTGAAGAAAAAAAGGAAACCAAGTATGGTAATAGGCTTGGGAGAATGGAGGCCGAAACGGGATGACCCGATCCCTCTTTATCGCCAAATTGCGTCGTATATACGCGAAAAAATTAGTGCTGGTGAATGGCCAGTGGGTTATAAAATTCCGCCGGAGCGTACGCTAGCTGTTACCTTTAAAGTGAATCGCAGCACAGTGGTTGCAGCGGTTCAGGAATTGACTGCGGAGGGCTTAATTCAGGGGAGAAGTGGAAGCGGCACGATAGTCGTGCAACAGCCAGATCCATTTCCTACGCTTCACTGGCCTAGCTATGTGAATGCTGGTATGTTTCATCCTAACCTTCCTACCATTCAAGAGATTAATCGACTAGAATTCGTACCAAACATGATACGCTTAGGAACGGGAGAGCCATCTAGCGATCTATATCCTCATGCCAACATGAAACAGGTACTAGCTCAGGTGGCTGAAAAAATTCCTTCCCTTGGCTATGAAGAACCCAAAGGGCTGTACAAGCTCCGCAGGGAGGTCAGCAGACATTTAGCGAAAAAGGGTATAAATGTACCACCCTCATGTATTTTGATCGTCTCAGGGGCTTTACAGGGGCTACAATTAATTTCATTAGGCTTGATGAACCCTGGAGCAACCATGTTGATGGAAAAGCCCTCATATTTATATTCATTAAATCTATTACCATCTGCGGGTATCCGAATGAAAGGGATTGAACTGGATGCACAAGGAATATCCCAGCGGGCTCTACTAGCAGGGATCCAGCAGCAGACGGCGCAGATGCTGTATACGATTCCTACTTTTCAGAATCCAACTGGTAAGGTATTAAGTGAGAGTGGCAGAGAGCAGTTGCTGAAGCTGTGCCAACAAGAGCGCATCGCTTTAATAGAAGACGATGTGTATTCGGATTTGTGGTTGGATGAAGAGCCGCCTTTACCGATTAAGGCGTTAGACCAAAAAGGGACTGTACTGTATGTAGGCAGTATGTCTAAAACGATCAGCCCCGGTTTGCGCATCGGATGGCTGGTGGCACCAGAAACAGTGATAGACCGTTTGGCTGACTTAAAGATGCAGACGGATTATGGAGCCAGCTCCCTCTCACAATGGACTGTGTATGAGTGGCTAGCAAGCGGATTGTACGAACAGCATTTACTTTATGTGAGAGAGCAGCTTCGAGCTAGAAGAGATTTTATGCTAGCTTTACTCGAACGATATTTTAATGATCTAGCTACCTGGTCTATTCCAGCAGGGGGGTTTTATATCTGGCTTTGCTTTTTACATGAGAAGATATCCATGCGTTCCTTGTTTAAAAGAGCCCAGCAGCAATCCATCCTATTAAATCCAGGTAATCTATATGATCCCCTGGATGATACCCATTTACGGCTCTCTTACTCGTATGCTAGCTACGAACAATTGGAATTCGGGATGAAGCAGTTGGCTCAAATCGTCAGGAACTTGGTGGAATGCCCACGAGGATGTTGCGACAATTACAAAAAACAGCTATAGTGATTACTGATACACTGGGCTTTCGTCTGTAGAAAGGAACATGTAGAATGTCAAATGATCTACGCATCTGTGATGAGTGCAAAGGATACAACGCCGAAGAATTCGCGGAACGGTTAAAAGAGATGGTTCCGGATGCGAAGGTAGAAATCGGCTGTCAAAATATGTGCGGTCATTGCTTAAAGCGAGCTTTTATTTATGCAAATGGACGTTGGTTTATTGGGAATAATGAAGAAGAACTAGTAAAAAAAATGCAACCGCACATTAAAAGGAAACAATAGACCGATTGCTGTTCTCGGTCATTCTCCAAACAAAAAGACAAAATCTCTGCTTACAAGCAAGCGGTGATTTTGTCTTTTTTTCTACAAACTATGCTGTTTTCATTACCTGTCGCCATTCTAATAACATTTGATCAGAATAGAAGTAAAAAGCGGCTAACAGTCCGGCTAGCACTAGATAAGCAAGTAACACCTTCCAACGCGTAGCAGCGCTTGCTTCATAGTAACCAGCCTGGTGTTCCAGTTCTTTATTCATGTCAGCTAGCTTTAATTCCGTACTGGATATGGTGTGTTGTAAAATTCCCTGCTCAGCTTGGAACGTATCCTGCTCTGTTGTGGGAATATGATCCTCAGCATTTGCAGTGTGTTCAGAAACGGCCTGAGCCTCTGTAGCTGATGCAGTAGTATCGGAATATTGATTCCACGCATTCCGATATTGCTCTTGCTCGTGAGCGACCAATAACTCCCAGCGTTTTATGATAAATTGGCGATCAAACTGGAGCTTCTTATAAGCCAATTTTTTCTCTTCCTGAAACAAAGGAAAAGTAAAGGGCTTTTTTGGCTGAGCTTTTTGCGTTTGCAGGTATAAACGTTGTAGATCGTATCTTTCCTGCGATGTAGGAGGCTCAACGATCCAACGCGAAAGCTCCTGATGAAGCTGCTCCCATTTATCACGTTCATATTGAAGCTGTTTATGTTTGTAATCGCTGGTAAGATGCGACCACCAAGAAAACATCCCAAAGATGAAAATTAGCACGAGCATAGGACTTGGTGAAAAGAAGATAAAAGCTCCTAAAATAAGTAAACCTAAAAACCAAATATTAGGGGACAAAACTCCTACGATACGGCCTCCATCTAGTGGAGAAACCGGAAGTAAATTAAATAGGTTAAGAATCGCTCCCAAATGAATGACTAATGCCCATAATGGGTCTTCTGTATAGATATATAGTGGGATGGCGGGCAAAAACGAAAGTAATCCGGCGAGTGGACCCCCATAGGCTAGAAATGCTTCTGTTGTTGCATCGCGCGGCATTTCTTTTAACTGAATGAAAGCTCCAACAAAAGGAATAAACATGGGCAAGCCTGTATTAATTCCTTTGATCCGCGCGGCAATTACGTGTCCTAATTCATGAATAAAAACCAAGTAGATAAGGGCGACTGCAAATTTCCATCCAAATACAACAGCATAAAAATAAAGAGCAACCCCCATGCTGATAATGGTTCCTGTAAATTTAAATCCTTTCAAAAAGAGAAAAATAAATTTAAACTTTGTCAGTAAAAACAGCCCAATCGCTACTAAAATCGAACGATTTGCATTTTTTGATTTGGCGGACATGATTTGAATTCCTCCTGGAAATACGTGGTTTCTTTACTAATACGATTCAACATACAGAATGGTTTCCTAAGGTTGCAAACCCGGATTCGTAAACATAAAGCCGTATTCTCCTAACTGCTCATCATATGATAAGGTGCCTCCATCAAAATACCAAAAATCACTGGGGCGAATCACGAAGCGCAGACCTGCTACTTCATAGAGGGCATCATCGGATTGAAGCTGATCCTTTTCTACAGCATAAAACAACCCCCCAGTACCTGGTCCAGAGGTTCTAACATACAGACGAATGGTTTCACCAGGGATAAACCCAGCATATTTTTGATATGCCTTTGAAAATTCAGGCGTTATTGTTAATTGAAGTTTCATGAAATCGTTTCCTTTCTGGTATTCAGTTGCTTTTGTTATTGTAGCATAAAAAACCAGCACCTTTCCTTGTTAGGAGGAGATGCTGGCTTTTATCTTAATCGGTGTGATAGCTTACGTCTTTATCCAAATGGGTAAACATGTCCTTTTTCTTCCGAAGCTGTTGTTTTTCCAGTAGCTCACGGTTTTCACGGGTATTCCAGCCAATGTCATTGGTGGGATGTACCCATTCTGGACCAGCCATGATAGCAGGGTCGACATCGCGGGACCAATTGTTTATCGGAGAATCGGCGGAATTATAGGCGCTATCCCCAATCATAATCCCGTATTGGTTAACAAAGGGAGCCTGCATGCTAATGTGTGCCTGCTTAAAGTCAGGCGCATTGATTTGATGCGGCAGTGTTTGATCAACAGCAAGTGGATTCCTATCTGCTGGAGGCTTGCTTTTCATAAAAAACCTCCTTTATGACAACGTATTGTACCCTGCAAATTAGCGGTTTTCTTTCATCCGTTCTTGGGGCTCAGCATTAATTGAACCATTAGAGCGCACAGCCTCGGATCGTGATTTTGGACCTTGTATATCTGCGGTTTTTCCGAAGTCCTTTGATTTGTTTCGCACCATGTGAATCCCTCCAATGATTTTCTCGCTTGTAGTATGACCTAAAATGGTACAATAAATAAGAGATAAAGTTGGAAAGGTTGGTAGTCACTATGGCAAAAAAACGTGGGAATCGTACACAAAATCAAACGAAACCGGCACAGGATGCTTTGGCTTCGGATAAATCAGGAAATAGCTTAAAGGATTTGCTAGGCGAAAATGCTTTAGGTAAGTTAAAGCAAATGGAAAAGGAATTGAAGGAAGGAAAAGAAAAGCAGGCACGCGAAGAAGCGGAAAAACGCCGCAAAGAATTAGAGGAACGAGAGAAAAATAAAAGCTTTGGTGAGCTTTTAGCGGATTACGAAAAAAAAGGGGGCAGTAAGTACTCTTGAAACCAGAAGACCGACGACCAGACACCTCTAAAAATGGGATGATGAAAAAAAATACCCTAAAGGTGCGGGAAGAATCGATACGTGAGCGAGGACGCTCTATAGTAGATAGACTAAATGCTCGAAAAATGCGGTCAGAAGATCATAATAAATAGCACCTGTTTTAAGGAAGAAAAAGGCCCGCACATTCGCGGGCCTTTTCATTATATTCGCATTAGCCAAAAATAATATGGCTTGGTTTTTGTGTTGGTGCTTCTTGTGTCGTCTCTGGAAGTACGTTTGGATAGAATTTTTTCACGGCTTCATTTCCAGATGCCGGAGCTACTTCTTGTGTTGGCAACATGGCTGGGTAGAACTTTTGAATAGTATTTGCTGCTGGCTGATCGGCTTGAGGTGCTACAGGTAACATAGCAGGGAAAAACTTGCTGAAGTTTGAATCCGTTACGTTGCTTTGTTGTTGAGTAGTTGGCAGAATTGCTGGAAAATACTTTTCGATCGATTTGTCCACTACGGGATCAGCTACTGTCTGAGCTGTGTTAGCAGGTAGTTTGAACAAATAATTTGCTTCTGCAGCAAATGCAGAGCTTACCATCAGTAATGATCCTACGGCAGCTACTCCTAGAGTCAACATAGCTTTTTTCATGTTAGTCCCTCTTTTCATGTCTCTCTTTTTAGTTTGACTGGTCAGTATAAATATCTATACATTTTTCATTTTAGTTAATTTATCCAATTTGTAAAGGGGTTTTATAAAAATTAAAATAGTCTGTCAATTTATATAAAAAAACAGGCTGAAACCCTGAAGGGATCCAGCCTGTTACGTGGTTTATTTCGTACTTTCTCTTCCGATTATTCGTAACGCAATGCTTCAATTGGATCAAGCTTGGCTGCTTTGTTTGCCGGATAGATTCCAAAGAAGATCCCGATTGCACTAGAGAAGCCAAATGCGATCAGAATACTATCCCAGGATGTAACAGGAGGCATGCCTGCAAATGAGATAATAATCGAAGCTAACCCAAGTCCAAGACCTACCCCTACACCGCCACCAATTAAGCAGACAATAATGGATTCGATCAAAAATTGGGTCAGGATATCCCGTTTTTTGGCACCTAGGGCTTTTCGAATCCCGATTTCGCGTGTGCGCTCCGTTACGGAGACGAGCATGATGTTCATTACCCCGATACCGCCCACTAAAAGAGAAATTCCGGCGATAACCGAGAAGACCATTGTAAGCATGTCAAGCATCTTCGTGATCTCTTTTAGATCATCGGCGCTGTTTTTTACCGTGTAATGATCGGTATGCTTATGTACACGATTTAGATATTGCTTGGTAAAGTCCATCGCGGCTTGAATCGTAGCATTTGATTTGGCTTGAATATGGAACATGTTTACCGTTGCTTTTTCGTTATGATTAAGATAGGTTCGTGCCGGCATGTACACCAGATCCTGCATGCCGCCGCCCATTAAGCCCTGCATATCATTTTTTAGAATCCCAATGACCACAAAGGAGGCATCTGACATGTAAATCCGATTTCCTACAGCATTTCCCTGAGGAAACAATTTATCTGCTAAGCCCTTGTCTAATACCACAACATCTCGCTGTTCTTTATCGTCATCTCTGGTGTAGAAACGACCCTTCTCAATCTTATAGCTCGAATTTACCTCTAATAAGTTGGCCGTTGTCCCATATACTTGAGCACTGATATCCTTTTTCTTATCCTTGATGGTTCCGCTACCGTAGATTTGAGCCATGACATTTTGAACGTAAGGATTAATTCTTTCCAGGGTAACGGCATCATCAATGGTCAAATCATCATCCTTGACAGGTTCTTCGGTCTCCCAGCTTACCATCGCGGTAAACTTTGCATCGGCTACATTTCCGAACTGACTTGTCATCATTTCTTTTCCGCCCTTACCCATTGTCATAATGGCAATGACGGAAGCGATGCCGATAATAATTCCTAGCATGGTTAAAATGGAACGCAGTTTATTGGACCAAATACCATCTATAGCAATGCGAAAGCTTTCGATGAGGTTCATGTAGCGAACACCTCGTTTTCATCTGCGACAGCAAAGAGTCGTTCTTTTACTTTTTCATCCTTCATAATGACACCATCTTTAAAGACAACAATACGTTCTGCGTGCTGAGCGGTATCCAATTCATGCGTGACAAGAATAATGGTAACTCCCTGTGCGTGCAATTCTTGGAAAATGGCCATAACCTCTCTAGTAGAACGGCTGTCCAGGTTTCCCGTTGGTTCATCCGCTAGCAAAATCGCCGGGCGATTCACGAGAGAACGGGCGATGGCTACACGTTGCTTTTGACCGCCGGACATCATAGGCGGCTTGTGTTCCATACGCTCTTTTAGAC